>JAJZFJ010000292.1 GCA_021805395.1 bacterium
GGGACATGTGGGTCAAACAATTTCCAGTCAGTTTCCATTTGCACTCATATTTGCCGTTCTGCTTTATGTAGCACATCCATATGACAGTCGAATATCCTCAATTAAACCGCTAAAGGCTCTTTCATTCGTAGGTCTATTTTCCTATAGCCTCTATCTCACCCACACATTCAGTATAGGACTCGTTTCACAGGGAATAAAACTACTGAATTTGCCAACCAGTTATGATATACTATATTACATAATGATGATTGGTGGAGCACTTCTGTTTGGTTATGGATTCTTCAAGATTTTTGAGGAACCATTCCTAAATTCCAACTCACATAATAATGTGATAAAACCATAACCCCAATATCAAAATTACCAAACATTACACATGATAGCGATTATCGCACAAATGCTATCAAAAGTTAATGCATCTTAGCAGTTTATGAGCGCACCAGTGTGTGAAATCAGATTATCGCAAACTTGACGTGAATGAAATATGTACCCAAGTAACGCTCATCTTTGCGGAATGAGATCTCTATGGAAATTTATTATGAGCCATAGGATAAAACCATACATCTATCTCGTAATTTAATCTGGAGCACAGACTCATAGCGTACCATCTGATCAACTCAATCTTGTCATTTACAGTTGATTATCGAAGTTCACCGATTACCGACACAAAAGAAAGAATGTAAGTGCCACATGAGTCCAACGATAAATACTGATTCAGATTTTGATTTAACTGTTGCGATTTCAGCACATAACCGCCCTGATGTTGCCCTCCGCGCAATTTTATCTTTAACCCACTTATCCCCCTTTAAAGTTGAAGTCAGATTAACTGATGACTGCTCAACACAACCGCTTGAACCCTATATCAAATCAGCTTTACCAGATAACTATCCTTTTCCCGTTATTTTTAAAAGGAACGCAACAAACCTTGGATACATTCCTACCAGAAACCAGTTAAACTCAGATGCTCTGGCTCCTATTATTCTCAGCCTGGATGACGATGCTTATCTTGCCCCTGACGGCAAACTTGATGTAGCAATTCGTACAATTCAAAAAGATAAAACAATTGGTGCGATCGCACTTGCACACTACAATGATGACGGAACCAGGAAGCCTGATTTCATGCAGCCTTCAAAAATGACCGAAGAGTGTTATATTTCCAACTACTACGGATATGGTCATCTTATTAGAAAAGAAGCATTTCTTAAGACTGGTAAGTATAGAGAAGAATTCTACTTCTTTAGAGAAGAGATAGATGTGTGCAAGCGGATGCTAGATATTGGATATAGTGTGGTGTATCTACCTGATTCATATGTGTTTCATTCTCATGATACTCGGGGACGCAATGAAAAAAATCATCTAAGATATAATGCACGTAACTCAATTCTCGATGCTATGTACAATGAACCCTTCCCCATGATGATGTGTACGGTGCCATACAGAGTTATCGACTACATAAGATGGCGAAAAGTCCCTCAAAAGCATTATGGATTCTCAGATAAAGGAGGTGTACAGTGGCTCATAAAAGAGATACTACTTCATTCCTGGAACATCTTTACTCACCGAAAACCTTTAAAGTATTCTACATATCGAAAGTGGAAACAGCTTAAAAAGGAGTTTCAAAAATATGAACCAAACTGAACTCTACCAATACTATTCTTAATATTAACAGATCAAAGATGTGTTAATCGTAATACTGAATTAAAGCATCTAATCATGCACACATAAAATATGTTTTCGAGTTTATTTGGTCTTTTAATAAACTCTTTACTGTGGTTTTGATTGAATGCTAATATTCATTGTTACTGTTGAATAAATTCAAACAATTTATAGATTATTTTATGCCAGCACAATCAATATTAGTATGTAACAAAGATGGGCAAACTGCCTGTATCCCCTAAATTACCTTTATAATCTATATATACATATCGGACATTTCGTGGTATAATTGCCCCTAGCCCACTATTTACCCTGTAGAAAATACCGGTTTATACCTATACTTAATGTGGTTGCCTGAACCGGATTAAGCAGAATAAGATAGTCTGGATTAAGAACAACATCATCATAAACTGATTAGATTTTGTTCTTACGTCAATTTGTGACATACTTGAAATCATTTCCAGTGTCGGTTTTAGCAACCTGGCTGTAAATTGTGAATATTAGAGCGCAGCATGTTACAAACTTCTTTGTAAGAATACGAAACACGAATTCGTGTTATGAAATACTCATCTAAGTTTAAACCTCTCGTCTAGTAACTAATTGTAAGTTATTGGATTCGGTTTTTCGATTTACTTATGATGATATCCTGCAATGAACGAACTCCATGAAACACAAGGAAGATATTCTTCGTTGCAATATACAAATTCATTCTTACAGCGTACACTCCTCAACTCTATTTACGGCTATACTGTGCCTCTTGCACTATCTAAGATAGAAATAAACTCGAGACTGTGCTACAGGAAACATATTGTGCTATACTTTTCAATAAATCGTGAGACTCGATCTACTCATGCCGAGTCTTTCATCTCATCTACGACAACTACTTACAAAAGTCAAAACAGCTCCCTATCAAACAGTCGTACCAGCTGCCGAGCGTTTCCAGACTTACGGAGATTATCTTCATGGTAGACAGATATGGACGTCACCCTCAAATTCTACCAATACTACTAATTATTGTATTTACATGGATTTCAGGACGTTGCAATGCAATAGACTTACCTATTGAGGTGGTAGGAGCACCAGGTACCAGCCAGTCTGTAGTGCTTACTCTACCTGAAAGTGCTCCTGCAGTTGCTGGAATTGATGTACAAATTAATAATATAGAATATCCAAATGAAGTTGATCTTCAGGTTAACAACGGTGCATGGATATCTTTAAATAATAGTACCGCAACTGCCTTTGGTGCTGGGTCAGACTATGGTGGAATAGGTTCACCTGTTGTGAACCTAACTCTGCATGTGCCCCTGCCTGCCGGATTGGTGAAAACAGGCAACAACACCGTTTCATTCAGATTCGACCACAGTGATGGCAACTGCAGCGGATTTAGAGTGCTGGAGCTTTGGTTTACGGATACAAACAGCTTTCCTGTTGCAGATGAAATGGCCAGGTACCAGGAAGATCCATCTACTTGGACACCCCCTCTTAATGATGCAGCAGATATTGCAGAAGGTTTGAAGCTATGGCAGAGTGCAGCACTCAAAAGCAGCTTCGGACCAAACAACCACAATCTACAGGCACACTGTGATGACTGCCATGCATCTGATGGAGTGGATCTTAAATTCTTCAATTTTTCAAATCAGGATATAATTGCAAGATCAGAGTTCCACGGATTGACACAACTTCAGGGAGAACAGATCGCGTCATACATCAGAAGTCTTCCTGCCTCAGATGGAAGTGTGAACGGCAGACCATGGAATCCACCTTTCCAGCCTGGTCCTGGTTTATCCTCTAGCACTCCATTTCAATGGTCTGCAGGAGCTGGTAATTCCGCTGTGTTGGATAATGACGCTGAGGAAGCTTCATATCTTTTTCCGAATGGCATCACACAAGCAGCTGTTCAGACACTCGCCACACCTGGACCTAATGAGCTAAACCCAAGGAACATACCCATCTCTTTACCACTCCTCACATGGGATCAGTGGTTACCTAAAGAAGCTCCGCAAGATATATTTGGTGTTTCGACATTTCAAAATTCCAAGCTGTACCAGATGTGGCTTAACAGATCGTCAGCACTGTGGATTCCTTCCAATAACACCGGCGGAGGGGGTATTGATTACTGGACAGCAAATGAACAGCCACTACTGCAGACCATTAACGCATCTGGGCCACAAACCTCATTTAACCAGACTAATTCTGAGCAGGCATACGCTCTATCTCAATGGATTGTAGTTCACACATGGCAAATCGAACAGGAGCATTTCCAGGCATATCCTTCCAGCAAACTCAACTGGTACAACAACATCCCCTTCGGACTGAGTCCTCATTCGCTCAACATCCCATCGGGTATGTTAACTGGCAGTGCACTTGGCGATCTGTATCTTGGGAGTGCATGGTACCAGATTCAGGTGAGTGTCGATTCGGGGGATGATCATCCGGGTGGTAATGCTCCTATAGATTGGGGTTACTATCCTGGTGTAATAGATCACCTCTATTCCGAAGGGGGCCCTGCACAGCCGTATAGACTAACCGAGGGCTTTCTGATTGCAATGCGAAACTTTGATGGCCCTATCTCCGCTCAAAACTGGGGTGGATGGCTGCCCAAACAGGCAGACAGTCTTGTGAATGTGCTCGGATGGCCTCCGCTCGCGTTATGGAATGGCAATCTCACATCATTCTCACAAGTAATGGATGCTCTCATTCCTGTATGGCTCCAGAGAGCAAACAGCTATACCGCGCTGGATTACTATACCTTTGAAGGGGTTTCTCCTACGGATATGCCTACTTCATACATGGGACAGAACTGGTATAGCGGCATATGGGGCGCTATTCCAATCCTCCGTCAGGCTGGGGTTGATCAGAGTTTGTTGACTCAGCTAGCCAGTTTTGGCAAAGCTGTCTTCCCCAATGCCGATTGGGCTAATCAGTAAATCGAGTCATTGTTTAGTTAATTCGACTCTCTAAAGCAGTTATCATACGAACGGCGATTAAAGCAGATGCTTTCTGGCTAAGAAAGCATCTGCTTTTCTATCTTTCTATACTTTTTCGCATCCTGTTATTCCTCGTAGTATTTTGTCTCTTCACTCTTCCCCTAACCGTTCTACAGCAGTTATACGAGTATGTGAGCACATTGTTTATGCCGAAGCTAAATGCGATAAGGCGTGAGGGCACAATGCATACAACATTGGGTTGATTTTTACGATGCTTGTGAACTACCCGCCCCAAAAATGGAGGTTCTAACAAGAATGAGTTCTGTTTTCAGACTCAGCAACGCGCGATTATCCGCAGCGTTACTCGTAATCTCAGCGCTTTTTATGGCCACTAAGGCAAGCGCTCAAACTACACCTTCGATTCTAATGCCAATTGAATGTGCGTGCAACAAGTGGGGTAGCCAATCGACAACAGGTTCTTCTATCACCATTCCCGCATCGACGGATACAAGTCCAATCACCACACTTCAGCTTACAGTGAACAATATTGAATATGCGGATGAAGTGGCAGTTTATGTTCCTAAAAATGGATGGATTGCCCTGGATAACAACACCTGCACAACCGTTGGAGCAGGTAGTGGATATGGAAATATTGGGGGTCAGGTAACAACCCTCACAGTTAATGTACCGCTAATTTCCGGTAGTGTCGTACCAGCCCGGTCCTATTTAATGTTCAGATTCAATAAACCTGATCCAACCGGCAGATGCAACACCTACCGCATCATCTCTCTCAATTTCATCAGAGCAGATGGCACCATGGCAATTCCTGCCAGTGAGTTCAACTTTCTCTCACCCACACAGTATATTCCGCCACTAACAGACGCGGCTGATGCAGCAGCTGGACAAGTGCTGTGGAATACTGCCCAGCTTATCAATCCAGTAACAGGAGAACCTACAGATCCACCATGTGCCTCCTGTCATACCAGTGATGGCCAGGATCTCAAATACTTTAACTACGATCCACAGTCCATTATATACAGGGCCATGTATCATGGGCTTAGCTGGCAGCAGGCTGCACAAATCGCTGACTATATCCATTCACTGCCTGCAACGGAGGGAAGTGTGAATGGTCGCCCCTGGAATCCACCTTTCCAGCCAGGCGTTGGCCTGTCATCCAGCAGCGGTACACAATGGGCTGCAGGGGCTGGCTGGCAGTCTGTATTGAGCAGTGATAGCCAGGAACTGCCCTATCTGTTTCCAAACGGAATCACAGAGACTGCTGTGCAGACATTGGCAACACCCGGTCCAAATCAGTTAAATCCTAGAAATGTTCCTGTGTCGCTACCGTTCCTCAACTGGGACCAGTGGCTTCCGGGAGTAGCCCCTGAGACCACTTTCGGAGCAACTGCTTTTCATAACTCACAGCTCTATCAGGAGTGGGTAAACCGTGCTCAGGATCTATGGGTGCCTTCCAACAACACAGGTGGTGGTGGAGTACAAAACTGGTTTAATAATGTTGCACCACTTTTGCAGACTATCAATGCAAATGGGCCAAATGCTGCCTTCACACCACAAACAGCACAGGAAACCTATGCGTTAGCACAATGGGTCGTAGTTCACACATGGCAGATCGAGCAGGAACATTTCCTTGCTTACCCTACAAGTAAGCTCAACTGGTACGATTCTATGCCTTTTGGAATGAGCCCACATCGACTTTTCATTCCTCTAGGGATGCTTACCGGAAGTGCTTTGGGAGATACCTACTTGAGCAGTGCCTGGTATCAGGTGCAGGTAAGTGTTGACTCCGGTGATAACAATCCTGGTGGCAACAATCCAATTGACTGGGGATACTATCCAGGAGTTGTTTCTTCAATGTATGCCGATGGAGCACCAGCACAGCCGATGCGTTTAACCGAAGGTTTCCTGCTTGCAATGCGAAATTTCGATGGCTCCATTTCAAGCCAGGATTGGGGAGGCTGGAAACCAGACTACCAGGATAATTTGCTGAACATCTTCAGCTGGCCGCCTTTAGTGCTCTGGAATGGAGAGATACCAACCTTCACCAGCCTGATGAATGCTCTGCTTCCTGTCTGGTTACAGAGGGCAACCTCCTACACTCAACAGCAGTACTATCAATATGAAGGGATTTCTTCTTCAACTGTACCTTCAGGATATATGGCTGCCAACTGGTACAGTGGACTCTGGGGAGAGATTCCTATTCTATCTCAGGTAGGAGTAAACCCAACATTAATTACGCAGTTGGCAAACTTTGGTCAGAACATTCTGCCATCGTCTAACTGGATAAAGCAGATACCAGTTACATCAACTACAACTACTACACTGGTTACTTTGAAGTAAGCGTAGTCTAACCTGCAATGCAGCACTCCGGAAGTATCCTGGGTGCTGCATTTTAAAATTAATAATCAGTTTCTATCGGCGTCATTAAGCTGTTTCACACATCATTCCGAACAAAAATAGACTGACTGTATTAGATTGAATTCAGTAAATACCCCTGTTTTGATAAGAAATAGGGAATAATGATACAATAGTTTAATTATTGATCCGCTAATGTCAAGAGTACATAATACTGATTAGAATATCTGAACATAAAGGTAAAACACAGGAATGAGTATGCCAGAAAATGAGTTGCTGTCGAATTATCAGCTGAATGCAGTCACCCTCCCAGGTCTGGGCAGGAAACAGAGCACTAAATCTGTACGAGGCTGGCTGATGTTAATGGTAGCCACTCTGTTACTTAGCGTATTCGCACTGCATTATAATACAATGCTGCATCCAATGCCTCTCAGACTGGCACTAGCATTCACAGCCCTCATCGTTTTAATCCTGTTTCGTAATTCTAAAATCCTCCCACTTCTTGCACTTCTGTATATCGCTCCACTCGCTCTGGTTCGTCGTTATCTCATGCTCTACTTTGGGATCATTCACTCAGATCCACTCCTTGCTGTCATTCCGTTATTTACACTGTACTGCGTAATGGAGATGGCGTTTACACATCAGCTCAAGTTCGACAACAAAGTAGCAAAAATGAGATTGTGGCTCATCATAATCATGCTGGTCGAGATATTCAATCCCAAACAGGGTGGAATTGCAGTAGGTTTTGCAGGTGCACTTTTCTATATCACCCCTCTCTTCTGGTCTGTGGTAGGACGAAAATTAGGGACTGACAGCATTATGAAAACGTTTTGCTGGGCTGTGGTTGTCATGGGAATCATAGGAGCACTCTATGGAATTAAGCAGACAATCATCGGATTTACTTCATGGGAGATGGATTGGCTGAGTAAATCTGGTACCCAAGCCTTTTATGGTGTAAACGGAACAATTCGTGAATTTTCATTCTTTACATCCACAACGGAGTACTGCACGTTTTTATCACTTGCTGCAATGGCATCAATGGTTCTATTTTTGAAGGGGCAGCGGTTTGCAATCATACTCCTTCCTCTCTTTTTCACGGCAATGCTCTATACAGGAGAACGTGGACCTGTTGTCGAGATGATTCTTGGTATTTTTGTAATCCTTGCAGTTCAGGCTAAAAATCCTAAAGTCTGGATACCACGTCTCGTATGGATAGGCATTCTTGGCCTGATTGGTTTGGTTTGGGTTCTTCACCATGCCCAGTCGCTTGCAATCAATTCAGATCAGGCACAGAACATCAACCATCAGACTGAGGGACTTTTAAATCCAACAAATAGCAAAAAGTCAACGGCAAATGCGCATGGTGGAGAGATCGTGTATGGAATCGTGCATGGTTTCAAAAACCCATTGGGAGACGGTCTTGGGGCATCCACTCTGGCAGCTTCAAAATTTGGTGGAACAACTTCTCAAAGTGAGGCAGATGTAAGTAATATCTTCCTTTCCTGTGGACCGGTAGGCGGAATCCTGTTCCTTCTGCTTATTTACAATGTTTTCAAAATTGCTCTCATTACCTGGAAGGATAGCCGCAGTCTCAGTTCTCTCGCTACATTGGGATTCGGCTGTGCGCTTCTGATGGGTTGGCTCAATGGAGATAACTACTCTATTATGCTTATTCTCTGGTTTACTATTGGCTCAACAGAAAGAGAATATGTGAAATTGAGAGAGGTATTACCAGTGAAACGAAGACTGGCTCGCCCGGCGTGAAACCAGAAGTTTTATGGTACTGGAGCTGCAAGCTGCACCAGCGGAAACTGACTTTGTTCGCCAAGCTGTTAAAAACCGTTAACTATCTTGTGTATCACGCAGTTCTCCCCTATCAGGCAGTTATCGAACGGGACATTATTCTCGAGCATTACGGTCTTGGTGTTGTTATCCATCCCAATGTTACACTGGGTCACAGGGTACGTATTTTTCAGCACGTAACAATTGCGGCAGAGACCTGGGTGGGATCACCCCACAGGGTAGTGATAGGTGATGATGTTGTGATCGGAGCAGGAGCCTGCATCATCCCATCGCCAGATTCGGGGCTGGAAATTGGTGCGTCTGCACAGGTGGGAGCCAATGCTGTTGTAAAAAAACCGGTGGAACCAGGACAAACTGTAGTTGGTGTGCCTGCAAAACCTCTAGTGCCTAAAAATCTGCAATTACAGTAATATTAATGCCTTCTTTATAAACGCGCCTTAGACATAGACTGCTAGATGTTCCGCATCATATACTTGATATCGGTTCACTTCAAAAATGCTTCAGCTGCATATAATGAATGTCAGAAACTAAATTAACATATTTAGACAATATACGAAGTGAATGATCTTCCAATGAACCCATTGAAAATATCGAATTCAACCTGGGATGCCATGCACCCAGGCTGAATTTTAACAAACTATCAATCAACAACCTTCATGTAATTATACTGCTCCTAACTGTTCTGCATGCTGGCGGACCTTCTCCAAAAGTGCAACTGCAGCTGGTGCCGATGAAGCGGGGTTCTGCCCTGTAATCAAAAGGTGATCGGTTAGTATGAATGGCTGCCAATCTGGTCCTTTAAAGTAGTTAGCCCCATGATGCCGCAGCATATCTTCCACAAGGAATGGCACTACATCCGTCAATCCCATTGCCTGCTCCTCGGTGTTTGAAAACCCCGTTACTGATTTGCCCTGGACAAGAGGTGCCCCATGAGATATTTTGATATGTCGCAAAACTGCCGGGGCATGGCAGACGAATGCCATAGGCTTGCTGGCTCTAAGCATGGTCTCAATCAGCGCTATTGAAGCAGGGCTTTCCACCAGGTCCCACAGGGGACCATGACCACCAGGATAGAAAAGTCCATCGTAATCATGAGGAGACACTTCACCCAGCTTTATAGTGTGTGCGAGTGCAGTTTGTGCTTCGGTGTCCTCTTTAAATCGTCGTGTAGAATCGGTCTGAGCCGTTGGGTCGTCGCTCTTAGGGTCTAAAGGTGGCTGACCACCGTGAGGAGACGCCAGCGTAACGGCAGCTCCTGCGTCTTTGAACACGTAGTAAGGTGCTGCGAACTCTTCTAGCCAGAAACCTGTCTTCTCCCCTGTACTGCCTAGTTGATCGTGGGATGTTAGAACCATTAGAATATTCATATCGACTCCTTTTCAGCAAATATGCCTGCGGGCGGCTTGGCCCGCTGGTGAGTGATCGGAAGGATCTCAATCTTGATGCTCCACCTGGTAAATATTATCAAATATGAGAATGTTAAATTGCCATATTTGCACTCTCCTGTACGACTCTTGTGGCATCAATAAACGGCAGATATTATATTCACTTCTCGCAATATATAGCGCATATACCATTGAAGTGCTGTAATTACCGCCTCAAGCACGGGTTCAGTTGGCGTGCTGTCGGAGTTAGATAACTATCGCATCTTCATACTGCAAGAGGATATTAGGCAAGTAACGTTGAACATAACTGTCTGATACCCAGTTTATCAACACCATTGGAGGCAGCAAGATTTATGAAGGCAACAGTGCATTTCGACACCCTGTATAATGCAGGCGAAGTAGACAAAAGAATTTTTGGCGGTTTTGCAGAGCATCTGGGCAGATGCATCTATGAGGGTATGTACGACCCGGGCAACCCGCTTTCAGACAGTAACGGTTTCAGAATAGATGTACTGGATGCGATTAAAAAGTTAAGAATGCCGATTATGCGCTACCCTGGTGGAAATTTTGTAAGCTCTTACGATTGGAAAGATGGTATCGGGCCTCGTGAAAACCGCCCTGCCCACCCAGATTTCGCATGGAAGTCCATCGAGCCTAATACATTTGGGACGGATGAGTTCATGAAGTGGTGTGAACTTGCCAACACCACCCCCATGATGGCAATCAATCTCGGCACCAAAGGTGCTGAAGAGGCAGCTGCCCTGCTGGAGTACTGCAATATGCCAACGGGTACCTACTGGGCAGACAGACGCGCCGAAAACGGCCATCCCCAGCCCTATGGTGTCAAGGTCTGGTGCCTGGGCAATGAGATGGACGGACCATGGCAGGCAGGTCACGTCCCCGCAGAAGAGTATGCACGCCGAGCCGACCAGGCAGGCAAGATCATGCGCGGCCTGGACGATACCATCGAGCTGGTTGCATGCGGGTCATCTGGAAGGGGTATGGCTACCTACCTCGACTACGACCGTATTACCCTGGAGTACTGCTGGGATTTAGTCAGCTATGTGTCCGCGCACCGCTACAGCTCAAACCATCGCGGCGATACAGCATGGTTCTTAGCCGAAGGTGTGGAGATTGATCGTGTTATAGAGGATTACGCAGGCCTTTTCGCCTATGTGCGAGGTCTTAAGAAGTCTGACAAGCAGGTCTACCTCTCATTTGACGAATGGAACGTGTGGTACAAGAACATGGAAATGGATGGCAAGTGGACGCAGGCACCCCATCTGCTTGAGGAGGTCTATAACCTTGAGGATGCCCTGGTGGTTGCCCAGTACCTGAACGCCTTCATCCGCCGCGCAGATGTGGTGAAAGTGGCATGCTTTGCGCAGGTAGTTAACGTCATTGCCCTGTTGCTTACGCGACAGGATGGCATCCTTGCCCAAACTACTTACTACCCTGTCCAGCTGATGGCAGAGCATACCAACGGCAAGTCACTCACTCCTGTTGTGAAATGCCCAACATACGCTGCAGGGGAGCGTAGCGAGATACCCGTCCTGGATGTATCCGCCACCCTCACCGAGGAGGGAGAGCTGGCAGTGTTTGTAGTGAACCGCAGCCAGACCGAGTCTGTTTCCCTGGAGATCGCGTTCCAGGATGCTGTCGTAGAAAGTGTTATCGGAGTAGAAACTCTCTCAGGGTCTGATCCAAAAGCAGTGAACAGCTGGGAGAACCCTCACAACGTCATACCAGCTCAGGGCAGCGCCGCTCTCACAAATGGCAATGCCATTCTGGAGATCCCAGCGCTTGGCTTCACAGCTTTCCGCGGTAAAATCAGCAGGAAGTAGTCCGCCAGGAACATAGCCGCATAACACATCATTGCTCATGAAAATCGATACGTGCCTGACTAGCTGCAATCAAATACCACTCCAGCAAATCAGGCACTATCCATACAATATGCAGCCACAGGAAGCAGCATGAATGCGCTATCCATGCGCACTAACAGCTTCGCATTAGTGGTCATAGTCTCGCTTAGTTAGGTTCCAGATACTGTTGCTGGCCCAACAATTTCTGATATCTCTACTCACTGTATCTACCGCAACTTATATCAGTTATGGTAAAGTATCATAGAGTAGGAAATCAAATGCAACCTGGTAAATCTATCAATGCAGGCACAGTAAGAATTCTCTCCTGGGTCTGTCTGTTTTTTAATGTAGTTGTGATACTGTTCGGAACAGTAGTCAGAGCTTCGGGATCTGGCGCTGGATGTGGCGACCACTGGCCACTCTGTGGTGACCATCTTATTCCAACATTTCAAACAATTGCAAAAGTGATTGAGTTCACCCATCGCTGCTCAACCGGTGTGGATGTGCTCTTTGTCATCCTGCTGTTTATAACCACCTTCATTGTCTTTCCATCCGGCCATCTTGCACGAAAAGGCGCATCGCTTGTGCTTTTGTTTACACTTTCAGAAGCCGTAGTTGGTGCTATGTTGGTACTTTTCAAAATCGTGGATCAGAACACATCCGTTTTCAGGATAGTAATGGAAGGCTTCCATCTAACGAATACGCTGCTTTTGCTGGCTTCCATTATTCTAACCGCATTAGCCAGTGAAGGTATGACCATAGGCGATGCAGCATCCGTTCCCCGAAGGACCACCAGGCAGCTTGTAATAGCCATTCTTGGCACCCTGCTGCTCACAGTTAGTGGTGGCATTGCTGGGTTAGCAGATAGTATCTACCATACAAGGAGCCTTAAGGCTGGCCTTCGGGCAGACTTTCTACCCAGTTCACCTCTAATGATTCACCTCAGGGTATTGCATCCTGTCATCGCCACGATCATGGTCACATATCTTTTGTTTATTGCCTGGCAGATCATGAAGACAGACTCTCAGCAGCCAGTGAAGTACTGGTGTCGTAACATCATGGTGCTCTGTGTGGTGCAGTACTTTACGGGTATCCTAAACCTGGTGATTTTATCACCAATATGGATGCAGATTACGCATCTCCTGTTAGCGGATCTTTTATGGATCTCACTGGTTTTTCTCACTTTCATTGTATATGGCAAAGAGGCGGTATCTCAGGAATATGTCAAATTCAAGCCTGGTAGTGGAAAAAGTACAGATACACGCGAACTGGCGTGACTATCTTGCTCTCACAAAGCCACGGGTAATCAGTCTTCTGCTTTTCACAGCTTTGGCGTCACTGTTCATTGCTGCTGGCAACAAACATAATGTCACTCTGGAGCTGTTTCTAGCAGTATCCATTGGCGGATACATGGCTGCAGGTGCCGCAAATACATTCAATATGATTATCGATCGTGACATAGATTTGACTATGGTTCGAACTGCTTCCCGACCGATTGTAACCAGCACAGTCTCCACTCGAAGCGCACTAATCTTTGCTACACTCCTGGCGGTATCATCCTTTCTCATTCTGTGGAGATTTGGTGGAATTCTCTCTGCACTAATGTCGGAAGCCGGACTTGGTTTCTATGTGGTGATCTATACTCTCCTGCTCAAGAGACGAACGTGGAGAAATATAGTAATTGGAGGAGCTGCAGGCTGCTTCCCTGTACTGGTCGGATGGGCTGCAGATCAGCACCAGCTGCCGTTAATGGCATGGGTGCTGTTTGGCATCGTGTTTTTCTGGACTCCTGTACACTTCTGGGCTCTAGCGCTTTTAATCAAGGATGACTATGAGGCTGCTTCCATTCCCATGCTTCCCGTGGTGAGAGGAGACAGGCATACAGTGAAACAGATTGGCGGGTATATGGTTGTGACCATCCTTGTAACCTTTACACCCTTCCTTCTAAACTTTGCAGGAATTCTCTACTTTGTTTCGGCTGTCGTACTCAATCTCATTCTACTCCGTTACGTGTTTTTACTCCACAGCTCAATAGAGCGCAAAACAGCTTCCAGGTTGTTCCACTTCTCCATGCTATACCTTGCACTTCTGTTTCTTGCACTCGCTTTAGACCGTTATGCACTCACCCCGCTAACACTGTTCCGCACATCCATATAGAGCAAGGTCTAAATTAGCAAGAAATTCAATACTGGGGATCTTATCGTAAGTTCAATGTTCGGGATTAAACTGTCTCCATCTAAAATGGATCTCAAGATCTGGCTTGAATTCTCCGAGAATTGAGAATGTAAGCCCGCACTATTGACATTTCTCTGCATGGAGACAGAAATTGACAGAACGCCTTGTTTTAGATGCTGGTCGTGCCATGCTCGTTATCTCCCTGAAGTTAGCTCTTCCCATTCTCCTATTTGGTCTGGTAGCTGGTGTTCTTGTTTCACTGTTTCAGGCTGTGACCCAGGTACAGGAGTTCACTCTAACCTTTGTGCCTAAACTGCTGGCAGTAGTTGCAGCAATGGCAATATTTGGCCCATGGATGCTTACTTCTCTAGTGAACTATTTTCACCAAACGTACACACACATGCTTCCGGTACTCCATTAAACATGTCCCCAGAGATGCCCTCGCCAGAAACATTCTATGCCTTTTTGCTTGTTGGTGCTCGCACAGGAGGTCTTCTCACTGCTTCACCTGTGGTAGGCAATCAGACAGTGCCAAAACAGGTACTGGCAGGCTTCGCTCTCATGCTGAGCCTAGCGATTACTCCCATTGCTGCCAGAACGGTGGTACACCTCCCTTCCAGTCTTCTTGAACTAGGATTTAACGTTCTGGTAAATGGCGTTGTCGGCATCATCATTGGTTTTGCAACCCGCCTGTTGCTAACAGCAGTTAATATGGCAGGCTATTTTATAGACACACAAATTGGATTCGGATTCGCAAACCTTATCAATCCATTCGCAAACGAGCAGTCATCCATTCTTTCCACATTCCAGTATCAACTGGCATTAACCCTATTCATGCTGATGAATGGTCCTCTCTATATGATTGCTACTCTGGTCAGAAGCTTCAAAGATATCCCTCTTAATGGCAATATGCATCTGGTGCTTAATGGAATGGCTGCAGTTCCCATGATGTCCATCATGATGGTGATGTGTATACGCCTGGCTCTGCCAGTATTTGCTGTGCTCTCGATGTGCGATCTTGCCTTTGGTTTAATTGCAAGGATGGCTCCTCAGCTGAATGTATACATTGTGGGTATGCCAGCCAAGGTGATTATCGGTCTTACAACCATGGCACTCATGCTGCCAGTGCTGGCTCTGGTAGTCGGCCAGATTATCACAGGAACAAACAATGGTCTTTCAGCAGTTTTTGGAGGATCGGGATAAGCCGTGGCAGAAGGTGAAGAGAAAACCGAATCTGCCACCCCCCGAAGGCGTACCGATGCACGCAAAAAGGGGCAGGTGGTTAAATCCCAGGAACTATGCTCACTGGCAGTCATGTTCGCGGTGGTGCTTGCCATGCCAGCCCTCGGCAGCAACACATCCTCTGTGATTCATAACTTTTTTGTTAATACCTGGATGCACATCAACTATAATGTGTTCACACCTGCTGTTGGCTACCAGATTGGGACCAGTCTGGTGCTTACTCTTGTGAGGGCAGTAGGGCCACTAGTGGCAGTAGCCATGCTTGTGGGAGTGACTGCCAGCATTGCTCAAACCGGCCCGGTACTTGCTTTTGAACGCTTGCGGCCAGATTTCAATCGGCTTAATCCTCTCCAGGGTCTCAAGCATGTGTTCTCTCTGCCTTCAACCGTAGAACTTGGCAAAACAATCTTCAAAATCGCTCTCGTTGGATACATCTGCTACTTCACAATCAATCAGGGATACACCAGACTCATACTTCTCAGCAGAGCTGGAATGTATGAGGGACTGGCATTCGTTGGAGAAATAGTCCATCAGATGCTTCAGAGGGTAATTGCCGTTATCCTTGTTATGTCTGCTTTAGACTATGCGTTCCAGAGATATAACTATGAAAAATCGATACGCATGACCAGAACTGAAGTAAGACAGGAGTTTAAACAGTCTGAAGGTGACCCCATGCTAAAGAGCCGCATGAAAGC
Organism: bacterium; assembly: GCA_021805395.1. GTDB lineage: Bacteria > Armatimonadota > Chthonomonadetes > Chthonomonadales > Chthonomonadaceae > JAJZFJ01. Next base: position 16,116 of record JAJZFJ010000292.1, read on the forward strand.
TAAAATGCGGCAGATGGCACGAAAACGTATGATGGAGGCTGTTCCAACTGCAGATGTAATCGTAACGAACCCTACCCACTTTGCCGTTGCGATGAAGTATGACACCGATAAAATGCGTGCACCCATTGTGGTAGCAAAAGGGCAGGATCTTATTGCATTGAAAATCCGTGAAATCGCACAGTATAATGATGTGCCTATAGTAGAGAATCCGCCGCTGGCACGTACCCTCTTCAGACAGGTAGAAATTGGCCGTGAGATCCCTCCCGATATGTATGCTGCCGTAGCTGAGGTGATGGCATTCGTGTTTAGAGTGAATGAAGCAAGAAGAACGCGCATGTCCCGCTCAGCAAGAAGATAGCACCCCTCACCCTCCATATTCGTATAATCATAATAGATTGCAATTCACCGATAGTGGAATCTGGAGGACTAATGGCAGACGCTAAAAAAAGATATTGCCGTGGGTGCGGTGCAGAAGTCTATCCGCATGAAAATAGATGTGTTGTATGCAATGTTAAACAGACCAGTAATCTTAAGAAACCACAGGTGTGGGCATACACATTTTTTCTGTTATTAACGGGTTTGTGTGGCTACCTGGTATGGAAATTCTATATTATCACACTCAAGCCAGGGATCTAAAGTGTGATAACAAACTGTTCCTGGTTATCTGATCATAATAACGATAAATCCGTGTTAGCAGATTTCCTAATGTTTCAGGCTCATAACAATCCCGAAGAGTGATCCATCCGACAGCATGGAAGAGCATATCAAAATAAAGAGCCAGAACTTCCATGCGCGAAATGTAAATAGCTGCAGAAGCGACGTTAATATCAGCAACACAACCATTGTCCCTGCCACATTTATGCCCTCTGCCAAATGCGGAGAATGTTTTGTGCCGGATATGTAAACCATAGTGATGAATGCGCTCAGAGAGGCCATGCCAAGTACCCCGCTGGCAATCTTTTCCACCGGTCCGCTATCTACACCGAAACAGATAAGCAGCACCTGAGTTGCCAGCCACGTACTCAACACAGCTGCAACTGGTGCAAGTCTTCCAGTTTCAGCAGTCCCTAGAAATGGTGAACAGAATGCAACAATCAGCATCGGGAGTATCGACATTGCCATAGCAGGAATATACCAGTGCGCAATCATATTGAATGAAGGGCGTGAAGGAAGGATATTTGCATGCACTGGAATCACCACAGAGCTGTTTGGCGATTCCAGGGTAATAGCAGTCTGCCGTAATCCCTCATATTGTAGGGTCTCAGTATCAATACTTACTATTAGGGTATCGGTAGAGGTTAGAATCTCCGGTGTCACACTAAGCCATTCTGCATTATATTTTACAAACACAGGAGAATTTGCATCTGCATTGCGCAGTTTCACCTTCACTTTTCGTTCAGTGCTGTCACCCAATCGCAAACGATCAACAACTACTTCAGATGGTTGCGTAGAGACTCTGATAGTAGGTAGATTCTGTTTTCCATTCACTCCCTGAAGTCTGTTCATTGAAGGCTGTACTGGAGGAGAAATAATCTCTGGAGTAGCGGATACAAGCTGTAGTCCATTTCTCACAAGATTATCGCCAGTTATAGGCATCGTCTGTGACGAGACAATGCGAGGAGGAGGTGACACCCACGAGCGTTCCATGTTCTCATGGCCTGAACTGAAGCTAAAACTTGCTGGATCTAGAATATTTATCAGTGTTCTTCTGAATTCTGAAGCAGACTGGAAGCGGTCTTCCTTATTCGGGTTCAATGATTTGGTAAGTGCATCCTGGAGGTCTTGAGGTACGTCTGTAATGTATTCACTTAGAGGTGTGGGCATGCTCTCTTCAACGCTCTGCTTCCATGCAAATGGATTGCGGGGATTGGAAACATAGAATGGTCTCTGACCGGTGAGCATCTCATACAGTGTAACCCCTACAGCCCATAAATCCGACTGGGCATCCGAACGTCCTTCAGGTGCAAAATCTTCTGGAGCCATATATGCATAGGTACCAGCTCCAAAAGCATAGGCATTGGTTGCAAGTATGTCTGCCTGCCCAAAGTCTGCTAACTTCACATTTCCGTCATCAGATATGAGGATATTTCCTGGTTTTATGTCGCGATGAATAATATGCTGGTCATGAGCGCAAGTAAGCGCATCAAGCACCTGAACTATTATCTCCAGGGAGTCCCGAATTGGAAGTTTTCCACGTGTACGAAGTATCTGCTGGAGATTGCTTCCTCTCACATACTCCATATCAATCACGATTTTGCCGCCAATTCTATCCACTCCATGAATTCGCACGATGTTGGGGTGATGCAGCCTGTCTAGCAGCCTGGCCTCTTCAAGGTAGCGTAATTCGTCACCAGTATGTACATCCACCTCTTTGATTGCTACCTGACGGTTAAGAAGAGTATCTTTTGCAAGGTATACAATTCCTGTGGCACCATTCCCAAGCACATCCAGCTTTTCATACTTGCCTAGCATACCTAATGACATTTCTACTGTTCCCTCTTTGTATCCACTGTGAACATCAACAACCGACCACCATCAAGAACATAGAGTCCATCCGAAGGCAATGTTAATATCCTTGTAGGCTGCTTAAGCATTCCCAACCCTATCGTGGAATTCACAAGAACCCCTGCAGGGTTAATCTCCAGTATCGCCTTTGCATGACAGTCTATCTGCAGTCTGTCTCCAGCTTTGTCAAATACAACATCGGGCAGAGTCAGTCCTTTCATCTCAATCTTAGGTGCATAGAGATCTCCCTGAGCCAGGGCACCAAGTGAGGTTCCACCTGGAGTAAACATCTCCATTTGTCCTGTACTGTTCGCAAGGATCAGATTCCCATTAGGAGTATTCTGAAGCACGAAAGGAGAAAATGGTCCCTTGTTAACTAGCACAGGTTTTGAATTATAAGAGATCTGCTTTGGTAGTGCAGGTGGCGCTGGTTTGGCAGTATCCTTTGTAATAACTGGTGGTTTCTCTTTTAACTTTTGAAATATCACTCCAATTGCACACGCTATAGCGATTACAAAGAGTATGGATGTTAGTGTGACTCCCCAGCTAATGCGTGAATTCCCAGGTTTCTTCAGTCCATTCATCACACAGGGAAATATCTCTTTTTCCGTTGAAGTATCGTCCACTTCAATTTCAGACACATAACCATAATGCATAACAACAACAGTAACATTGTCTGATCCGCCATGGGCGAGTGCAGCCTGAATAAGTATGTTCGCGGCGCTCTGAGGAGAACCATTAGAGGCTAATATACGCTCTATTTCATTTTCAGGAACCTCTGTAGTTAGACCGTCTGAGCACAGCATCACTATATCCGATTCTTGCAATGTGAACGATTCGATATCTGGCTTAACAGTATCAGCAAGACCCATCGCTCTGGTAATTACATTCCTCATCGGTGCGTTCTGGGCCATCTCCCTGCTCATTCGGCCAGCTTTCACTTCTTCCCACACATGCGAATGGTCATCTGTTAACTGGGTGAGTTTTCCTGATCGCAGTAGATAGATTCGGCTATCCCCAACATTGCTATATGTCATCTGATCGCCATTCAGAAGACAGCACACACAAGTTGCGCCCATGGAATGCAGTTTAGGGGATCTGTCTCTTTCCCTGAAAACCTGTTGATTAACGCTAAGAATTGATTCTCTTAATATCTCCTCAAAATTCGTTAATCCTGAGGAAACCTGATGAATGACTTCTGCAGGTATGCCTTGTGCTACCATGCGCGATGCAGTATCTCCTCCACCAGCACCGCCCATACCATCTGACACCAGGAGGATACCGTCCAGCAGACCATTGAGGTCATTTCTCATCAAAACTGCATAGCTGTCTTCGTTGTGCTTGCGTTTTCTACCAGGATCTGAACCGTACCCACAGTTAATTGATCTGGTTGAGACAGGAGTAGTCATTGCTTACGCTCATACTGATAAATAAGGGTTGCAAAAAGCAATCCCACTACAACAAATACCAGCAGCATGAAATATTTTAAAATGCCAAGCACAAGCTAATCTCCCTGTCGATACCGCATGTTTACTTCTCCAATACGCAAATCGTCACCATCGCGTAACAGAGTTGGCACGTGTGCCAGCAAAGGAATGCCTTCAATTTGAGTAGGTGCTGCATCATCCAGTCTCTCCAGCATAAATCCTGCATCGCTGCGAAACAGTTTGGCATGCCGCATCGCCACGGAGCGGTCATTTATCACCACATCACAAGTGGGACCTCGCCCGAGCAGATTCTCTGATGCCAGAATGTACTCCCGTTCAACTTTATCGCCATTCAACAGGAGCAGTTTAGATGTGGCTGGTCGAAGTGGACGTGCCGGAGGCAATGGCCCAGACCCGGACTGTTCTGCAATATCTGCGGCAGCACCTCCAAACGCTCCAGGTAGTTTAGGATCGTTAAATGTTTGTCCCCCCGCATCATGATAGAATTCCATCCTGGTTTGACCCATCTCGATTACATCACCAGATTGTAATCTTGTGCTCAGAACCTTCTCACCATTTACTGTTATTCCGTTAGTGCTTCCCAGATCACGTATTGTAAACCCATTCATGGTTCTCTCAATGAGTGCATGCTGTTTGGAAACCTGATTATCGGTATCAAGAACAAGGGTATTTCCAGATCTGATTGACCTGCCAATCTGAAAGACAGGCTGTGTGATAGGGATGGAAGCTAGAGGTTTTTCTGGAGAAGTAACAGATAGAACAGGAACATTTACAGCAGCAACAGTTCCAGGTTCTATCATACTGTTTGCAGCTACTGTCATCTCTTCGAGCTGGGGAGCTACTTGCTGAGGGTGAGGTTGAGATGCTGCTGAAAACTTTGCACTGATCTGGATACTCACTCCACTTTCATCCTCAATTGCAGCATCAGTCACCCTAGAATCAACAGATACTTGAAGTCTGCCTCGAAACAGATAGTTGTTCTGCTTGCAATATGAGAGCAGCGCCTGCTCAATTTCTCCAGGATGAAGAAAAGCGTCAAGAGCCTCTTTCTCATCTAAACTGGAGGAAGTTAAATTGATTGAGATTAAATTGGGCACATACATCTGACCATTCATTCCCTGCCTTCGGTTATCCTCAACAGTTGCTATCACTCTTCGAAGGATTTCCTTAGGTCTTGTGGGATCAGATGAACCGAATAGTCCCTCAAACCATGAACCAAAAGAACGATTGAATTTTTCCAGAATATCCATTATTTACAATTCCTCAGCTGCCTGCCAGAATCTATATGTATAAGCCAAATCGCTTCAATAACCTGTTGATTACACATCTACCATTCTGAATGAACGCAAATTATAGATAGGTACATTAGAAATACAAAAGCGGATTGGCTGTCTGCTTTATGCATGAGGTTTCCCAGCAAGTTAACACATATAGGGACGTTGAATCTTGAGACCGGGTTTCACCATAAATGCTTCTCAAGAGATGTACACTATTATATCATCCAATCGCCGCCTACATTTACAGATTCGTCCAGAAGGTGTTTAGATTGTCTCACGATTAAAAAACATTAATGTTTAATTATGAATACATCAAGAAATTTATGAGTTAACAGGATAAGAAATGTGGGTATAGACTGACTTAAAAGAAATGCTCCACACTGCTTGCACACTTCCGGATGCACGAGCAGAATGGAGCGGGAACTTACCACAGTATACGATGCGATCTAAAGAAAGCCTTCTAGAGCTTTCCATTCTTCTTTTGGCGTAAAACTTCTGAATGTTTGAGACCTGAATTGTGTGTCAGAAGAACCAACATACAGTCTCATGCAGGACACGAATAGATTAGGTTAATCTAAATCCTGTTTCTGCTCATAGCTCCAAGGATAACTTCGAACAACCAAATGAACAGGACGATGGAAATAATAGCCATGATCAGGCTACCACCAAATCCTATGATCCCCAGAAGAAGCTTCCATACCAACCACGCCAACAGTATGGATACGATAACACTAAGTACTCTTCCCATATGAAAAACCTCCTTGTATTTGCGTACCAATTCACCAACACTCACTTTGACGAGTTTTTTCAGTTAACTGTTTCATCCATGAAGAAATTTATGGGATTCACTACGAGATTAACAGACTAAGAAGGTATCTAGTGTAGTTAAAACCTGTT
>JAJZFJ010000205.1 GCA_021805395.1 bacterium
ATGTGGATCTCGATCTCACATGTACCCCTGCTGAGTGTCGGTTTGAACTGTGCATTTGGTCCCGACCTGATGCGTCCATTCATCGAAGAGCTAAGCAGCAAAGCAGATGTCTTTGTGTCCGCATACCCTAACGCTGGACTGCCAAACCCACTAGCTGAGACAGGCTACGACCTAACCCCGGATGATATGGCTCCAATGATTCAGGAATGGGCTGAAAAGGGCTGGGTCAATATTGTAGGTGGATGTTGTGGCACAACTCCTGAACATATTGCAGCAATCAGGAATGCGGTCTCAAGCTATGCACCAAGAGTGGTCCCACAAATCGATAAGACTCTGCGACTATGCGGAACTCAGCCACTTGTGATGAGACCGGAAACCAACTTTGTGAACATCGGTGAGAGGACAAATGTAACAGGTTCACCTAAATTTTCAAAGCTTATCCTTGCTGGAGACTATGAGAATGCTCTGTCAATAGCCTTGCAGCAGGTTGATAACGGTGCTCAGATAGTAGATGTGAATATGGATGAGGGCCTATTGGACGGTGTTCAGGCGATGACTACCTTCCTGACTCTCATTCAGGGCGAGCCTGGGATAAACCGTGTTCCCATTATGATAGACAGTTCCCGCTGGAGTGTGATTGAGGCGGGACTCAAATGTACGCCCGGCAAGAGTGTTGTGAACTCCATTAGCCTCAAGGAGGGTGAGGAGTCGTTTATTAAACAGGCAAAGCTCATCAGGCGCTATGGTGCGGCTGTAATAGTGATGGCATTCGATGAATTAGGCCAGGCAGATACTGTTGAACGCAGAGTGCAGATATGTACTCGTGCATTCCGAATACTTACAACGGAGGTGGGATTCCCTGCTGAGGATATCATTTTCGATCCTAATATTCTTACGGTGGCAACAGGAATTGAAATCCACAACACCTATGCACGTGACTTCATCGAAGCAACAACCCTCATCAAGCAGAGTTGCCCAGGATGCTATATATCTGGAGGTGTGAGTAATATCTCATTCTCTTTCAGAGGCAACAATGTTGTGCGAGAGGCAATGCATACTGCATTCCTGTATCACGCCATTAAGGCTGGTCTGGATATGGGAATAGTAAACGCTGGCCAGTTAGGAATATATGAGGAGATTCCTGCTGATCTCAAGGAACTCGTTGAGGATGTTCTCCTGAATCGGCGTGAAGATTCTACCGACCGGCTGCTGGTGTATGCAGAAACCGTAAAAGGACAGGGTGGAAAACAGGCAGTTAAAAACGATGCCTGGAGAAAAGGGACAGTCGATGAGCGACTGAAACATTCGTTGATACAGGGATTGACCGACTACATTGACATAGATGTGATGGACGCTTTGCAGATCTATCAGCGTCCTCTTAAAGTGATTGAAGGTCCCCTGATGGATGGTATGAATGTTGTGGGGGATCTGTTTGGTGCCGGCAAAATGTTCCTGCCTCAGGTAGTAAAAACTGCGCGGGTTATGAAGAAAGCAGTTGCCATTCTTCTACCATATCTCGAAGCAGAGAAAACTGAAAAAACCAGCAGCGCCGGTAAGATCGTCATGGCAACTGTTAAGGGCGATGTACATGATATAGGCAAAAACATCGTAGGAGTGGTACTGGGTTGCAATAACTACGAAGTGATAGATCTGGGAGTTATGACTCCTTCCGATAAGATCATTAAAGCGGCACGTGAGCATGGCGCAGACATGATTGGTTTAAGCGGTCTGATAACTCCTTCCCTTGATGAGATGGCACATGTAGCCGCTGAAATGGAACGTGAAAAATTCACCATTCCTCTTCTCATTGGAGGAGCCACAACCAGCAGGGCACATACTGCCATAAAGATTGCACCGTACTATAGTGGACCAGTGGTACATGTGCTGGATGCATCCAGAGCGGTTGGAGTCGTGGGAAACCTGTTGAATGCGCAGACAAGCGCTGAGTTTATAAATGCCACCAGGGATGAACAGGAGATTGTTCGGGAACAGTTCGCGAACAAGAAGCAGTCAGTAGGAACCATCTCTCTTGCTGCTGCAAGACGGAAAAAATTTAGCATCGACTGGACAAGTACAGAAGTTCCAACACCTGAATTCACCGGAGTTAGCACGCTGCATAACTTCCCTCTTGAGAAGTTGGTGGATATGATTGACTGGACACCTTTCTTCCATGTTTGGGAGCTGCATGGAAGGTATCCTGGCATTCTGGATGATGCAGTTGTGGGAGATGCAGCCAAAAAAGTATTTAATGAGGCTCAGATAATGCTAAAATCCATTGTGAATGAACAGTGGTTCACCTGCCATGGAGTTTACGGACTGTTTCCTGCAAACAGTGATGGCGATGACGTGATTGTATATAGCGATGAGAGCAGAGCAGTAGAGAAAACCAGATTCCACTTCCTGAGACAGCAGCGCGAGAAGTCAGATGAGCAGCATAACTACTGCCTTGCTGATTTTATAGCTCCTGTTGGATCAGGCATAAACGACCATATAGGAGCATTTGCGGTTACAACTGGTCATAATATGCGAGAAATCGTTACACGTTTTCATGCGGAGCTGGATGACTATTCAGCAATTATGTGTGAGGCATTAGCGGACAGGCTGGCAGAAGCCTTTGCCGAAAAGACACATCAGATCGTGCGTAAAGTGTGGGGATACGGCAGCAGTGAACTGCTCTCAAATGAGGACCTGATTCGTGAGCGTTATACAGGCATCCGTCCCGCACCTGGATATCCTGCATGTCCGGATCACAGTGAAAAGACACTGATCTTTGAACTGTTGAATGCTGAGGTGGAAGCAGGAATCTGTCTTACCGAAAGTTGCGCGATGCTGCCAACCAGCAGTGTCTCAGGATTCTATTTTGCACATCCACAATCCAGATACTTCCCTGTCGGCAAGATTGAAAAGGATCAGGTGGAGGACTACGCCCAACGGCGAGGCGTGGACATTGCGCAGGCAGAGTTATGGTTGAGTCCTATATTAAACTACAAATAGCAGGAGAGATACATAATGCTGGTCAATAATTCATCCTCTAAAGCTCCGTCAGAGCTTGTGAGATTTGGGACGTCTCATCAGGGTGACGAAGTGATGCTGTATACCTTACGCAACTCATCTGGTATGGAAGCTAAGATTATGTCTTATGGTGCCACACTCGTAAGCCTCCTTGCACCAGATAGAGAAGGTAATCTTTGTGATGTGGTTTTAGGATTCGATACGCTTGAAGGGTATCTTGATACCCAGCCCTATATGGGTGCAACAGTAGGCCGAGTAGCTAACAGAATTGCAAATGGACACTTTATAATGGCGGGGAAAGAGTACAACCTGCATATCAACAACGGTCCAAATCACCTGCATGGTGGCAAGGAAGGTTTTAGCAGGAAGAACTGGGCAGCACATTTATCACAGCGCAAAGCAGGTCCTTCTGTTCAACTGTACTACACCAGCCCAGATGGAGAAGAAGGATATCCAGGCACATTAAAAGTGTCGGTTTCCTATACCCTCAGGAATGATAACTGCCTTGAAATAAAATATAACGCTGAAACAGATATGCCCACTCCTGTTAACCTCACAAACCATTCTTACTTTAACCTCAAAGGTGAGGGCGATATCCTCGACCATCAGGTGATGTTCAATTCCGACCACTACACACCAGTGAACGAGCACCTTATACCGACTGGCGAAATCAAAAGTGTGAACAAAACCCCGTTCGATTTGAGAACACTTACCACTATTGGTGACAAGATTGGTGATGTGCCTGGTGGATATGACCATAATTTTCTGATACGTGGTGAGGGAAGACGATACCGTTTAGCTTCAGTTGTGAAAGAAAATTCCACCGGCAGAGTGATGGAAATGTATACTGATGAACCAGGTTTTCAGTTCTATACAGGCAATTTCCTGAACGGAACGCTTGTTGGCAAAGGCGGAGTCCGGTATGCACAACATGCTGGCTTATGCCTGGAAGCACAGCACTTTCCAGACTCGCTTCACCATGTCCATTTTCCCAATATTGTACTTGTCCCACGAATTGCATATACACAAAAAACAGCCTACGCATTTAGCACCCAGGGGAAAGATTAGCGGCAAATCATCAATTTGATAATGATGTAAATGCCAACGGGCAAAATTGTGAATCAATCAATCTGAAAGTCAAAATCTTTAACTTTGAACTGTCTGCCGTTGAGTTTGGGCACAGCTTTAGCATGAACTTTCAACGATAAATAAGGTAATTGGTATGAGTCTTCTGAATTGTTGATTAATACGATTCTTCTAAAAAATATTTGCGTGAAGATTTGTCTTGAAATTATAGAATTACCAGTGAATATCCTTAGTGAATAATAAGTAGTTACATATACTTTTGAATAATATTCATAAATCGCTTGACTTTTTCTGAAGTGTGTGTTAAGATACCCATAATACTGCTGGCATTACCCAATTTCTTTCACTAAAGCACATCTTACAGTGCTTTGCATATAATAGTTGAGGGTTTAATAATGAAGATTAACAAAGAGCTATGCAACCAGAGAGTAGACACCTAAACATCTGAAGTTATGCCCCCCGCCAATGTAGAAAAACGTCTACATAAACATCCATTATGGATGCGGGCGATGTCAATTTTTACACTTTCATGTACTATATGGACATTTGTACTTGCCGCACCAGCAAATGCTTTGGCTCATCCAGTTGTTAAACCTCAACGAATTAATCATATTAAGCCTTATAAAACTCATGACCAGGCAGCATGGCATACAATTAACTATTACCAGCATTCTCCTGCAGTACCCACAGACCCTGTGAACCCCAAAATTGCAGCCCTATACAAGGACTGGCCAGGAGAGCTAATAGACCCAATAGGTCAATTTGTTCATTCAATTCCTGAAGGCCAGACGAATTTATGGAAGTTAAGACTGCACAAAGAGAAAATGCCAGTTTTAGAAGAGGCAAGACTGCATCTCCTGCTTGGTGAAGCGGAGATTGGAAAAGAATGGCCTGAAATGGCTAGATGGCAGTTGAGAGATGTTCAAAAATTAACAGGAAAGAGCTCTCCATTTTATGGCAGGGCAGCATTTGATTTAGCTGTGGCACAATATCGAGCTGGTGCTTATATCGATTCAGAGCATAGATTTATGGCATTAATCACAGCGAAGCCTGCATTATTAGGTTATGATAAACGCAACGCAATTATGATGTACAGACACGCTGATACATGTGCTTCCTATCATCTGTCACATGAAAAACTTGGAATTCCAGAACCAACTGCACTGGATCCATTATGTGCCGCGGCTGCTGTGGCAGTCTGTTTACGGTCAATGGATAAAAGTTACAGTAAATGGTACGTATCTGCTGTAGTTCATCATACAGGAGAAGGAAGTGATCTGCAGAATATTGTGAATGGTGCAAAACGTTTAGGATTAGATGCCCAGCCTATGTCTATAACATCTGATTCAGCTCTCATGCGAATGCCTATGC
>JAJZFJ010000194.1 GCA_021805395.1 bacterium
CATCACTGGTTCAGCTTCTCTCAAGCACGAGATAGAAAATGCTGTGGATGAAGGCGTATATGCCGACTATCCATACACCAGCTCAGATCTGGGCGGCTTCAATGGAGATCCTACTCCTGATGGATATGTACGCTGGATTGAGTATGGTTCACTATCCCCTATTCTTCGAGTACATGTGCATTATAACGGCAGAAGAATGCCGTGGGTATTTGGTCCGAAAGCCGAGACAATTACTCGCCGGTATTACAGGATGCGTTACCGGCTGCTTCCTTTCCTGTATCAGCTTGCACACCACAACTATGAGACGGGGGTACCTATTCTCAAACGCTGCGATTTCGATTACCCTGCTTACAAGGAGGCTAGTAACCCAGACCAGTATCTTCTCGGTAAAGGTGTGCTAGTTGCCCCAATACCAGGAACGAGAATTCATACTGTGCCCAGTTCATGGCTCAAAGCACCTGATGGATCAGCAGGACTTCAGGGTGAATATTACAATAACACAACTCTTTCTGGTTCCCCTGCTGTCACAAGATCCGATAAGAATGTGAACTTTGTGTGGAGCGGTGGCACACCTGCATCGGGTATACCTCAAACCAACTTTTCAGTGCGCTGGACAGGTGATATTACAGTTGGCGCAAATGAAAGCATTGAACTTTCTGTAAAGAGCGATGATGGAGTGAGGCTTTTTATTGATGGTAAGAAGATACTCGACGATTGGGGTCCACAAGATTCCACTTCGATCAAATCAAACGTTATCCTTACTCCAGGTTCTACACATTCAATTGAACTTGACTATCTTCAGCTAGGTGGTAATTCTCTTTGCAAGCTGGGATGGACCCGAGCTGGCGGAAATCAGGGAACATCCTCTCGTGCAGTGTGGATCCCACCAGGTACATGGACAGATGTGTGGACTGGCAAGAAAGTGATTGGACCTAGAACTATCGAGGTACGCGATTCCCTTCAGCATGCTCCCATATTTATCAGACGTGGTACTATAGTTCCTTTGGCACCACAGATGGACTATACCAGTCAAAAACCTTGGGACCCAATCACACTGGATGTCTACCCTTCGGCTTCTGGCACCGTTGATGGTTCGCTGTATGAGGATGACACCATAAGCAACAACTACCGTTATGGGCAATTCCGTACTACGCCCATTCGTGAAACTACTTCATCCGATGGCAAACAGATTACGGTGCTAATCAACGCTTCCAAAGGCACATTCAAAAGTGCCATTCAGCGTCGTTCATGGGTGGTGAGGGTTCATGCAATGGATAAAAAGCCAGTATCTGTAACAGTGGATGGCAAACATGCACAATGGGAAATTGCAAGGAAAAACCCAGATGGCATGCCGTTTGCTGAGACTGGCGGCTCGCCAGACAGTTCTGTTCTGATTGTATCCATACCGAAGGGTTCGGTATCACACAGCCACAAGATAGTAATCAAGTTATAACTGAGTTACAGGTTTTGAGATTTCTGAATGGCAAACGGTTGTCGCTCAGCATGGATATGACATGCGGATTTTGTATATGATACGCATGGACAACTTACATGAGTCTTGAATTGCATTATGCTCCTACTCTTAACATTTGAGTAGGAGCATATTCTTTTATCGGTACCTATAGGTAACCTTATTTGGCACTAATGAACAACATTGAAGTAACCAGCTAAGGGCATTTAAGGAACAGTTAATTAAATATGTTAGTAAACCATGCCTAATCCCGAATGATTCAGTATGCAAGTGCTATGATATCTCACTTAATACACATCACTGAAAACTATTTGTAATAAACCATTCCTCAGGAGACTCTTCAGGTGAAAAAATCCTCATTCGACCCGGCTGTAATTCGAGAACTACTCGATCGTGGTCTTATTTTCTTACTCAAATATCAAATGTTATTCAAACAGTTGCTATTAATGGCAGAAGTACCCCTCTGTCAAAGACTGGATTTCTCAACAGCCCGACTCGTTGAGGGCACCCTCATCCCTCCAGATCTTCGTAAACTTGAGAGTGATCTCATTGTAGAGCTTACCTATCTTTCGGAAGAGGGTATACCTGTTACGGTTTACATCATGCAGGAGAACCAGTCTACTCCAGATTCCGAAATGGTATTTCGTCTACACTGCTATATGGTGGAGTTCTGGAGAAGGATTTCTGCACAGAATATTAAAGAAGGACTAAAGCCAGATCCGCATCCTGTAGTTATTCCAATCGTGTTTTATGTAGGCCGTAGGAACTGGACAATGCCAACTCTAGCTGAGACAATGAATGTGCCTGATGAATTAAAACGCTTTGTTCCTTCATTCGATGTAATCTCTATTAAACTCTCTGAATTGAGTGAAGAGATGCTATCTTCACATGCACTTGGTGCTGCGCTCAAAATAACTAGAGAAGCAGATGCAAGCACGGAGGAGTTTGCCCAGGTTGTTGAGAGTGCTCTCTCATCATTTCGTGCTCTTCCAGAGCAGGAGAGACAACCATACGAGGAGCCAGTGGTTCTGTATGTTATAAACGTTGTACAGCAGAAACGTGGAATAGAAGAGGCAGATAGGCTGTATAATATAATGGAGCGTGCATTACAACCCGTTAGGGCTGGTCAGATACAGGAGATGGCTATGACAACAGCAGAGCTTTATACACAGAGAGGGATTGAAAAAGGTTTGGATGAAGGCATCAAGAAGGGCATCGATGAAGGAAGTCAGAAAGGTAAAATCAGCCAGACCAAACATATACTACTACAGCTGGGAAGCAAAAAGTATGGCATTCCTTCTGAACAGGTTAGGCTTCAGATAGAAGCAATGGATGATGTTCTAAAACTGGAGGAGCTAGTGAACAAACTCGACGATGTTCAAAGCTGGGAGATGCTTTTACGCTAAAATCTAACGATACGCCTATTTATGCATCATAATCTAATTATAGTATTCATAACAGTAGGGTGGTTACAACGGGTATTTGATAAACATGTTCTGCATACCATGTCCGTTTTGTCATTTTATAAATTGCAGACAGCAATACCACTTACTGCACTCACTGACTGATGGAATGGAACAATCCTCATCACAGATATTATGGGTAATATAAGGCTCTGGGAAGTCAATCCTACTAATGCTAGTATGGTACTCGCCAACCGTCCTGAATCATTCACTCCTCAATTAAGTGAAGTGGAGGCACTGGTTTCACAACCATGCACAGTGCTTGCCAAAAATGTTCACCAAAAGTGGATTGCACCTCAAGTGCCCTCACTTCTCTACAGGCACTAAAAACCGAGTATTGGAAGTATCCCCTGCACAAGTGATCAGGGCATAAGCCTGATTCATAAGGAGGCGATAAAACGTCTAGCGATAGGCTGGTGGAAAACCCCAGCCCAATGCACGGCACTGAAGTACCGGGCTGAGAGGCAAAACCCCATCTAAATGGGATTGACGCGACAGTTTGCTTCCTCGTTCGTTTCTGCCGATAGGCTGGTGACCAGCATTAGCCCTTGCAGTCGCATTCTTTCCTTCCTTTTATGAGCACTAACGAATTGCCAGGTGAGATCCGCTACAATCTCGAGGAATGGGATCTGTATGCGTTACCACCTATCAACCAGCCCTCTTGTCCCTCCCTTAGCAAGTGTAGCGCGCGGCAAGGGGAGGGGGTCGGAAGAGGCTAATTGCAAACAGGCTTTATCATAATCCTTTATCAAATCCCACCAAGCAAGAGGCCATTGTAGCGTTCAAATAACGTATGGTGTGCACTACGCCTAGCTGAGGAATTCATTCCGATGAATTCTGGGAAGACATTGCACCCCCCCTGCATTGTACCGTTACACCATGGCAACCCACTCTCTTGCCCATCAGTTAGCAAGCGCCAGCTAACGGCCAGGGGAGGCTTTACACTACAGGCAGGAGAAGAAACACATCCATCGAATGATCAGTTGATATGCACAACAATAGCATATTGTCAGTTATGTTTTCTCTGGATTTCAGATTTAATGCCTTTGCTCTATGATCGTACTGGGTATAGTTTCCAGCGACTGTTGAACAGGAAGCAGTAAGCTAGTATCAGCATCTGAAGGAACCAGTAAATTGTTACTTATATCCACATGCAGTAGGTTGTCTTTGAATTTCATTTTATTTTCTTCAAGCTTGGCAAAGTAGATATCAATATCTGCTACACAACGATCCATCCTCTCCTGCCAGCAACAACTTCTTAACTCTTTCATATCTTTTTCCATTATTGGATCTGGCCATCGGGAAAGAGCATTAACCAATGATGCGATATAGTCTTTTTTCAGCATCAAGCCACCTTTAGGAAGTTTATAGATGAAGGAGCGTGTTATGTGTGAGAGAGAATGAAGGCTATCTGGTCTATCCAGATAAGCGATGATGGTCTGCCATGCGTACTCTGCTGGATTGAAATTTTGTTCCACAAGTGGAAGAAATAGCCGATCTTGATAGTCTTTCAAAATGGAATAAATTTCGTCCTGGTTTAGCGTGGGTTTATCTCGAATAATCGCACACAATAGCAGCAGAACAGCGTCCGGGCTCGAATCATCCTCCATTGACTGCAATAGAGTTACTGCGTCGTGGTAGTTATTGCTGACAATCTTCCTGTTGCTCATCTTTTTGCCATATTCTATGATTAGGGCACCTAGGGTATATATGACGAACCACCATACATTATTTAGCCCACAATTAGGAATACTGATTCGAGATACTATCACGCATAATGTTATCATTATCGCTGAGGATAGTATTGAAGTGCGTCTTGAAGCATCCTTTTCCCTGATATCTATAGCTGCTCGATATGTAATCAGAATATTATGGTTTTTGGATGATATCATCTTTTGCACAGGTTTTAAAGACGTCACATTGTATCCATATAAGCTAAATCAACTGCTTCCTTACCTATTATAGCACCTATTGCAATAGATGCGAAAAAAGTTGAAGCCGGTCCTGATTTTATTGACTCCGCTTCTATTCCATCATCAGGCTTAGCAAATGATAGCAATAATTTGAAACCACCGCCTGTGAGTAATCCAGCGAGGTTAGAAGGACCTCCTGGAACGTGGCAATCTGTTAGAGCATCGCCTATCAAAGTAACTGCGCCACATCCCATAATAAACGCCATAGCAATACACATTGAACTAACACCTCCATAAGCTGCGCACATATCTGCAGCTATACTAACTAATACCATCAATGCCAAGAACATATTGCCGTTAACTAATTCTTGAGTTTGAGTTGAACCCGTCCAATCTGAATTATTCCCATCATTGCCTGTGCTATCAGTCATATTAATCGGATCATTCCCACAATAAGCAAACCAGTTATTACCCTGTCCCTTCGGGTCCTGACTCACAAACCGCCCCGTGCCCGGGTCATAGTATCTGGCGCGCATGTAGATCAGCCCGGTGCTGGCGTCGCTCATATGGCCCAGCTTACCCACAAACTTCTGGCTGCTGCTGCCAGCC
>JAJZFJ010000283.1 GCA_021805395.1 bacterium
TATTCCGACAAGCGGCCTCGGCTATGGGTCGCCAGCAGTGGCAATGGCTTTGACCGCGGCTGTGGGAGCAGCGATACTGTTTATATGCGTCCGACAGCGCCATGGTTCACAACTGCATTCAGTTGCAGATTAAGCCGTGGCAAGTTTATAATGGCTTCTAATGCCTTTAACTGTAAGGTTGGAGAGTTACTGGCATCGGGGGTACATATGTATGCGCTTCATGATTCCGTGAGTCACATGATACCCGTTAGCGTGAAGCCTCGTGAGTCCACCTGCCATTGTATGAGGTAGTAGGTAAAGATAGTTGAGGTACTAACAATGTCTGTAAATGTTGCTCCATTGACATAGGTTAGTTGTTACAGAGATTTTCTGAAGCATATTCAATACTGTGAATATAATTCTTAGTATTTATTCAATTAATATTCTATACAGGTTGAAATGAAGAGGATATAAGGCATCGAAGACTGAAGTTTACGTTGATGACAGTGATAATGCGCTGAATGATTTTGAGGAACGTATTACGGGGTAACGAATATAAAATCGTGGGTATTTATTAGACTGTAAAGCCACCTAAAATCGGTAGAACTGTTGTCTTGCAGTAAAATTAATCTCAATATCGCAAACAGGTACTACCATCATCAAGTACCGTTTAGAGTGGGAAACTGTGGTTTGATCTACCATATTAGTCTGCTCAGATTGTGTTCACCAGTAATTGGATGTACTGGTGCTATTTATACAAGGTTAAAATTGGTCAGTCTGTGATCTCGGCTTTTCTATCACTGTTGTAATGGACTGATTGTGACATAAGTACAATGGTTGTTTTAATGCCACACTTTCAGGCTTGAGGAGAACAAATTATGAATAGAAGACAACTTGTTGTGCTCTGGATAGGTGTGGTATTAACGTGCATTCTGCTGCTATTTCCACCTCAGGTAATGATGCCGAATTTGCTCACCTTTTGGGAAATGGTCTTGATGATGGCTCCAATCAGACGATGCCGGCATCTCCCCCGCCAACTCCGATTATTCACTACTCCTTCATTTTCACTCCAGCACCAGACAGCGTAGGTGTTGACTGGATCCGGCTGCTGCTCCCAGTTTTGGCAGTGATGCTGATTACCATTGCCTGTCTTTTCACTTTTCAGTCACCTAAACAGCAGCCACGGTTGGGTTAAAATTAAACGCCAGGCATAGCAGTGAATTGCTATACCTGACGAGCTAAGTTATCCTCCACTGCTGTTCATAGGCATTGGCCTGTTGTATGACTGCCTCGTGCGAACTGCGGGATTAGTAGGCGGTACCATGTGAGCTTGAGGAGCAGGTGGCGGGGGTGCAGGTGCTGAATTGCAGCCAGATAAACCAGCAAGTACTACTGCAAAATTGATACAGACTAATATTTTAGTTGTAGATGACAACTGGGTCTCCTTGATAGTAAAACTCCTGACTGTACCGTTACTGCCAGGAGTTATTGCAATGAATGGATTAACCGTTACACTGGTTAGGATCTGGTGGTGGAATAGTGCCGCCATCTCTTCCATCATGTGTGAGCCAGATATTTGTTGATGGATTTGCCTGGATATTGTAACCTTCCTTGTCTGGTACCATTCCCTTCACATGTCCATCATTGAACAGGTAGTTGTTCACAGAGCCATGCCAGGGCTGTGTGGCAGGTGATTGCACAGGATAATTGTAGAAGTTGTTCGCAGCCTGCTGCGTATTCCAGAAACCTCTCTGACTCATATAGTCACCATCTCGGGGCGACAATCCAACATAGGGATCTGTACTCTGATCACCATCTTCAACAAACCCTTCGAAGAGAAGATCGGTGCTGGCAGGTGCTACAATTCCCGCCTCAGTAATTCCCTGCGCTGGATAGTTATTGTAATCAAGATTGGATTCTGCCGAGTAGTCACCTCCATTCCAGCTAACTGAAGCCTGTAGTGAGGGAGGTGTATAGCAGGCATCGGTATCGGGAATACCAGGCAGCGACGAGGGCGTTAAGAACACGTTCATAGTGTATGTGCAGAGAAACTGACCATAGCTGTTCTTGCCAGTGTAGTGTTTTCCCAGATCCGGGCAGCACCATACAGTATTTACAGTCATTGCGGGGTGGTTTTTAATGTATGGCTCAAGAAGTGATTCCCCGTTGTAAAGCCCTGTAGTGGGATCCTTAATAATAAAATGAAAATAGTATGGAGCGGGTAAGGTTTCATCATAATCCTGAGCATACATCAGAAATGCGAGACCCAGCTGATCTAAATTACTCACACACGTTATCTGACGCGCCTTTTCTCTTGCCTGGGCAAACACAGGAAACAGAATGGCAGCCAGTATAGCTATAATAGCAATAACTACTAATAGTTCAATTAGTGTGAAGCCCTGCCTGTGAGCTTGTTTCTCAGTAAACATGAACAATCTCCTCTCTGCGATCTGCAGACTGTTAACGATAAGGACTAACAAGATGCTGTATCACTTATATTATAATCAGCAATATATTAAGATTTTGTTAAGATTTATATAAGGAAGTACCAAGAGACTTCGTTAAAAAATGCTTCAAGTCTAAGAAATGAATCACGTTGGTCATGTATTGCTCTAGCCGACTGAAGAATGATTGAAAATTTTGTAAATATAGACATTTGACGGCTTGTTTGCTCCCCCCCCCCATGATATAATCTGAAATGCAAGCGCAAAGTTTGCTAATTCAAAGCCATAGGAGGCTAAAATGTCCGTAAGGAATTACTTCTCTCTTGCCATATTGGCAGGAATTATTGCATTCTCTAGTGGAGCGAAAGCTCAAAGTGGCAGTGAAACTCTTGATGTCTCTCCCACATCGGGGATGCAAGTTTTATTTGTAGATATAAGTGATACTTATGTTTTACTGGGAGCATCAGGTGTCAATGGGAGTATGTATATTTCACAGAGTACTAGTAGTGATCCATTTTCATCTAAGGTTCTTGCGCAACAGTCTTTTTATACAGGCTCCGATTCGCTTAGTATCCAGGTTCTTGGAGCGACAACATCATTAAATGGAGGACAGTACGATATTATTGGATATGATGAATGGCAAACACCTCTCTATGATTATAATGCTCCGCAAGTGACTGTGAAAGAAGTCGCTGTTACCGTGACAGGTTAATTTAATTCCATCTTGAGGGTTTAAGATCATTGATGATTTTGTGCCCTCATATCTATTATTTATAGGAGTATTTACCGGTAATGTGTTTCACCATGCAATATCGAAGATATATTTCAGGTTTTTATATATCAATAATGTTAATATTCTCTATCTTGTATTCAAACAAATCATGCATTGCTGTTCCGTCCAAATTCTCTACCATTCCCTCGGTGTCGGGCAAAATCACCATCAATGAGGTACCAATTTCGTTAACAGATCTATGTAACAAGCTCAGCAATAGTGAGGTCCGGTTTTACCCTGGAACGGAGTATGCTCATCAGGAGCTGGCAGTAGAGATTAAGGATCAGCCTGTAACCAGTGTACTCTCATCCATCGCAAAACTACTCGTGGGGCACTGGGAACATGGTGCCGTTAAATCTACCTATTACCTCAAAATGGATACACAAGCCTATGAGGAGAGAATCAAATGGTGGAAACTCTATACCGAATACCGGGAAGAAGCACTGCATAATCTGCACTCTGCTATAGTTGACAATCTGTCAACTTCCAATGTGGAGAAAATAATTCATTTTCACAATTCTAACTCTGGTTCTCAGGCAGCACAGGTCCAGCAGTTTATCACTAATGATTTTAATCTCCAGTTTTACAATAATATGCCTGTACCATTTCTCAAACAGTATGCTGATAAAATCCAGTTGCTTAGTGACTTGCGTTCAAATTATTCACCAGTGATCACATCAGATCTACAAACAATGTATGTGACTTTTGAGCAACTTCCGCACGCTGATCAGATATTATTATCTGATATCTTAAAAAATCTTTATAACAAAGCTAAAAACCAGACACTTTATTCTAAGAATCCAGTCTTACAGCTATTGATGCAGCAGAATATTTTGCATGTCTTTGAAATCCTAAAAGATAATAGCAAGGTTGCATGTTACTATCCGAATATTGATGTGCTAAATGGTCAGGGTGCATTAGCAGATGAGCTAGTGAGTCCCTTTAACGACTTTAGCCATCCTATTCCTTATAATACAGAGCTTCCAGAAGTCTTCAAAGAGCTGGGCTCATTTCCAAAATCTGTGTTTAAGGATAATCTTGTAAAATTTCAGCTTACAGAGCAGGAGCTGGCCTCTTCTTCCATACCAAAGCGCCGTACAGACAAACTGGAGTGGTTCGCTAAGGCAGGTGGCTTGCAGTATATTTCGGACTATTACAATGAGCCAGCTGCTCCCTTCCTCGGGATTGACAGACCCAAAACATTACCAAAGCCACTAGAATATGAGCTGAATGAGATGGCAGTTCACAACGGTTGCAGCTGGCAGAAACAGAGCAGTGGTATTGTGCTGGTTCGGGATAACAAGTGGTTCCGGGAGGATGGCTTTCAGGTACCGCAGGCTGTGATAGCTGCTATGTGGCAAATGGTTCATGCTGCTGAGGCTGCAAATAAACAGGTTGATAATCCTGACCAGACTGCACTCATAAGAGCAAAATTGCAGCTGGATCTGGAGGCATATGCATACCAGCATCTCAATACTTTCCAGCTAATTGATGGCCTGATGTTCTATGTACTGGAACCTGCGAAGGATGGATACACTGCTCCCAATCCGGCTTACCCTTTTCGCCCATTCGAAAGCATTGTGCGTGATCTGTTTCAAGCGGAGCGCCTGGTTAAGTTCTACAGTTCACTAACTGATAGTGAGAAACAGGAGTTTGTGAATAGCAGGCTGAATTTTGGTCGTCTTTCCGAAATTCAGCAAAACCTCGCGGCTCAGTGCTGCCCAGCCCTGTTCTATACCATGAGGCATTCTGCACAGCCTGCTCCCACCTACCTGTCTCTTGTATCCACGGCAAATTTCTATGCTGATCAGCTTCCAAACCCAGGTTTTAATCCGTTGAAGATTAATGGCATACTGCCCGATTTGAAGATGCGCAGTGCACTCTCACATTAGCCGCGCCATATGTGTATTCAAATGATGCGTTGTTGATGGATCTGCCGAGCAATTGGGTGTGATGTTGAGGTTGCGGCTGAGTAGCTGGACGTGCTACAATGCAGTATACTCCAAGTAAGGATACAAGCTGAGATTGCAACGCCGTTCTTCTCCCCTCTCACTTTTCATCACTTTTCTCATTATAGTGGGCACACTTGCTGGTTTAAAAGTGCTAATGGTTCGTTGGCATGTGGAGCGGGCGAATAGAAGGGTTGAACTTGGATTAGAGTATTCTCAGGTTGCAGAACTGGCAGAGTTCAACGGTATCTCTGTGCAGTCTGCCCTGCAGCAGTTTAAAGCGAATGATGTGTCTGCGTTAATCATTAC
>JAJZFJ010000149.1 GCA_021805395.1 bacterium
CAATTCTAGGCAGATATCTTGGAGTGGTGGCATCCACGACGATTACACTTCCCGAGGCGAGAAGCGGCAGATACCCACCGATTCCCGCCAGCAATTTTATCGATCAGTATGTCTTTGCAAACTTGAAGCATCTAAATGTTGTGCCCTCCGCCCTATGTTCAGATGGAGAGTTTCTACGGAGAGTAATGCTGGATACTGTGGGTAGAACACCCACTCCAGATGAGATTACAGCATTCATTGCAGACAAAACACCAGACAAACGTGCCATTCTCATCAACAAGCTGTTGATGGATCCTGGGTTTGTGAGACTTCGTACCCTCAGGCTGGCCGATCTGCTGCGCGTGAATCCAGACAAGATTAATGGTGGAGTCTACTCACTGCGAGAGAGAGCTGCCACCCTGTTCTATAACTGGATCCACAAGCAGGTTCAAGAGAACACTCCATGGAACCAGTTCACCTACAAGCTGCTTACTGCAACTGGCAGCGACTACATGAACGGACCCGCCAACTTTTATGAGGTGGAGCAGGTCGCAAATGATCGTGCAGAGAATGTGGGTGAGGCATTCCTGGGGGTGAGATTAGCCTGTGCAAGGTGTCATAAACACCCGTTTGACAAATGGACTACAGACGATTACTGGAACTTCTCAGCATTTTTCCAGAAAGTGAATCTTGCACGAGGGAAGCTGGTGGATGAGCAGCTTGTGACCTATAACCCCAACGCTCAGCTCATCAACCAGTCTGTCCTTGGACCAAACCGTGGCAGGATAGCTCCCCCAACCTATCTGGGTGGGACTGCCCCTGCACCACCTGCCGCCAACCAGATTGTGGAGCTTGCGAACTGGATAGTCGCACCATCCAACCCGTACTTTGCACGTGCTGCCATGAACCGGCTGTGGTCATACTACTTTGGGCAGGGCATTGTGAACCCGGTAGACGATATGCGATCTACTACTCCACCGTCCGTACCTGGTCTATTGAGTGCTCTCACGAAAGAGTTTGTACGAAGCGGATATAACATGCGGCACATGATTCGATTGATACTGGAATCGCGCACCTACCAACTCTCTTCCATACCAAACCACAGTAATGATCTGGATGAGACCTTCTTCTCCCACTTCGTTCCTCATCCTATGCCTGCGCAGGTACTGTTAGACATGGTGGATGAGGCACTGGGAGCTTACCAGCAGTTTGGCAACTTCCCGGATCAAAGGCTGGCTATTAAATCGGCGTTCCCCGTGAATAATCCTTTCACCGATGCATTTGGAGTATCTCACCGCAGCTTCCTTACGGATCTCGACCCTCATCTGGATCCCAATCTGATGCAGTGCCTCACCATGATCAATTCGCCGTACATCCAGAACAAGGTTGATGGAGGATCAACACTGAGGCAGGCACTTTTAGTCGGAGACACACCACAAAAATTAGTAAATTTCTGTTTCATGAATATCCTTTGCAGACCACCCACTGCGAAAGAGATAGCACTATGCATTCCGATTATGCAGAAGGCACACACACGCAGGCAGGGTGCTGAAGATCTTATATGGGCGCTAGTTTCATCCAGAGAGTTCTATTTCAACCACTAGATGTCATCCGACATCGCAAACCTAGGAGGAATTTAGATGAGTTACGATTGGCTGGGGGATTGTGAAAAGTTTCATCGTCGTGATGTCATACGTGTGGGAGTATTAAGCTTCACAGGGCTGACACTATCCAAATATTATGCACTTGCAGATGCCACCAAAAAGAAGAACAAAACTGAACACACATCTGGAACTGCAGATTCTGTGGTTCTGATCTGGATGGCAGGTGGACCCAGCCATGTGGATTCATGGGATCCGAAACCGGACGCACCGGTTGAGATTCGAGGGCAGTTCAAAGCTATTAAAACCAAGGCAGATGGCATTCAGGTAACCGAACACCTGTCACACACAGCAAGTGTAATGGACAAGATCTCCATTATTAGAAGCACCACCAGCCCAACGGCTGTGCACGAGATTGGTACGCACTACATGCTTACCGGCTTCCTTCCCCTGCCAGGGTTTGAGGTTCCTTCGTACGGCTCGGTCGCATCCAAACTGCTCGGACCAAGCAGCTCTCTGCCTCCATACATCTCGGTTCAGCAGCCCCTTGAGCCAATGGATGCAGGCTTCCTGGGTGCCGCTCTCAATCCCTACTGTCCGGGCGGCGACCCTGCTGCAGGCAACTATCATGGGGAAGGGCTGGATATGCCACGCGGCATGACCATGCACCGGATGGACAGGCGCAAAGCTCTTCGAGACGTAGTGGACGATGCATTCAGAAAGCAGGAGCAGGGCTGCGATGAGGCACGCGCAGTTGATCAGTTCTATGATAGAGCATACACCCTGCTCTCTTCGGAGAAAGCTCGTGGGGCATTTGATCTCACCAAAGAGACAGGGCAGGTTCGTGACCAGTATGGCCGGAACCAGTTTGGGCAGAGTCTGCTTCTCAGCAGAAGACTGGTGGAGTCCGGTGTGCGATTTGTAACCGTTACAATGGGCGGATGGGATAACCACTACAACATCTTCCCTGCCATGGGCCAGAGCCTTCTGCCCACATTCGACCAGGGATTTGGAACCTTTATCGGTGACCTGGCACAGCGAGGCCTACTTGAGAGAACCCTTGTGGTTGTGATGGGTGAGTTTGGACGCACACCTATTGTGAACAGGAATGCAGGACGAGACCACTGGCCCGGTGTCTTCTCAGTGGTGATGGCCGGTGGTGGTATCAAGGGTGGTAACGTTGTTGGCTCATCGGACTCTCGAGCCATGCAGGTGGTATCCACCCCAGTTCACCCTGAAGACATTGCGGCAACTATCTACCAGGCACTTGGTATCGATTACACCCAGTCCATCTCCTCACCAGAGGGTGTTCGTATTACCCTTGCCAGAGGCGGGACGCCAATACGACAGGCTCTTGCCTAATGAGACGGCGCACTCAGACACTGCTGATCGTGACGATCTGCCTCACCGCGTCTCGATTACTAGCGGCTCCCGTGCAATCGGTGGGCGTAACCCAAAAGGTGATGCCTCCGATTGTTCACTATCGCCTGAGTGCAATCTTCTCACTTGCCCTTAGCCCGCATGGCAAGCGGCTGGCAGTGGGTGCCTACCGTCAGGTGGATATCTATGACACAACCAGCTGGGAACTCCTTGCTGTCTGCAGGAGTGTTCAGAATAACGCCCGGTCTATCGCGTTCTCTCCAGATGGCAAAACTGTCGCTATTGGATGTGGTGAACCAGACGAATCTGGAGAGACGCTGTTATGGGATGGTAAAACTGGCACTCACCCCACAATCATAAATGGTCCCTCCGATACCATTGAGACGCTTGCCTACACCGCAGATGGCTCGCTGCTAGTGGCGGGGTGTGCCGACCATAACGTCTATATCTATCCACAAACCAGGGGCGTGAAACCCACAACGCTAATAGAGCATAACGACAGAGTGGAAGCCGTAGCAACCCCATCACAGGCTAAGCTGCCCTTCCTCACGGGCGGACTGGATCACACGGTTAAAGCCTGGGATCCTAAAGCTCTCGACTCGTCCATCGCTAACCTTGATCAGTATGGTGATGGCATCACCTGCATCACCTACATCAATACCACCCAGTTCGTGGCAGGCTGTCTGGACGGCAAGATCTACTGGTCTGGCATCTATTACGACGATCGTAACAAGGACTGGGGCGATTACACTTTCCGGACAGATGATGCACATGATGGAGGGGTGAATGCGGAGGCACTCTCTGGTAATGATCAGCTGCTTTTAACCTGTGGAAACGATGGCACTGAGAAGCTATGGAATATGAATGGAAACACCATTAAGGCATTCCAGATCTCCAGGGCACCTCTTTATGCTGTTGCTTTAAGCCAGGATGGGAAGACTGCGATGGGTGGGGGACGAGATGGATACCTTACAGTTTGGGATACCACTTCAGGGGATATTTTAAGGATTATAGCTCCCCCTGCACTTCCCGCACCAGCTAAGCCCCGCAAGCATACACTTTTGAAAATCAAGAGGATTGTGCATCCTCGGCATAAGTGATGATTAAATTGAATACAATACGAAAACTAATTGGACTTGTACTCTTACTTTCAGCTTGTGCTGAAACAAACGCACAGACAAGTGGACCGCTTATTACAACTCTCTATCCTATCACTGCCCACGTAGGCACAGATGTGACTGTGAATGTGCGCGGTACGGAGTTAAATGGTGCCACAGGCATGCTGGTATATCAACCCGGAATCACTGGCAAAGTATTTTCTGATGAGGGCAGTGTAGATAAAACTAATGAGCCTTTGTGGAGCGAAAAGTGCGGAAGCTGCCATGAGTTAAGGTCACCCGCCAACCGGGATCTCTCGCCAGAGGCATGGGCAGCCACAGTTCAGCGAATGATTACCAAAAATCAGGCGCCAATCTCTCCACAGGATGCTCAGAAAATAATTGAGTACCTCCAGAGTGCTGCCAGAGGCAGCAAGGTTATGGCTAACATAAAAGTTGCAGCGAATGCCGTGCCTGGAATCTATATGATAAGGCTCGTAACTCCATTCGGCATCACATCACCTGTCCCCTTCGAGGTCACCGCACTCCCTGTAGTTCAGGCCGTTCCCTCCAGCCCCAAACAACTGTCTCAACCTGTTACACTGCCATGCGTTGTGAACGGCTGCATAGCTCGAAATGGCGAAATGGATCGTTTTCAGTTTTCAGCTGTGCAAGGTACACGGTATGTGTTCAATATGAGGGCTTTCCGCTACAACATACTAACACAGTTCTACTTCAACCCC
Source organism: bacterium (assembly GCA_021805395.1). Lineage (GTDB taxonomy): Bacteria > Armatimonadota > Chthonomonadetes > Chthonomonadales > Chthonomonadaceae > JAJZFJ01. The sequence goes on from JAJZFJ010000149.1 coordinate 4,801, forward strand.
ATCCTGCGACTATATGACTCTAACGGTAACAAGATTGCCGAGAATGATGGATACCATGAACTCGATCCACTTCTGGACTGGAAATGTACTCAGTCTGGGACATACGTGCTGGAAGTAAGGGACCTGTTAGGAGATTCGAACCCGGGAGATGTGTATCATCTCACCATGGGATCAGAGCCCTATAACAAGATGCTTTTTCCGCCTGGCGGCAGGGCAGGAAGCACAGTTTCAGTTAATCTTGTTGGAAACAATATCGGGGCTGATACAGGTTCATACCAGTTACATGTACCCGTTACCACTGGTCTCAATACGGTGAACACAAGTTTTGGTCCCGCACAGTTTTTCTCAACTCCCTATCCCGTTACCCTTGACACTGATACGGCACAGACGACGGTCCTACCGGCAGGATTTGCTGGGCGTCTGCTTCAGGCAGGAAAATCTGATTCCTTCTATGTGACTGGTGGAGGGGCATGGTATTTTCGACTTTTTTGCTCACAGCTGGGGGGAAGCGGTGATGCGGAGATGGAGCTGGATGACAGCAAAGGGCATGTGGTTGCAAAGCAGAGAAACGATAGAACGGGTGAATGGTTTACCATTGGACTACGCCCAAAAGACGTCTACACCCTGCACATCACCAGCAGTGAGGACAG
>JAJZFJ010000121.1 GCA_021805395.1 bacterium
GCATAGCCAGAGAGATGACAATGAGGGAGAAAAGCAATGCTTTCATAGGATGCTCCTACCACATAAAACTGTGAGACTGAACTATAGAATAGCAGAGATTAATGCTTAAGTACACAGATTGGCAGATTATTCTTAAAACTTCACCATATAATATGAATTAAATTATTTTAGTCTCAAGTCATGCATTTTCAGCTGTGTTACCAGGAGCATTCTGGACAATTAGTTGTTGAATAAATTTCAAAGAAGAATCCTTGGTTTGAGCTAGACCTTTTGAGTGGAATTTCCTGAAATCTTCAGCTTCAAGACTGCTCTCACACTTATGTCTTGAGTCGGCAAGCATGGTTATAATTTGGGAGGTGTGTCCCGCCTTTGTTGTTTGATACAGGTTGTCGAGTATACCAAAAAGTTCTGCACTCTCTGGGTAAAGCTCTCCTTGCACCGATGCTAATGTAGTATATGTAGTGATAAGCTCGTGCAAAGAATAGGCGTCTGGATAATCAAATACTTCAGCAAGATATTGAAATGCAGAAGGTGTATCGTATTGCAGAAGTGCGATGTATGTCAGATCGAAAATTGCATACACCTCACCTTCTCTAGTTTTGATATTTTTACAGGATTGAACTGCTTCATTCAGAATCTCTTTTGCTTTCTCAATATTGGAAGTATAAATCTCAATTTCAGCCAGCCGGGTAAGAAATGTTCCTGTATTTGCCCTGAGACCGGTCTCCTCTGTGAGTGCTAATCCGGAAATACAATGCTCACGTGCCTTTTCATAGTTCTGTTCCCGGATATCAAGATCGGTCTGCACCACCAGCATATGAAGAACGTTTCGTTTATCATTGCATGCACCAACCACCGTTTCAGCGTTACTTAAGAACTCTTTAGTCTCTGCGATGTTACCAAGATCCAGTTGAATTCGGGCAATGTTCAAAAGGGTTGTGCCCAAACCAATCAGATCACTTATTTCCTCTCGAACTTTCAAACTTTTGTAATAACAATCCAAAGCCTGATACAACTCACCGGTCTGGTTATAGATGGAGCCAATGGAGTTGAGACTGGTGCCAATACCCTCTTTATCTCCAAGAGTGGTAAGGATCGAAAAGGCTTCCTGATATGATGCGAGTGCTTTTTTTGCATTCTCACGAGCATTGGCAATCATGCCCAGGTTTAGCAATGTCCGTGCTTCAGATAGTGCATCATTCTGCTGCTTCCTGAGTTCGAGTACTGTATTAAAGATTGTCTCTGCTTCGTCATAATCTTCATCAAAATAGGCCAGAATCCCCATGTTATGCCGAATGGTGCCAAGATAGGGATTAACTTTTTCACCCCAGTCACTATCGATTACAATTTTGTAGTATTTTCGGGCTTCCTGATAGTTTCCAAGCTTCGATTCGAGCGTGCCTAAATGAACATGTGCTAAAGAGATGAGATCCAGGTTATCCATTGCTTGGGCTATAGCAAGCGATTGCTTCTGGTATTCTTTTGCTGTTTCAAGGGCACCTCGTAACTCATAATAAGTGCCAAGACTGGAGAGCAGCTTACACTTAGTTTCAGAATTGTCCTCACCCACACGGTCCAAAATTTTCTGAATCCATGAAATTGCCTCGGATGTGTAGGCACGGGTAGTCCAGAAAGTACTCATATTTTGGGCGAGCTGCCTTACATCCTGCAGATCTTCTTCGGTGTTTAATTTTAAACCTTCATCCAGCGCAGTTCTAATGTTGTCTATTTCGGAGTTGAGTACTGTGTACCAGTGGAGTTGATTGGCTCCTTTTATCTCTTTTTTAGCGTCTTCTGAAAGCTCTAAAAAGTATTTTAAATGCTTTCGCCGCAGCATTTCCAAATCTATACTGCTGTCTTCCAGTGCCTTCTCGGTTGCATACTGTTTAACAGTTTCAAGCATTTTGTATCGTGGATTATCCAGGCTGTAATCAAACACAATCATGCTTTTATCCACAAGAGATGTCAATAGATCAATGATTTCCCAGCTTTCAATCTCCTCACAAGAGGCTACTGCTTCTGCAGCTTCCAGCTTCCAGCCCCCCTGAAACACACTTAGATTAGCAATTAACCGCTTCTCTTTTTCAGACAGCAGGTCATAGCTCCAATCCATCAGTGCCCGCAATGTTTGCTGTCTGGGCAGCGCTTCCCTGCTGCCTCCTGTAAGCAGCTTAAACCTGTTATCTAATCTTTTTTCTATCTCCTGGGCACTCATGGCTCTCATTCTTGCTGCAGCCAATTCGATCGCAAATGGTATGCCATCCAATCGCCGGCAGACTCTTTCCATTGCACCGGCATTAATCTCATCTATTGTGAAATTAGCAGCCACATCTCGGGCACGCTCAGTGAACAGTGTTACTGCCTCCGCTGAAAGGATGGTACTCAGATCCGATCCCATTGGTGGCAGGGAAAGAGAGCGGACACGCAGGATCTTTTCGCCTATTATCTGGAGAGGTTCTCTGCTTGTTGCAATTATGTGTACTGAAGGGCAGCTCTTCAGAAGTGCTTCCACCAGTTTTATACACACTGGCAGCAGATGTTCCATGTTATCGAGAACAAGCAGCATCTGCTTATCTGAAATTGCCTCTGTAAGAGTTTGAATGGGGGAGTTGATGAAGTTCTCATTGCATTGAAGCACCCTGAACATCTCTTTAGTAACATCTGATTCCGTTTGAAGTGGCGCAAGCTCAATGAACCAGATTCCATCCTGATACTCCCATGTGAGTTCTGCCGCAGTCTGCAATGCGAGTCTGGTTTTTCCGCAACCACCCACACCAACCAGAGTTACAAGGCGACTGGATTGAAGCTCGGCTTTTATCTGTCTCCTGTCATCGTCTCGTCCAATGAACGTACATATCTGGGATGGAAGATTATGTTTGCTGGATGGCAGGGACTTTAAGGGCGGACTGGCTGGCTGATCCGCAGCATAGATGCACTCATATATCTGTTCAGACTGCATCAAGTCAGGAAGCATGTGTTTCCCTAAATCGTTCATCTGTATATCACGGGAGGAGTCTGAACTGAGCATATTTATGAAATTCTTGGAAACAAGTATTTGAGAACCATGCCCTACGCCAAGCAGCTTAAGGGCACGAGTGATTGTGGATCCAATATATTCACCTTCAACCACATCCACATACCCACAGTGAAGAACCATTCGCACCTTGATGGGTTGCTGTGTAGGCCAGCTCATACTGCTTAATTTGTTTTGAATTTGAATGGAGGCTGAAAGGGCACTATCCACATTTTGAAATGCTATGAAGAATGCATCTCCCATGGTCTTGAACACATGCCCATTATGAATTGAAGCTGCTCCTCGCATTACTTCATCGTGAAGTTTCAGAGCAATCTGCATCTGCTGGGCATCATTTTCCCAAAGCTTGGTACTGCCCTGAATGTCGGTAAGAAGAAATGCAAGGATGCCTGATGAAAACATAGTGCTGAGCCATGCCTCCGAAATTGTTTAGTGCCTGAGGACCAAAAGGGTGCTATATGTATATATACCCTTCTCCAACCCGCTTTCTGCCGCAAGGGTATAATCTACTATTACTATATTACCGATTACAAGGAGATTTTGATGATTATTGTGATGGCTGGTCATGCAACGCCGGAACAGATAGCAGATGTTGAGAAAAGAATTGCCGAATGGGGCTACGGTGTTCATCCCATCCATGGTACAGAGCGCACTGTTATTGGAGCGGTGGGTGTGCCGGAAGCAGACAAAGCCCGTTATATGGAATCTCTGGAATCCCTAAGCTATGTTGAGCAGGTGATTGCGATTATCAAGCCATACAAGTTTGCTAGCAGGGAGCTTCATCCTGATGGCTCAGTAGTGGATGTAAAAGGGGTGAAGGTTGGTGGAAATCAGATAGCTCTCATGGCTGGTCCATGCACCGTGGAGTCTTACGATCAGACCATGGAGTCGGCAGTTGCATGCAAAGCTGCGGGTGCAACCATCCTGAGGGGTGGAGCATTCAAGCCTTCCACATCTGTGTACTCGTTCCAGGGTTTAGGATTGGAAGGATTAAAGATACTGAAAGCAGTTGCGGATAGTCAGGATATGCGGGTGATAACTGAGGTGATGGATCCCCGTAACGTCGATATGGTGTGCGAATATGCCGATATCCTGCAAATTGGCACCAGGAATATGCAGAACTACGATCTGCTGAGAGAGGTCGGACGAGTTAAGACTCCTGTTATGATAAAGCGGGGTATGTGGGCTAAAATTGAGGAGTGGCTTCAGGCAGCTGAGTATGTGCTGGCCGGTGGTAACCCAAACGTAATGCTCTGTGAGCGAGGGATACGTACTTTTGAGACATATACCCGCAACACCCTCGATCTCTCGGCAGTTCCAGCCGTGAAGGAGCTTTCGCATCTACCAGTTGTAATTGACCCCAGTCAGGGCACAGGTCGGAGGAGCCTGGTGGAAGCGATGTGCCGCGCAGCGGTCGCGGTGGGCGCAGACGGACTGCTCATAGAGGTGCACCCACACCCTGACAGAGCATTGAAAGATGGCGCTCAGTCGCTTACAACTGGAGACTTTGGTCCGATGATGGATCGCTTACGGCCTATTGCACAGTCAATTGGCCGAAGCATCTAGGCAGCGGGAGGGGTGGAGAGATACTGCCCCCCTCCGGCATTGATTACTCCTGGAAGATGTCCCTGATGAGTTCTCAGAACTGTGGGTAAAGTTTCTGTTGAGAAATCAACGGGTGTGTAAATGCATGTTGAGTATTTAGGTGAAAGCGGGAGGATGCTCTACTTAAGGACTTGAGATCTTCCTGGAGAACACCCTGCGAGCCGTCTCAAGTTGCTCAACATAACCCATATCCTTTTTGTAGATTGAGAATGAACGAAGCATTGCATTATACAGAAAGGCATATTCTTCGTTCTCAGGGTATTGCACTAACTGAACGAGAACCGGATAGACTGTACACATGAAACATTCCTGATCTGCCTGTTTGCCAGCTTCCATGGCATATCTGACAGCAGTGATAAAGTGAAGGTTAGCATTCTCATACTCACCAATAGCTAGAAAATGCGCTCCCAACAGCCATTCTGCTCTTGAGAGTGCCAGTGGACCTTTGTTAAGCTCTTCTGCCAGTGTTCTGTTTAATATGGCAGCATCCATACCTGCTTTAAGATGCAGGTTCTCAATTTTGATTCCAGGTTCATCCCACCCTGGCCAAGTGAATGATCCCAGATTATACGCAATCCCTTTGGTGATTCCGCGAATTTCCAGGGCTATACCAGCATCGGAACCCTCTATGGAGTTAGCAGTACTGAGACCGTACTGTATGGCTGCCCTGGCAGCTATCACTACGCTGTCGATGTCTTTGTTCTTCCAGTAGAGATCCTTTATCAGGTTTGAATATTGACGGATAGCTGCTAATGGGTCTGGCAGTTGCTCTATACTCTCAAGAGTGGCTGCTATGTGTTCTTTACT
>JAJZFJ010000108.1 GCA_021805395.1 bacterium
CATAACCAAAGGCTATGGGTTCAAATACTGGGAGATTGGAAACGAGGTGTACGGCAGCTGGGAGGAGGATCATCATGCGATACCGCACGATCCTTATACCTATGCATCGGAAGCTGTGAAGTACATCCATGCTATGAAAGCGGTGGATCCATCCATCAAGATAGGGGTAGTTGTTGAGACCGGTCAGAATGCTTATGCCAATAACCATGACCATTCTGCCACTAACCCGGTAACCGGTAAAACGCACTATGGATGGACCCCAGTGGTTCTTTCCATCATGCGCTCTCTGCACACCTTTCCCGATTTTTTAATCTATCACCGTTACGATCAAGCTCCTGGTAAAGAAACGGATGCGGGACTGCTGCAGGATGCCAAGACATGGAAGAATGATGCAGCTGACCTTGAGAAGATGAAAAATGACTACTTTGGTAAGCAGGGGCGTAAGGTACAGATTGTATGTACCGAGAACAACTCCGTGTACTCGAATACAGGAAAACAGACAACAAGTATAGTGAATGCCCTCTTTTTGGATGACAGCCTTTGTAATGTGTTGAAGACACCGCTTCAGGCTTTCATCTGGTGGGACCTGCGGAATGGACCAGACTATAAAAACAATAACAGCCCATCGCTGTATGGATGGAGACAGTATGGCGACTATGGTGTGATGGTTGGTCAGAAAGTGCTCTATCCCACCTTTTATGCCTTTGAGATGCTGACTCACTTTGCAAGAGGCGGTGACAAAATAGTGCCGGCCAGGAGCAATAATACACTGGTTTCCTGTTTTGCGTGCAGACAGAAAAGTGGCGATTTAGCACTTCTGCTTCTGAATAAAAGCCCTGACACAACGGAGACTGCAAACTTCGATATAAGCGGTTATTCCCCCGCATCTGGTGCAACTGTGTACAGCTATGGCATTCCTCAGGATGATGCAGCAAAAAATGGTGTGGGAGATCAGAATATTGCTCAGACTAAATTTTCCTCAGCTGCAAAGTCGTTCAGTTTTTCAATTGCACCATATTCCATCACTGTGCTTGTTCTGCACCATAAGTAGATTTAAGGTTTATCACAAGCACCGATACTGCTGTGCATAGTGTTATGAGTGCAAGATAGAGACCAAACCGAAACGAGGCTGGCAGGTACTGAAAAACGACAATGTGCCTGCCAGCTTTGAGTCGTACTGCACGAAATATCCCATCGTGCCTGAGCACTGGCATGAAATGGCCGTCCACTTTTGCCTTCCATCCAGGGTAGTATTCATCCTGCAGACAAAGCAGACCATCAGTCGGGGCATCCACCCTGACCGCAACCTCATCAGACCCGTCATGCATAAATTCTGGCTTCAAAGTCTGACTGGATCCATCAGGCTTAAAACGGCATCTCAGCTTTGAGCTGGGAAGATTGTACACCAGCATGTTTGTTCCTGTAATGGGCGAACCAGAGGGCGGCATGGAGACAATTCCCGCATAGGGTGATGAGGCCGGCAGCGTGATTACATAGCGTGCAGATGTGTCTGGCGCATCAGGCGAGTTCGGGTTTTGCATAAATATCATATTGCCGACTGCGGGCGGACTGGCGTCCTTTATGCCCTGAGCGTTCACCCGCGCAAACCCGTCTGCGAACTGCTTGTACTGCCCAGTGAATAGTGAATCGTAGCCCTGAACATCCCGCAGCCCAAAGACCGTGGCACCATTAGGCGGCATGACTGCAGGTGGCGCAGTATCCAGTCCCCATACACTGTTGACTGGCCAGATGCGCTGATGTCCTGTATGCTGCTGAAGGAATTTGATGGATGCGGATATTGGGTAGACAGCAGCGGGGGATGCTGTGGGATTGACAGGCATTCCCACACGAAACAGATCACAGACTACCAGTGCAACTACCGCCAGTTTTGTCATCAGGCAAAACTTCTGAGCCAATAGTTCGTCATTTCGAGCTGAGAGCGCCATCACCACCATTCCAGCAACAAAGAAAACAGCCAGGAAGATCCAGTCGCCTGTGATCCTGCCAAGTGCACTACCCAGCAGCGGAACATGCAGGGAATTGAACCCGGGCAGCTGTGTGCTGAGGGCTTTTGCAGAGAGGGTTAGCCCAATGGCAACGGCGAACACAATTCCCAGGGCTGCGCCCATAAGTTCACGCTTTGTGACTGGCTTTTGCAGAAGCGAATCCAGACCGAAAGCGGATAGAACTGCGACCGTTAAAGCCCACAACACGAGGACTCTGGCAGGTGAGCCGGATTGTGCAAAACCAGGAATTAAAAAGTAGAAAAGTGCATCGACTGGTGTGCCAAGGGCTAGAAGCAGGGAGAGCAGGGCAAGCAGCGAAAAGAAAAGAGTGGAGTAGTTACGCCTCAATCGCACACGCCGCTTCAGTGCAATTCCTGCAAGCATAAGGGGAAGAATGCCCACATAGAGTGCTGTCTCATTGGCATTATGCCTTACAGCCACTGTCTCGCCACCCAGTTTGAGCGTATAGAATCCCCAGTAGGGAGTGTCCGGATTGTAATCGTTACCAAAAAAGTTAGGCAGGGTTAGGCCCAGCAACTCCTGAGGCTGTAGAGCGTATGCCGTATACATCCCATACCCTGCCAGAGTAGGTTTGCCCTCCCTATGTGACATGTGGGATAGCTCTAACGCAGGCAGCAGCTGCGGCATGCTTACGGCAAAACCAGCCAGAGCCATGAGCATATACACCGCTATTAGCTTAAGCTGGAACCGGTTATAAACAAGCATCGCAATTGCTAGCAGGGAAGATGCCAGCAGGCCATAAAAAGCTATTTGAAGATGCCCTGCTAACAGCATCATTCCCAGTGCAAATGAGCCCAGAACAGCGGTGGACGCACGGGATTCCGTTTTTGGAAGGAGCCACACCTGCCTTAACAGGAGGGGAATCCAGCAAGAGGTTGTGAGGAAGGTGGGAAGTTCGAGCCAGTTCACCTGCCAAGCTGACCAGGTGAAGATAACACCTGCGAGCAGGGAGGCACAGGTGCTAGCCTTGAACGCCCTGGAAAGCAGACAGGTGAACCACCCGCACATTGTGAGATGCACCAAAACACTGTTTGCAAACGCATGTTTAACAGAAAATATTAAAAAAATGATTGAAAAGGGATAAAAAACGGCTGATTGACTGTTAGCTATAAAAGGAGTCCCGCAAAACTGATATGGGTTCCACAGAGGGATTGTCCCATGGCGAATGGACATGGCAGCGAAGTGGCGCCATGGATAGAACTGTGCAATTCCGTCCCAGCGAAGGGGGTTCCACGGAGGGATGCTCTGACCAGCCATGTGCCCGCTGTATGGAGCCATTGTGCCAAGCAGCCCGGCCGGGAGTAGTACCTGACCAGTGAAGAGTGATTTCCACAGGAATAGAGCTGATAGTAATAGATAGAAGAGAGGAGGTGCCCAGAATGGTAAAGGGTCTGATAGGTTGTGATCTAATGCATATTTGCCAGAAAGCGATTGCTTTGCCGTGCCGGAAAATATGGACACTAAAAACTCTCTGTGAGAAATTTCATGCTGTCGAGAGCTCTTCGGTTAGTGGGATCCTTCACAAGAACCTGCTCAAATTCAACTTTTGCTTCATCATACATGGCAAGCATGGAGTAGGTGAGAGCAAGATCCATACGGATATCCACTCTTTCTGGAGCAAGCGCAGAAGCTTTTTGGAGTTCTTCCAAAGATTCATCGAAAAGACCTGTGAAACCATAGACCAAACCCATCTGATGATGCCCGTCCGGGTGATCAGGATCAGTGGTCAGAAAGGTGGTTAAAGCCGTCACAGCCTCATCATATCTGCCTTCAATTTTTAAATCGATCCCCTTCTGGAGGTACGAAGCCTGTTCACTGCTCATAGCATTGAGTTCCTCTTGAAGTTTGTGAGATATTGCTCACTCTTCGGGCGAAGTATAGCACACCTGTTCAGGAAAATCAAGATCCCTGGTAGGCAAAATTATATTGCCACGTATAAATATGGTCAAATACATGGGTGTTGTATTTGCCCTGGGTGCTCCTCCTATATTTAATTTATTCACATAGAGTGATAAATCCTCTATTACGACGAACCAAATATCCAAAGTGATCCAAACCTGACCAAGCTTGGTCTGCTTTTCGGCTACTGCTAACACACATTAAATTTATCCCTTACAGTTAATCGTACGATTTTGTAATTCAACGATTGATAGTAAGAGCCGGTAACTACGACTATCTACACATATTTCAAGGCTATTCGCATTTTATTAAGGATGCTTGCATGTTTGAGACTGCCGAACATTACTATAGACGGTTCGTATCCTAGGTAGATTAATTAGCTTCCGGCGTTGTGCATATGAAATACAGGAAGCTCTGCTGGACAGTTGATGCGCATTGGGAAACCTGTTACCCCTATACCCCTGCATACATATAGAGAAGCTTTCCCGTTGTGATACCATCCCTCCACCTGGTTACAGTGCAAATGGATCTTGCAAACCAGCTTTGGGGATGGGAATGGAATGTGCATTTGAGCAGCGTGAGTATGACCCGAAAAGATCATGATATTATGATCGGAGGCACTATCGATGAGTGAGGGATTATGTGAGAGCACAAGCGCTGTGCGCTCCTGAGGCACCTCGCGCAGGGTTTTCTCGAGGTTAGGGCTTCCTTCATGAAGATCATCGATGCCAGCAATCCAAAATCCCGGCGCTGCCTCCACTGCCTGATTAATCAGAAGGGGGATTCCAGCATCCGACAGCTTTTCGGACACCTCAGCCAGCCCATGCCTGTGATCGTGGTTTCCATAGCATGCATAGATGGCGCGTTTGGCACAGAGAGGGCGGAGCAGCTTTGCCAGTGGATAGTCTTTCACCTTACAGTGATCATCTATGAAATCACCCGTGATCAAAATGAAGTCGGGGTTAAGAGCTCTAGTCTGTTCTACTGCCCAGTGTAGAACTGGATCGGTACCACCATAGCCGCAATGCAAATCGGTAAGCTGTACTATGGTTGCGCCTTCTAATTCTGCTGGGAGACCTTTCAGTTCCAAAGTGTGGTGAGTGACCTCAGCCCTATACGAGAAATGTTTTAAGCGTATATGGTCGGTTCTGTTTGCTGGCAAATCCAAATGTGATAATTCCGTTCCAAGTTATTTAGCCTGCATGATATCGTCTACTACTCTGTTCGCGAATGTATCAGAATCCTATTATTATACTCAGAGTTGGTTTCAGGTATCTCAAACAGTGTGATATGAGACGCATTTGGGGGGATGTTGTGAGATAACAGTCAAGCTGCGCGTGCGACACCATGGCAGCAGGCGGTTATGTTTTGTTGCACAGCATCAGTATTTGCTGGCATTTGCGCGACTTCTCACCGTTTTTGTTTCCCCCTCCTCGAGGCGTTCGCTCGTTCTCACTCTAGGAGCGGGGACGGAAGAGCAAGTGGGGGTGGAGTCGTTTGAAAT
>JAJZFJ010000232.1:0-14506 GCA_021805395.1 bacterium
GAAAAGCTAAACATCCCTATCAATCAGGAGGGTGCACAGGCATCTTCATTAATAGAGATCTCAGCCGGTGGTCAGACAGTGAAGATCGCAGTGTGGACACTACCTGGACATACTGAGGATGCGATTACTGTGTACATGGGTTACGGAAGAACCATGGCAGGGCATGTTGGTTCCAATACAGGTTTCAACATATATCCAATTTTGTTCAATTCCCATAACAAATGGAACCTTAGTGGATTGCTTTCATATAATGGTGACAGCTACGATATCGCCACAACACAGCACTTCCACACCATGGATGGCAGGGATATCATTCATGCCGGCACCATTGCCCAGTTCCTCACTAATCCCAGTATGACAGATGTACCACTGGATGGTCAGCCTCCATCTGAGAACGATATGGGCCGCAACATGCAGCAGCCAGATGAGTATCCCAGATATAACTGGCCTACCAAAAAGATGATTGAAGATGGCGACGCTGCTTATGCTTATGCATGGGGAATGTCTATCGACCTATCCGTCTGTACTTCCTGCAACGCATGTCTTATGGCATGTCAGTCTGAAAACAACATTGCCATCGTTGGAAAAAACTATGTAATGCGTGGCAGGCACATGAACTGGATACGAGTGGATACATATTATGAGAGTGAGCCAAATAACTACTACTCTTATGTGAAGCATCCTAAAACCTATTTCCAGCCTGTGACCTGTATGCAGTGTGAACAGGCTCCATGTGAACCTGTATGTCCGGTTGGTGCCACTATGCACAGTGAAGAAGGCATTAACCAGATGGTTTACAACAGGTGTATAGGTACCAGATACTGTTCAAATAACTGTCCTTACAAGGTAAGAAGATTTAACTACATCAACTACACAAATCACTTCAACACAAACAAGTTTGGACAGTCTGTTATAACATTAGAAATGGTGAACAACCCGGATGTAACAGTGCGTGGTCGCGGTGTGATGGAGAAGTGCATGTTCTGCATACAGCGCATCAATTTCGTGAGACAGCGTGCGGAAGTGGAGAACAGACCTATTCGGGATGGTGAGGTTGTGACTGCTTGTCAGCAGGCATGTCCAACAAACGCGATCGTTTTTGGTAACATCAACGATCCTGAAGCCGAAGTCACCAAGCTCAAACACGAGCCTCACAATTATGGGCTTCTGGCAGATCTCAATACGAGACCACGACTTACATATCTCGCAAAGGTTTCCAATCCAAATCCATTAATCAAGAGCGACATGGAGCAGAGTAATGGCTGATACCCTCATTCCATCCAATAATAACCACACTGTAGACCCAGCAGTAGCAGGGTTAATTGAGGGAGATCAGACGTACGAGACTGTATCAGAGCGTCTTGCCTCTATTGTCCTGAGACAGGACAGGCACGGGCTCCCCTGGTGGCTCCTCATTTTAATCGGCTTTGGTGGCGTGAATGTGCTGGGAATGGTGGTTGTTAAGCTGCTGTTCACTGGTGTTGGTATTTTTGGTAACAACATGCCTGTATCGTGGGGCTGGCCGATCATCAACTTTGTGTGGTGGATCGGGATCGGGCATGCTGGTACGCTGATATCTGCCTTCCTGCTGCTCATGCGACAGGGATGGCGAGCATCCATTAACCGTCTTGCGGAAGCCATGACAATCTTTGCTGTCTCCTGCGCCGGCATCTTCCCAGCGCTTCATACCGGTAGACCATGGGTCGATTACTGGCTGTTTCCTTATCCGAATATCCTGGCGATGTGGCCACAGTGGAGAAGCCCTCTGCTATGGGATGTATTCGCGGTAACTGTTTATGCGCTTGTTTCTATTCTGTTCTGGTTTGTAGGACTTATCCCAGATCTGGCAACCTTGAGAGACAGGGCGGAGAATCAGTATGCGAAGCTAGTGTACGGCATTGCCTGCCTGGGCTGGCGTGGATCAGCAGAACACTGGCAGCGATACGAAAACGCATCCATCATGCTAGCCGGTCTGGCTACGCCTCTGGTTGTATCAGTCGAGTCGATCATCGCACTGGACTTCACCATCGGTATAGTGCCTGGCTGGCATGCAACCATCTTCCCGCCATACTTTTTTGCCGGAGCACTGTATGCAGGCTTCTCAATGGTCATAATGTTAGCCATACCACTCAGGAAATGGTACCATCTGGAGGATTACATTACTCCAAAGCATATAGACTGGTGCGCCAAGCTAATGCTGGTTACCGGGCTTGTTGTGCTGTATGGTTATATTATGGAATGCTGCTATGCCTATCTCAGTGGAGACAGGTATGAGATCTCCATGATGCACTACAGGCAGTTCGGACCCTACTGGGCGGCATACTGGCTTCTTATCCTCTTCAGCTGCGTACTTCCACAAATGTTATGGATTCCAAAAATAAGACACAACAATGCAGCACTCTACTTCTTGGCAATTATGGTGAGTATTGGAATGTGGCTGGAGAAGTTCATTGTAGTGGTTGTAAGCCTCACACATGATTATCTGCCATCTAGCTGGGGATACTTTACAAACACATTTTGGGACGTGGCAATGTATGCGGGAACTATTGGACAGTTCATCCTGCTGTTCTTCCTGTTCGTTCGCTTCCTTCCTGTTATAAACATCTCTGAAGTGAGGGAGATTGTGTTAAGAACTTCCCGGCCATTCAGAAGGAACCATGCTTCAAGCACCAATTCAGACAGTGTTACAGAACCTGCTGGCATAACATCGGAGCCAGTAGAATGAACCTTTTTGAACCAAAACGAGGAGTACGATGAGCAGTTTATATGGTATAGTCGCTGAATTTACTACTGCTGAAGACCTCCTGTACGCTGCGGAAGCGGCACGGGAAGCCGGGTACAGGAAGATGGACGCATACTCTCCATTTCCAGTTCATGGTATTTCCGAAGTGCTAGACTTTGATGATGCAAGACTACCCTGGCTGGTCTTTATCATGGGAGCTGCCGGATGTGCAACGGGGTTTGTGCTGCAGGTGTGGACTGCTGTATTCAATTACCCCTGGAATATTGGTGGAAAACCTCTGTTCAGCTGGCCAGATTTCATTCCTATTGCCTACGAATCCACTATCCTTTTTGCAGCATTCACAGCCGGCCTGGGGATGCTTCTCCTTAACGGGCTGCCAAGGTTCTATCATCCTATTTTCAATACTCCACGATTTGAAAGAGCTACATCTGATCTCTTTTTCTTGTGTATTGAAGTTAGAGATGCAAAATTTGATCGTGAGGAAACTGCACATTTTCTGCATACACATGGTGCACACATTGTTTCTGAGGTGGAAAAATGATTAGTAGAAGCAATGTTAAGTCAGGTGCAAGATTCTTGACAATGACTTGTGCGGCAGGTTCTGTCATTTTCCTGAGTGGATGCCACGAGGACATGTGGAACCAGCCAAAGGTGAGACCATACGTCCCATCTCCGTTTTTCTCGAATGGAATGTCTGCAAGATTACCGGTTCCACACACTGTTGACCAGGCTCATTTCTGGACTGATGAAGGTAGATATACAGGCTTCGTTGGAACAAGAATAGTGAATGGCAAACTCATCCTGGGCAGATTTGTAACAAAATTTCCATTTAAAATTGGCATGAAAGACCTTAAACGTGGCCAAAAGGAGTTTGATATCTTCTGCACTCCATGCCATGGTATGCTTGGTAACGGAAAGGGAGAAATCGCAATGCGAGGTCTCGCTTTACGACGTCCTCCAGCATCCTATCTCGGACCTGGGCTAATTAGTACTCCTATTGGGCACTTTTATGATGTGATCACAAATGGTTTTGGAGCAATGTACCCTTTTGCTTCACACATATCCCCTGATGACCGATGGAGAATTGTGGCATACATTCGTGTATTGGAAAGAAGTGCAAACGCCAAAGCGTCTGATATTCCAGCGGACTATCCGGGAAGACAGCAGCTCATTCAGGAGATGGGCACACAGGCAGCAGCAGGTGCAGCGCCGAAAGCTGTGATCGAGTCCAAGGTTTCACATTCAGTAACTAGAGGTATGACGAATGGCTGAAAAAACACAAATGCCTCGTATCCTGCGCAGGATTGAAATACTTTCGCCAATCCTGATTATTTTGGGAATATTTCTGCTTATTGTAAACGGTGGAAGCGGGATAGGGGGATTTTACAGAGCCTGGACTTTCGGCTGGGTTTTCTGGATGTCTATAACGTTTGGCTGTTTTGGCATGATGCTTATATGCTACATGGTACGAGCGCGATGGTGCAGACCACTTATCAGTCAGTTTGAGGCTGGCAGCTCCACCATGCTATTCATGGGGATAACTGCTATTCCTTTTGCAATTGCTGCATACACACACCATCTATATCCATGGGCTCATCCCACCGTGGTTGCAAAAGACCAGATTCTGCAGTATCGCTCAATCTGGTTCAATCCTAACTGGTTTCTTATAAGGACCTTCATGGAGTTCACGATCTTTAGCACCATGGTATTCCTGCTCATAAGATCTAGCAAAATTATTGAGATAACACGAAGCACTCAAGAAGCTTCTCAAAGATCTTTCAACGCTGCAATCTGTTTTGTGTTTAGTATTCTGCTTATCACTGTTGCTGTCACAGACTTGATTATGTCGCTGGACAGACACTGGTATTCTACGATTTACGGATTTATTTTCACAATTACCGCTGGCTTATCTTCTATGGGTTTGTGTGTAGCGATCGCTTTGCAGATGCGCCTGGATGGAGATGCACCCTATGACACACTTGTCGACAAACTGATGACACGGGATTGGGGAAATCTTCTACTGGTGTTTACAATGGTGTGGGCATATTTTAACCTGTGCCAGTATATCATTCAGTGGTCGGGAAACCTTCCTGAAGAGGTGTCTTACTATGTTGCAAGGAACGCTGGCCTTTTGGCCTTCGTTACAGTTTTCTTTGTAATCATCCGGTTCTTCATCCCTTTCCTGCTGTTGATATCTTCCCGCTTGAAGAGAGTGCCCCGCATGTTGAGAAATACCGCTCTCCTTATCTTCTTTGCACAAATACTGGATCAGGCTTGGAACATTATCCCGATGTTTCACTCCTGGAGTGGTCCTGGATCTGGTCTGAGAGCCCAACTGCAAAGTTTCCCCGGCTACTTTGGCTCTCTCTTTCTGATAGGCGGGATTTGGACATTCCTCTTCATACGTAGTATGAAGCAGAACGCACTTGTTCCTAATGAGGATCCACAGATACTGGAGGCACTGAACCATGCACACTCATAATAGTGCTCCCGACCCGAATAAGTCTCAACATCCAGCTTTTGAAACGCGCGATATGGAACCTAAGAAGATTATTCCATTCGTGTTTGTTTCTGCAGTGTTCCTGTTTGTCTCAGCAGTTGGGGCATACGTATTTTACAATATCTTTGTTCAATCACCTGATACAAACTATGTAAAATCATATCCAAAAACAATTGTGAGGGTGATTCCTGCGCAGCCAGTACTGCAGGCGAATCCCAGAGAAGATCTCCATCAGCTGCTGGCTAAGGAGTATGCCGAAGCAGATTCATACTCTGTAAATCCAGTTACACATCATCTCAGGATACCAATCAGAAGAGCCATGCAGCTTGTTGCTGAAGAAGGATTGCCAACCAGGGCTAATCCAGCTACACCAGATTCCAACAGCCCAAATGAACCTGCCGACACTTCAGGGCAGGCGACTGCTGCACAAAATGAGAACGGTTATGGTGGTGGTACATCCTCGAGCTATTCACAAGTACCCGTCACGTCCTCCCAGCAAGTGCCATCCGAAGGTGATGTTCAGCGATCTCCCTACTCGAATGATACTGGTAGTGGAGATAATACGAGGTACTAGAGAGTACCAGATAGAGACTTAGATATGGATTACAAAAGATTACAATTCCCAGCCAGCTTAACTAATTTGTGGACATCGATCCGGACATTTTCAGCATGTGTGCTGGTTCTTGTGCCTCTCGCATCAAATGCCCAATCTATTGTTAACCAGTCGGCATATAAGGCACCGCAATTTGTTGCCAAGTTCGATCAGCTAGTGAATCATCAGGTGCCGTTGTACTTGCAGTTCACGAGATCCAATGGAGAGACGGTTCCATTAAGTCATTTCGTCAATGGTAAACAGCCTCTAATTTTGATGATGCCTTTCTACAAATGCAAGTCAGGATGTCTTTTAGAACAGAGAGGGCTTGCAGGTACGATAAACCAGATGTCTTACAAACTTGGAACCCAGTTTCAGGTCGTTGAGGTATCCATCAATCCTTATGAAGGACCATCGCTTTCCAGTCAGGAGAAAAAGTATTACACAGGAATGCTGAAAGACAGCAAAGGGGCATCCGGCTGGCATTTCATGACAGGAACAGAGGCGAATATCAAAGCGCTCACCACTGCTATTGGCATGCATTATGAACAGGATCTCGATACTCAGCAGTTCAATCATCCTACGGGCATACTTATCCTGGAGCCAAATGGCAGGATTTTTCAGTACATGTTCGGAACAACGTATGATCCCAAAGATCTGCAGATAGCTCTCACGAAAGCGTCTAATGGGGCAGTTGGGTCGGTTATTCAACAGTTTATTTCATCGTGCTGTACCTGGAATCCCACTACAGGACATTACGATGTGATGATAAATAAAATCATTGATGTGGCTGCGACTGCTACAGTGTTGCTTATGATAACAGTGATATCAGCAATGTTTATTGTGGACAGGCGTCGACACAAATTAAAGCGTGCTGAAGCGGAAATGAAGACCAATCTGGTTTAGTGGTTAACGATTTTCAGCAATGTGAATATTGCAGGCATACGCTATTAGTTAGCAGAAAGCAGCAGCATATCTGTATGGTGGAAGATGCATTTGTTCTGCTGAAAGGCAAGACTCAGGGTAGAGATAGACATATTATGTTAAGCAAGACATTCAAAATCTCAGGGTTCCTCATGGGACTTCTGTTCACATTAACCTCAAAGGCTAATGCGCAGATTAACCTGAATCAGGGAGCCATGCTCACACCAGCAGTGAATGCGAATTTTGATCAGCGAGTGAATAACCAGATTCCCTTAAATCTTACTTTCACCCGTTCAAATGGTGAGAATGTAACGCTCAGCCAATTTATCAACGGTAAGCTTCCATCTATTCTGATTATGCCGTTTTATAAGTGCAAAGCCGGAAGTGTACAGGAATTGAAAGGTGTTGCAAATCTGCTAAACAGTATGCATATGCGGGCAGGGAAAGACTATCAGGTCTTAACGGTATCCATAAATCCTGAAGAGAACTCAGCAATTGCATCATCTACAAAGCAGATGTATGTTGCCATGTTAAAAAACAAGGGAGATGCGGGATACTGGCATTTTTTGACAGGGTCTGAACCCAATATCACAGCACTCGCAGTGGCAGTAGGGATGCACTACCTTCAAAATCTGAAGAAGCAGCAGTTTGATCACCCAACTGGAATTCTTCTCATAGAGCCAACCGGCAAGATCTATAGATATGTATTTGGTACCAGTTATGATACCGCCGCGCTTGAAACTGATATACGTGCCGCTGCAGCGGGTGACAAGGGCACCTATGTTGAACAGGCGTACACATACTGCAGTGTTTTTGATATTCATAATGGACCTATAAACTCAATTGTGAACAAAATTTTAATCTTTTCGGGATGTGCCACGGTGTTGATACTGGTGTTCTATGTAGGCAGCAGTCTCTACATGGAGAAGAAACATCCTAAGCTGGCTAATTCGAAATGAGGAGTACGATACACACCATGCTCAATACAGGAGCCTTGCAGTAATGAATATTCCTTTCATCCCTGTGCAGGCATCAACCTTTGCAAGTCAGGTTGACGCAATCTTTTATGCGATGGTTGGTCTAACTATCTTTTTTGTAACAATCATCAGTCTTATGCTGGCTACTTTCGTCGTTCGCTACAGACGAGGTTCCAATGTAGATAGAAGTAACCCGACTGAAGGAAATCTCATCCTTGAGCTCACATGGTCCATCATTCCCATGTTAATGGGACTGGGCATCTACGTATGGTCTACTCGTCCTTATGCCGAAATATATAACCCTCCTGCGAATATCAACACAATTGATGTCATTGGAAAAAGATGGATGTGGCAGATACAGCATACACGAAGCGGAATACGCGAGAACGATCAGCTTCATCTTGTTGTAAACCAGCCGGTTAAATTCGATCTCATTTCACAGGATGTTATTCACGGGTTTTTCATACCTGCATTCAGAATAAAGCGAGACTGCCTACCGGGTCACTACAACACAATGTGGGTTACTCCGAACAGGGTAGGAAAATACTATCTGTATTGCAGCGAGTATTGTGGTTCGGGCCATTCTGAAATGGGTGGATATGTGTATGTGATGTCTCCAGAGGATTATGCCGTATGGAAATCAACCGGGCAAAACAGACAAACAGAAGCAAGTGAATCCGCTGTTGAAATTGGTCAGGGAGTATTCCAGAAATTTGGATGTGCTAACTGCCATGGCAGAGTGAATGGAGTTCATGCTCCAACACTGTATGGTCTGTATGGCACCCAGGCATCTCTTACAAATGGTACTAGCCCTTTAGTTGATGCAAACTTCATCAGAAATGAGCTTATCAATCCAAACGGTTTGGTGGTAAAAGGCTGGCCTGCTGTGATGCCCTCATATCCTATAGGAAGTGATGAGGGAGATATCTCAGAGTCCAATCTGCTGGATCTCATACAGTACATAAAATCACTTCGAGGGGGTGCAGGAGTACCAGGCGAAACAGTTACAGCTGTTTCAGCATCCCAGCCAGTGAAACAGACAAAAGTTGAGAGAGCTGTTACAGTGAACGGCAAGCTCTCGAAGGGAAGTTCTACTCAAAATGGTGGAACAGGTAAAGGATTAGTAAAGTGAGCAGTATTCTATTACGACCTGATAACTTACATGGTGATACGGTTCTAGATGAACCCAATTATCTTAACTGGAAATCTACAGTTGCATCGTGGCTTCTCACAAAAGATCATAAACGCATTGCGGTGATGTACTTTTTCTCTATTTCGTTTATGTTTCTTATAGGAGGAATCGCTGCATCTGGTATCCGGTTGGCTCTGGTGAGACCTCACGATACTTTTTTCTCCTCTGAAACCTATGACAAGATGTTTTCAGCTCATGGAATCATCATGGTGTTCTTCTTTCTTGTGCCATCTATTCCTGCCACATTGGGAAACTTTCTGGTTCCATTAATGATTGGAGCAAAAGACTTAGCCTTCCCACGTCTTAATCTGCTGAGCTGGTATGTGTATATTGTGGCATCAGCTATTATGTTGGGAGCAGTGGCATTTGGAGGAATCGATACAGGGTGGACTTTCTATGAGCCGTACAGCTCCATCTACAGTAACTCCAATGTTGTGGCAGTAACGTTTGCAGTCTTCCTGGCCGGTTTCGCTTCAATCATGACCGGTATGAACTTCATTGTCACCATTCACAAGATGCGCGCTCCGGGATTAACCTGGTTTCGATTACCGCTGTTCATCTGGGGTATGTATGCAACCAGTCTGATTATGGTGCTGGGCACACCGGTGGTCGCCATAACATTGCTGCTAGTAACTTTACAGCGTATGTTTGGGCTCTGCATATTCGATCCATCCTGTGGAGGCGATCCACTGCTGTTCGAGCATCTCTTCTGGTTCTATTCTCACCCGGCTGTCTACATTATGGTTCTGCCATCCATGGCTG
Organism: bacterium; assembly: GCA_021805395.1. Lineage (GTDB taxonomy): Bacteria > Armatimonadota > Chthonomonadetes > Chthonomonadales > Chthonomonadaceae > JAJZFJ01. Next base: position 9,691 of record JAJZFJ010000232.1, read on the forward strand.
TTGTGAGTGAGGTGATTGCCTGTTTCTCAAGGAAGCGAATCTTTGGCTATGAGTTTGTGGCTTTCTCTTCCATGGCAATCGCTCTTCTAGGTTTCTTTGTATGGGGACATCACATGTTTGTTACAGGGGAATCGATGTATGCAGGCATGGTGTTCTCCCTGCTTTCGTTCCTGATTGCAGTTCCCTCCGCTATTAAAGTATTTAACTGGTCGGCAACTCTCTACAAGGGAAACGTGTGGCTGTCTGCTCCGCTTATCTTTGCGATTGGGTTCATCCTGTTGTTTACTATCGGTGGACTGACCGGCCTGTTTCTCGCGTCTCTTGCAGTAGATGTTCACTTGAATATGACCTATTTCGTTGTTGCTCACTTCCATTATGTAATGGTGGGTGGTGCAATATTTGGATTTATGGCAGGAATGCACTTCTGGTGGCCGAAGATAACGGGAAGGCTCTATCCGGAAGGATGGGCTATTGTTACAGCCGTTGTGATGTTCCTGGGCTTCAATTTCACATTTTTCCCCCAGTTCATACTTGGGTTCCTTGGGATGCCGAGAAGATATCACTACTACGCTCCGCCATACCAGTTCTGGAATGATATGTCATCTGCAGGTGCCACCATCATGGCAATAGGTTTCATGCTTCCGCTTTTCTACTGGGCATGGTCACTCAAGTATGGTGAGATTGCTGGTCCCAACCCATGGGGTGCAAAGGGGTTGGAATGGACGGTACCATCTCCTCCGCCTTCTCATAACTTCGATGAGATTCCGCTAGTCACTGAAGAGGCCTATGACTACAAGGCCATTCATGCCGCTGAGATAGCAGGTGACTACTCACACCTTCAGTTTGATCATCCCTTTGCTGAAGCCAAACATTCTGATAAACCCACGAATTTTGAGGAGCATTAATGAGCATCTTTGAACTACAGCGTGAGGGATTTGCATCTCAAAGGCTCGCGCATCAATTTGAGGAGATCAACCAGCAGAACGAGTGCTACATTGTTGGAATGTGGACATTTCTCGTTACAGAGATCATGTTCTTCGGGGCACTCTTTCTGATACTCTCTTTGTATCGTATGGCATACCCTGCCTCCTTCGAGCAGGCTCATGCTGTACTTCTGGTATCTTTTGGCTTAACGAATGCGGTGATTCTCATCTCTGGCAGCTATTTCATGACGATGTGTGTGCGCGCCAAGATGCTGGGTGACTACAGGATGACACAGCTATGGCTTGGCTTAACTTTGCTATGTGCCTGTGGATTCCTGGTTGTAAAATCCTTCGAATACGCTTCAGAATTCAAGGATCATCACTTCCCGGGGCCAAGCTTTCACTGGGAAACCACCACTCCTGGTGCTTACACCGGCTCCTATTCCAGCCAGTTCTCCACCACCATGCCAGCTAACGCAGTTAATTCTGCTGCGGTTAGTTCTACCTATTCAGCCCCGGTAACTCAAAATTTGAACATGCATAAAAGACAGCTGTTTTTTAGCCTGTACTTTATAATGACCGGGCTGCACGCGGTTCACGTTATTATTGGTATTTTGATAATGGGAACGCTGTTTTTTCTGATAAGGTACAGGCATCCATCTGTTGATGATTACATGCCTGTTGAACTCACAGGCCTCTACTGGCACTTCGTCGATATTGTATGGATATTCCTCTTTCCGTTACTCTACCTGATAGGAAAGCAATAATGACTGATCATTCTCACGATGATGATTTAAAACACGCAGATCATGCAATGCCTAAGCCTATAATCTATACGGCTACATGGATTATGCTGCTTGGTCTTCTCTTTGTTAACTATCTGCAGTCGCAATACCTTGACCTGGGCGCATTCAATATTGTGATTGCACTTGTTATATGCCTGATCCAGGCATCTGCAGTTGTTCTGATTATGATGGGCGTGAACTTCCATTCCACGCTTGTAAAGTTCTGGGCTCTCGTTGGTTTTGTCTGGTTGATGCTGCTATTCACAACGCTGGGAGATTATATCACCAGGCACTGGATCCATTTACCACAGGGGTGGTAAGTGTTTGAGGAGTGGCAGATAGTTATCTTGTCACTCCTCCATTAAACCTAATTATTTACATTTGTAATCAATAATCTGTAATAATAAATCGGGTAACCAGCAGGTCATACATCCATTTTAGTTAATTCAATTATGTTTGAATAGAGTGCAGTAATATGATCACCGATGAGAAACTAAGGAAAAAAATTGACTACACCCTTCTCATTGTTACCCTGGCACTGTGTGTATTTGGAGAGATAATACTTTACACAGTTACTCGTGGAGACAAGCATGCCAGCTACCATAACCAGTTAATCTGGATGGTTATTGGGGCAGTTGGTTTGGTTCTTGCTACCAAGATCGATTACCACATATTTCTCCCTCTGGCTAAACCCCTCTATGTATTGAATCTTCTTCTGCTTGCGTCTGTGTTAGTACTGTCGCACCGAACCAATGGATCTGCAAGATGGATAAAATTAGGGCCACTGGAGTTTCAGCCTTCAGAATCTGCAAAGCTTATCATTATTCTTTTTCTGGCGTCCTATCTGGTGCACCACAGACAGACAATACATACGTTAGGCAAGCTGCTGCAATCACTTGTGCTGGTAATTATCCCCACACTTTTCATTTTTAAGCAGCCTGATTTGGGAACTGCACTTGTAGTGATGGTGATCTGGGCAGGAATGGTTTACATGGCAGGGGCAAAGTCGGCTTATCTCATTTCACTTTTTGCAGGAGGGTTAATTCTGTTTGTGCTGTTATGGAATGTGGGAAATATAATAAAACCTTATCAAAAACAGCGCATAGAAGTTTTGTTAGGTCACAACAAGGACGATAGAACAGCAAACTACCAGGTGAATCAGGCCAGCCTGGCAATTGGGTCTGGAGAGATGTGGGGGAAGGGGCTGATGCATGGAAGGCAGGTTCGAGGGGGATATATACCTGAAAAGCAGACAGATTTCATATTCACAGCCGTTGCTGAGCAGACTGGATTCACTGGCTGTCTATTCCTACTGCTGCTCTATTTTGTACTGATACTTCGCATATCAACTACTATTACAGCAGCGGGAGATGATATTTTTGGAAGGCTGATAGCAACTGGTATTCTCACAATGATTGCCTTTCATATTGCTGTAAATGTTGGAATGAACATAGGCATTCTTCCTGTTGCAGGAGTACCGCTACCTTTCATATCAGCAGGTGGAAGTAATCTGCTTGTTACGCTGTTCTGTATTGGAATTCTCCAGAGTATCCGGGTCAATCGTCACGAGTTAATCTTTTAATGTTTTGGTTCTAATCACCATGGGTATAATAGAACTCTATACATTTTTCTTTTCTTTCATCAAGGAGATTGGTCATTATGACTAATTCGGAACACAGGGCAGATATTGGTGTGTGTGGAGGAAGCGGATTCTACTCACTCTTCGAGAATGTGCAGGAGATCAAGGTAGATACCCCTTTCGGCGCACCAAGCGACAGTGTATTTCTTGCGGAAGCAAATGGCAAGACAGTAGCATTTCTTCCCCGGCATGGCAGGCATCACACCATTCCTCCACACATGATAAACTACAGGGCAAACATCTGGGCACTTAAATCGCTAGGTGTCCGCTTCCTGATAAGTCCTTGTGCTGCTGGAAGCCTTCAAAAGCATGTGAAGCCAGGAGATTTCGTTGTATGTGATCAGTACGTGGATAGAACAAGAGGGAGAAAAGATACGTTTTACGAAGGTCCAGAGGTCTACCACGTCTCAAGCGCTGAGCCATACTGTCCACATCTCAGGAAGCTGGCCATAGATGTTATAAGCGAGCAGGGTATAACAGTGCATGACAAAGGGACAGTTGTCATTATACAGGGGCCCCGTTTTTCCACCAGATCAGAGAGTCAGTGGTTCACACATGCCGGCTGGGAAGTGATTAACATGACCCAGTATCCCGAAGCCTATCTTGCTCTAGAGCAAAACATTGCAGTGGTGAATATCTCACTAATAACCGATTATGACTGTGGGCTTGTTGCAGAGGAAAATATTGCTCCGGTTACACAGGATGAGGTGTACAGGGTATTTCTTCAGAATGCCAGTAGAGTGAAGAGTGTTGTTTATGAGCTGATAAAGCGAATACCACTGGATCTCGACAGCCCCTGCCATCATGCTTTAGACCATGCGAGAGTACAGGCTTAACATTGAGCGACTTACAGACTGTATCTTGGGAACTGAATAAGATCAGACTTATTGATCAGACCTGTTTACCACGTGAACTGCGGTTTGTGTACCTGGAAGAGTGGACTGAAGCTGTTGAAGCAATAAAGACAATGGTGGTTCGAGGTGCGCCAGCCATAGGCTGTACAGCAGCGTTAGCGCTAGCGATGGGAGCCAATACCATTATTGCCTCTTCCCCTGAGACCTTTCACGTAAGGCTCAAGGAGATTGGTCGCACGCTCTGCAGCGCGCGTCCCACGGCCGTGAACCTGATGTGGGCAATAGACAGGCTGATTCGTGTAGCTACTACCCATACAGGAACAATTGCAGACATAAAAGAAACGCTTCTGAATGAGGCACTTCTTATGCTGCAGGAAGATGTTACCATTAACAAGGCTCTTGGTGCTAATGGAGCTGAACTGCTGCCACAGAAGGGAAGTGTGCTTACCCACTGCAATGCTGGCGCCCTTGCCACTGTGGGTTATGGCACAGCACTTGGGGTAATTTTCTCCGCGGTTGATCAAGGCAAACAGATAGAAGTGTATGCTGATGAAACGCGCCCGCGTCTGCAGGGGATGCGGCTGACATCCTGGGAACTTGTACAGCAAACTACCC
>JAJZFJ010000232.1:14516-21920 GCA_021805395.1 bacterium
AAAGTAGACTGTGTAGTTGTGGGTGCGGACAGGATAGCAGCAAATGGAGATGTGGCGAACAAGATTGGCACATACAGTCTGGCTATTGTGGCCCGATATCATAATGTACCGTTCTATGTAGCGGCTCCGACATCCACCATAGATATGAAGATGGAGGACGGCTCCGACATTCCAATAGAGCAGAGATCTGCTGAAGAAGTAACGCATATTGAGGGCATACAAATCGCTCCACATGGAGTGAACGTTTGGAATCCAGCTTTCGATGTAACTCCTTCTGACCTGGTTACTGCTATCATAACTGAACGGGGAGTAATTAAAGCTCCCTACATGGATGAGTTAAAACACATTTTTAGGATATCCCCAACATCTGGGTGATAATTGGTTGGATGTAACCTGTATGGAGGAAATGCCCACATGGCACGAAAACTGCTGGCAGAAAAATATGTAAGAGATATTCCCGATTTTCCCAAGCCCGGGATCCTGTTCAAGGATATCACACCTGTAGTTCAAAACTATGAAGCAATGCGGGAAGTGATTGATACAATGGTTGAGAGATGCAAACCTCTGCAACCAGATGTGGTATTGGGAATTGAGGCGAGGGGATTTCTGTTTGGTGCACCCATTGCCCTTGATTTGAACCTGGGATTCGTCCCACTCAGAAAATTAGGCAAGCTTCCTGGAAATAGAATCACTGAAGAGTATGCGCTGGAGTATGGAACGAATACGGTAGAGATTCATACAGATGCTGTGGCACCAGGAGAGAGAGTGCTCATTGTGGATGATCTGCTTGCAACAGGAGGAACAGCTGCCGCTGCTGCACGTCTCGTGGAGCGTATGGGCGGTGTAGTGGCCGGTTTCTGTTTCCTGGCTGAGCTGGACTTTCTGGAAGGCAGAGAGGCTTTACAACCATATCCTGTCGTTAGTCTGCTGCATTTTGATTAACTAACTAAAAAAATGACCGGAAGTTTCTTTCCGGTCATTTACTGCCTATTCTTGAGTCTCTATTTAATTATGCCGTTATTCATTTAGAATCCAAAACCAATATTTAATTGTGACCATAGCAGTATCGGCAATTCTCACTTATAACATTAGATTAACTTCAGGATTAACATTAAACGCTTGTGTATTAACCTGTGAACGCTCCTTCAAGATGATTTGATATGCGAAGCCCATCCTTTGTGCATATAACCTCAATTACATCGAATCTGCACTGAGGTTCGGTAGCAGACTGGTAATACTCCATATAGCTGTTAGCAACCTGAAACAGACGTTTCTGTTTCCGAAGATCTACGCTTGCAGCAGGATGTCCATGATATGACGATCTGCGTGTTTTAACTTCCACAAATACGAGAATGGGTTGAGGGGCAGGTTGAAGAACTATCAGGTCAATTTCCCCAAGATGGCATTTGTAATTGATTTCCAGAATATGCCAGCCTCTCATCTCAAGGTATTTTCTAGCCACATCTTCACCCAATCTGCCCAAAGAGTTCATAACAGCACAAGATCATAGAGTGAACTAACAGGTTTAAAAGTCTTTCTGTGTACTTCACAAGCTCCATGTTCTCTCAGCGCTGCAATATGGTCGGAAGTTCCATAGCCTTTATGATTACAAAAGCCGTAATGAGGGTAGGTGATATGCAGGTCTCTCATAATCTGGTCTCGGGTAACTTTAGCAACAATTGAGGCAGCAGCTATTGTTGCTGACAGGCTGTCTCCTTTCACAATGGAGAGCTGTTTAGCAGGAAACGATTTAACGGGTAATCCATCTATGAGAGTGATTTCTGGTATAGATTTGGAACATGCCTGAGAGTAAGCTTGCTGCATTGCCACATGGGTTGCCCTTAATATATTAATCCTGTCAATTTCCAATGCAGACACAACTCCAATCCCCAGGCTTACAGCATTTTCAATGATGGAGGCAAAGCACTTCTCACGCTGTTCAGCGTTCAGCTGTTTGCTATCGTTAATGTCTGGAGGGATCCATAAAGTAGGAAGAATGATGCAGGCAGCAACCACTGGGCCAGCCAGTGCACCCCGGCCAGCCTCATCTATCCCTGCAATAATCCCCGTGCCTTCTGCGATCAACCGCTTTTCATAAACAAGCCAGTCTTTTTCCATTGAATACCCTAGTGAAGGATTCTCGCACGGTTGAGAGGCCAGAAAATAACCTCGGCCTTACCTATGAACCGCCATCGGTGGACGACACCCCAAAATCTACTGTCATCACTGTTGTTACTGTTATCTCCCATCATAAAATACTCACCACTTTTGAGGTGAAGTGCATCCGGAAAGGCATATTTAAACCGGTAATTAAAAGAGGTACTCATACGTTGTTTGATGCTGTAAGGTAAATTTGGATTATGGTATTCATGAAGTACAGTGCCATTTCGTTTTACATAATCCTGGCCATCTTGTTCAACGATCTGGATTGTGTCTCCAGGGATACCAATACATCTTTTGATGAACGTTTTGCCTGAGGCTGAAGAGTTGAGAACTGCCGATGGAGGTGCTCTGAAAACAACAATATCCCCACGTTTTGGATTTGAATGGAGGTATATGAACTTATCTACTATGATGTGATCGTGTACAGTATGCAGGTGTTCGGTTCCGCTGCTTGCAGACATGCCTGCATTGTGACCAATAAGTGTGTTCTCCATGGAGGAAGAGGGTATATAGAATGCCTGCACTGCGTAGGGGCGGATGAGCAGAAATACAACGACACCAACCTGTACTAAAGTTTCGAGTAACCCGTTTAGAACATCCCATGGTGGGGAAAGCGGTCTGGTGTTTTGTTTGAATTTATAGAATATTCCAAACCTGATGCAAGTGAAAAGTGCAAGAACTAGCACAATGCCGAAGGTAGACGAGAAAGACAAGATATCACTTACATTAACCGAGTGGTGTTCTCCCATGATCAAATTCCAGTACTTTCCCTGTTAAAATAATGTTTTGATTTCTGTTCGTACCTGAATAATGTACCCCAGACCGATAGAAAACAGTATATGATCTTGGTCATATGAATGTGTTAGTACGGTGTGGTATTTGAGAAAAGAGCGTTCAGAGGGAAAATGATTTTCAGTGGAGAACAAAATAATGGACTGGTGGCTGCATAAACTATGCTGCATCCAGCCCAATATTTAACATCGAAAACACTAATGAACATATAACAGGTTAGCTAATGCTAATGTAAAAACCGAATGCGGTCCAGCGGCCAAAATATCACTTCCGCCTTGCCAATAAACCGCCATCGGCTGACTGTGCCCCAGTATCGGCTGTCGTTGCTTTCGTTACGGTTATCTCCCATCACAAAGTACTGGTTTTTCCCCAGATGAAGTGGCGCTGGATACGCATAGTGGAAGCTGTCATTCAGTGAAGGGTCCATTGGCTTGTGAATGGAATAATCCAGTTTTGGGTTATGGTACTCATGCAGCACAACACCATTTCGTTCTACGTAATCTTCTCCATTTTGCTCCACAATCTGAATTGTATCCCCTGGGATACCAATGCATCGTTTTATAAACGTCCTGTCTGTGGGGCTGCTTCCGGGCATTGCTTTAGGTGGTGCACGAAACACAACAATATCACCATGCTGAGGATTGCTATGTAGATAGATAAATTTATCCACAAAGATATGGTCATGTACCGTATGCTTATACACCTCGTTGCTATAAGGAGATGGACCAGCATCGTGACCAAGCAGGGTGCGTTCCATTGAAGGTGAGGGGATATAAAATGCCTGCACCACATAGGGTCGGATCAGTAGAAATACAAGTACGCCAACCTGAGCTAAAGACTCACATATTTCAGCGAGCATTCTAGCTCCACTACCTTTGGTTGGATCTGGTTTGGAGGATTTATCCAGTGACAACAGGATCATTCTAAGGACGGTTAGTCCAGCAGCAATCAATAGGATTGTACTGAAGCTTAGGTGAGCCAGTACATCTGTTGCTCCACTATCTTTCGGACTCAATATGGAATTCTCCCTTGAAACGGATTTTCTAACGATATCAGCTGAGCCGGCTGATTACCATACTGGAATTAATTTAAACTTATTATGCATGCTGGTTATAATATCTAATGATCAGAAAATACTATTTTTGAATCTGATCAATATAGGGGATCATTGATCACCAGAGAAACCATTTTCAAAAGGACTGTACTATAAGCAATACATGCCAGTCCGAAATTGATAATCGTGCTGGCATGTATAATTCATACAGTTCTATATTTTCCTTGGATGCACAATAGAGTAATAGTTGACCTTATCGGGTAGGATTTCTGTCTTCTTTGATACGAGCATGCTTACCAACTCTGTCTCTCAGATAGAACAGCTTAGCACGTCTAACCTTACCGTATCTGGCCACTTCTATTTTTTCTATACGGGGAGAATAGAGCAGAAAAGTTCTCTCTACCCCAATACCATGCGATATTTTTCGCACTGTAAAGCATTTCCGGTTTAACTCATGGTTGTCAGCAATTACAACGCCTTCAAATATCTGGATGCGCTCTCTGTCACCTTCAACAACCTTGGCATGCACACGAAGCGTGTCACCTGGCCGGAATGCCGGAATAGACGCTCTCTGTTCAATGGATACGGTTTCCCATTCGGTGCGCTTTTTCTCTTTCGCATCCTGTTCGCGTCGTCTATTTTCGTTGTCTGCCCAAATCTCTTTAGAACGAACCATTTCTGCTCGCTCAATTTCCAAAATCACTTCCGGTCCCAGTGCCATTAGAGCTCCTCTTTCTTCAATTTGCCCGTTTTAATAAGAATGGGCGCTTCCGGCTCGCTGCCGTTGAGTAATAACTTGTCAACATCTGAAAGACCAGTCTGATCAAGAAGATCTGGTCTTCTTTCACGAGTGATCTGGAGTTGATTCCATCTTCTCCACAGATCTATACAGGCATGGTTTCCAGATTGAAGTATCATCGGCACTTTCCAGCCATTGAATTCGGCCGGTCTGGTGTAGTGAGGATACTCTAATAAATTGTCAGCAAAAGAATCTCTATCTGGGGCATTTTCATCCCCAAGTGCTCCTGCCTGAAGTCTGGTGATAGCATCAGTTACAACCAGAGCGGGAAGTTCGCCACCTGTAAGAATGTAATCTCCTATGGAGACTTCATGTGTAACAAGATTTTTACGAACTCTTTCGTCAACGCCTTCGTAATGACCACATATCAATACAATTCTCTCTTCACCAGCCCATTTACGGGCTGTTTGTTGATCGAAAGTATCACCTCTGGGATCTGTGAGTATCACTGGAAACCGGATTATTATACCACAGTCTGAGCCGTTTTCGTCTTGACTGATGGCACCAATGCTTTTGAGAGCGAGAAAAATCGGTTCCACTTTCATTATCATGCCGCCGCCGCCGCCATACGGAGTGTCGTCGGCAGTTCGATGTCTGTCGGTGGTGAAACTGCGAATATCTGTAACCACAACCTCTACGAGCTTATTATCCATGGCACGCTTGATGATGCTATGAGACAATGCATTCGTAATCATATCAGGAAATAGTGTGAGAATATCAATGCGCATTTTAGGAAACAGGTTTTCGTTCTGGCAGAAGACCATCCATGGGGGTTATGAGGATACGTTTTGCCTTTATGTCCACTTGTTTAATTACCTGACTTATGGCTGGAATTAGGGCTTCATAGGAGCCATCCCGAACCACATATACGTCGTTGGCAACTCCCCGCATTACGCTGTCGAGGATACCTATGGTTTCACCTTCTGATGTAACTACCGTGCATCCCACAAGGTCATGCATGTAGTATTCATCTTCTGGAAGATTAACAGCTTGTACAGGTTCTATTTGAACGAGGGAACCTCTCAATGATTCTACTTGTTCTATAGAGTGTATCTCATTGAGACGGAGGAGGATTTGGCCTTTATGGAACCGGGCAGATTTAACCTCTGCAAGCCAGGAGGAACCGTCCAGCTGTCGCACGCAGATTTTAGTAAGTCCTTGAAATCTCTCAGGGAAATCGGTGTCCAGTCTAACTTTCATCTCGCCGGAGATGCCGAATGGCGCAACGATTTCCCCAATAGACAGGTTCCAGTTATCTAAATTCATAAACAGTTTCCAAACAGCAACCCGGCGTGGGGGCGCAATCTGTAGGTAGTCAAAATTTTCAGGAGGGCCGATGGAAATTTATCTTGTTAAGCTACAATTTCTACATAGACTTTACGCTTATGTTTCATTGCAGCAGCCTTTGTTACCGTTCTAAGGGCATTTGCTATTCTGCCCTGTTTACCGATAACTTTTCCAAGATCATTGGGGGCGACATGTACTTCGTATGTAGTCGACTGGTCTCCAGTAACTTCAACGATGCTTACGTTGTCAGGCTCATCAACTAGAGCCTTCACTAGGTACTCAAGCAGCTTATCCATCGGTCTACTCCTTGTATCTGCTTACGCAGAGGGAACTCTACTTTCCCACACCTTCCTTCAAAGCTGCACGGTTTTCCGCTTTAGCTTGTTCGAACTGTGTGAGAATGCCATGTTTACGCAACAGGGCATTTGCGGTATCGGTGGGTTTAGCGCCAAATCCTAGCCACTGGAGAGTTTTCTCGGTATCTAAAGTGACTGTAGCAGGTTGGTCGCACGGATTATACGTACCTATGGTTGCAATGAATTTACCATCTCGGGATGCAGTGCTGTTTGCTACTACTATTCTGTAAAATGGCCGCTTCTTTGCTCCAATACGTTTCAGACGAATTTTGACACTCATTGAGTTCAGTTCTCCTTGTGTTGTGCTATTTAAGCATCAGGGTAATTCCACAGTTTTTCTCAAATGTTAGAGTATCCATTAGGTTTGACGAGAATAAACCGTGGAGTGTTCCGTGATTTGATATCTGTAGAGACATTTTTATTTTTAGAAACATTTATCGACCAAACTTTGAAAACCAGTCGCCTTTGGATTTACCCATTGCTTTGTGTGGTCTTCTTGCTGGCTGGCTGCCAACTCGCGGAGCAGGCTTTCCTTTTTCTCCAGGAGTTTTAGATAACAGAGTACGCATCATTTTGCGCATCTGTTCGAATTCATTCATAAACTGGTTAACTTCCTGAACAGATAAACCACATCCAGCCGCAATTCTTCGCCTTCGTGGTCCGTTTATCAGCGCAGGAGATTGTCGTTCAGCTGGGGTCATTGAATGCACAATGGCTTTCTTTCTTTTCAGAATCTTTTGGGCATCCACACTTCCGAGCTGATCCAGCATCTCACGGTTCATTCCTGGCAGCATCTTCAAAACATTTTCCAGTGGGCCAAGTTTGTTCATAGCCTCAAGCTGCTGCAGAAAGTCATCAAAATTAAATCTTGCTTCTCTGAGTTTTGCTTCCAGGGCTGCTGCCTGCTTTTCATCAACGGCTTCCTGGGCTTTCTCTATGAGACTGAGTACATC
>JAJZFJ010000144.1 GCA_021805395.1 bacterium
CTACCTATCGGACAAAAGTGCGCCAGAATCCAATCTTTCAGCCTCAGAAAGCGATAATTTGATCTCACTTAAGAACAGATACGACCTGGTTAAGATCGATCCGGCTACTGGCCTGCTAACAGGTCTGTCAGACATTGCAACAGGCAGGGAGTTCCTTAAGCCCGGCGAGCCGCAGAATGTGTTCCAGCTGCTGGGGGACAAAGGCAATGCTTGGGATACAAACTTCACTGGAAAGCAGGTTCTGCTAACGACGCAGGGCGTATCAGTGAAACTGATTAACAGGGGACCTGTCTTTGATACGGTTAGAGTTATCCACAAGCTGGGAGCTTCAACTTATACACAGGATATAACCCTGTACCAGGATATTAGACGTCTGGATGTAATTTGTGCTGTAGATTGGCATGAACATGCACAGATGCTGAAAGCTGATATCAATCTGGCAATGCCTAATCCTCACTTCAGAGTATCCATCCCTTATGGGAGCATCACTCGACCTGATAGCGGGGTGGAAAATCCAGGGCAGGACTGGATGGATATGAGCGACAAATCATCCGGCTCAGTGATAGATCCAACTGTCGTGGATCTTGCCTCCTCCTACAACAATGACAGCAGTGTTTCATTCGATACTGAAGGAAACAGTTACAACCGCTCTCTATTCCCGGATCCTGGAATTCAGAAGTTCGGAAGCGCTGGTATTCCGTTCGATATTCATGGTAACACGCCCGGCAAAGATAATATCCTTTGTGATGGGCAGACTATACAAATGCCTGCTAACTATACAGGTGATTCATTATGTCTGATGGGATCCTCAACTCCTGGTGATGCATATGGAATGGTAACTCTCAAGTATGCGGATGGAACTGTGACACGGTTGCCTGTAGTGATGGATGACTGGGTGCTGGGCAACTCATCCAAGGATAAATCGGTGGCTACTTTTGCCAGTTTCACAACTGGCGATGGATCGCAAAGTACTGCCGAATGTCATCTCTGGATGACTGCAGTTCCACTTTCTGGCAAGAAACTTGAAAGTGTAACATTGCCTGTCAATGCCTCAATGCATGTTTTCGGAATAACGATTGCTACTCTGGTACCTGGAAAATCAGAGTATGGATTAACAGTTCTGAACAACTGCAAATACGGTTCTGATGCAACCGGGTCTCTATTCAGATTAAGTCTGCTTCGCTCAACATCCGCTCCTGATCCAACACCAGATGTCGGAATGGAATATTTCACATACTCACTGCTTCCTCATGTTGGTGGCTGGAGAGCTGCTGATGCAGAGCAGGCAGGGAAAGCGTTAAACATTCCCCTCTATGGTGTAATTGCTAAGGGGCATAAGAATGCGGAACAGATCCCTGTACAGTTCACTTTGAAGAGTGAGCATAATGACCTGGTTGCTGGAGCTTTGAAGCACTGTGAGAATGGAGAGGGATATATCCTTCGTTTCTTTGAAACGAAAGGAAAAGATACCACAGCATCCATCAAATTCAACACTCCTGTTCGGGCAATCGAGTGCAACATTTTGGAAAGCCCAATGCCAGGAGCGAAATACATGGATGGTAAGTCAATCCAGTTTCCTGTGGGACATGACAAGATAATCACACTGTGGATTACAGGTCTGCCGGATGCAGGAGAGACAGATGGGAACTACTCCATTCGAATGCGGGGATCCAGAAATACGAGTGCGATGTCTGCGAAGAGATTCCCAAGCAGCAGAAGTGCTGCTCCCATCACAAAGCTGCCCATGACCAGGTAAAGATCGCGGGCAAGCACAGCATCCAGAATGAGCTTGCCCAATCCTGGCCATGCCATCACGGATTCAACAATTGCCGATCCGGAGAGAAGTCCAGCAAGGCTTAATCCGAAAAGAGTAATAATTGGGTTGATGGCATTTCTGAAAGCATGTTTCCAGATAACTGCACGCTCCGAGAGCCCTCTCGCGCGTGCAGCCTGGATGTATGTGTCTGAAAGTGTGTCAAGTAACCCACCGCGCATCTGTCTAATGACTCCTGCCAGTCCCCCTGCAGCCAGAACACACATTGGCAGGAACAGGTGCCACAGCACATCGGTTACCCTATGAAGTGGTGAGAAGAAAAACGCCTGTGGTGAGCGCATACCACCTACTGGAAACAGCCCCGTTTTCTCCGCCAACAGAAGTGCAAGCAATGCAAGAAAAAATGAGGGAATGGAAACTCCAGCAAAGGCAGTGAGGCCAATGAACTTATCCACAAATGAATTCTTCCTCACAGCTGCCCATACTCCCAATGGTACAGCCAGTCCCCAGGATAAAATAAGAGAGGACAGAGCAAGAATTAAAGTATTACCCATTCTCTGCCAGATTAGTACAACAACTGGCGTACGATAGGAGAATGAGTATCCAAAATTAAGATGAAGTGCATTCCACAACCAGAGCATATACTGTCTGTACCATGGGAGATCCAGACCATATTCATGTCGGATTTGAGCTATCAGTGCTTTAGAAACTGTAGGATCCCTGCTCATGGCACTGGTGAAATCGCCTGGTGCCAAATGGAGAATTGCAAATGCAATGAAGGATATTCCAATGAGCAGAGGAATCATATATAGCAAACGTCGTACAGCATACTTCAGCATAATTGGCCTCTGAGACTTTTACTAATCAATAAATGGGGGTGGGTTAATCAGGCTGTAAATTCTACACTGAACTAGCCAAATAAGAATAGGATCAATACTAAAAAGTATTATCAGTATCGATCCCTGTTCTTAAATAGTTGTGAGAAGTCAAATTTGACAACTATGTCTACAATGCTGAGAATCGATCACACAATCTTACACAGAGGTAAGTGCCAAAACAGGGTTGACAGCCTCTACCACTGGAGGCACGAACGTATTTCCAATGGGTGAGCGCTTATGTTCAATCCAGTAATCAAATTCGCTTCTGAAAGCTTTGATGGCTCCCACGATGGGCCAAGCAGCCGCATCTCCCAGTCCACAGTACGATCTGCCGTCGATCTGGCTGCATACATCCAGCAGGAGTTCAACGTCACCTTTCTGTCCATTTCCGGATGCTATTCTATCAAGAATTTTGAACAGCCACCTGGTACCTTCTCTGCACGGTGTACACTTGCCGCACGATTCATGCATATAGAACTGAGATGTCCTGCGCATGAGCTGCACGATATCTGTTTTGTCATTAAAGACCATAAATCCGCCAGACCCCAGCAGTGTGCCATTGGCACCACAGCTCTCGTAATCAAGATTTATCTTCTCGCACTGCTCTGGTCTCATGATCTGTACTGAAGAGCCACCCGGGATAACTGCCTTTAGTACGCCATCCTTCACTCCTCCGGCCATGTTCAGCAGCTCCATAAGTGGAGTACCCATTTCTATCTCGTAATTACCGGTGCGTGCAACATGGCCACTCACCGACATTATTTTAGTACCCTTACTCTTTTCCGTCCCGTATTTTGCATACTCTTCACCACTATGCTTTATGATCCATGCTGCTGCACAGTATGTTTCCACATTATTTATAAGAGTTGGAGCCTGCCAGACACCGGCAACTGTTGGTAATGGGGCATGTGGAAATTTGAGGCGTGGGTTTCCACGCTCACCCATAAGGCTGGACATGAGCGCAGATTCTTCACCGCACTCATAGCTGCCCGCTCCCATGTGTATGTAGATGTCGAAGTCTCTGCCGGTGCCCAGGATATTTTTGCCCAGGTAGCCCTTCGCATATGCCTGATCAATAGCTTTTCTAAGCTGCCACGCTGGCTCCACATACTCGCCTCGGATATATACATAGCCAACTTTAGAGTAGGTTGCAAATCCTGCCAGGATCATGCCTTCAATGAGAAGGTGGGGGATTTTGAGGATTAGTTCCCTATCTTTGAATGTACCAGGCTCGCCTTCATCCGCATTACAGAGAACATAATGGGGAGCATCATAGTTTTTGGGGAGGCCATTCCATTTAATCCACGTAGGGAAACCTGCGCCACCCCTGCCGCGTAAGCCTGATGTTTTGATCTCATCCACAATTACCTGAGGCTCAAGAGCGGCAGCTTTTCTGACACCCTCATAACCACCATTTGCCTCCCATACATCTATGTTACCGATACCTTCGACATCCCGGTGCTCAAATAGCAGATTTAAAATAGCCATAGATCAAATTTCCTCCGCTTTAAAGCTTCCGCCGCCTTTTAAGCTTGCACCTGGGGTTTGTATTTTTACAAGAGAATCTGCTAAAAGGGCAGGAGTATATTTCTCACTCTTGCGCAGTTCCTCTACAAGATTCAGACAGTTTGAAGGAGAAATATCCGGGAAATAGTGGTCGCCAACCTGTACAACCGTTGCATTTCCACAGTAATTAAGGCACTCTGCTTCACTTAAAGTAAACTCACCATCTGCTGTGGTTTCTCCAATGGAAATATCCAGAGCATGTTCAAGTGCATGCACCACATCGTATGCACCCATAACTGCACAGGTAAGACAGGTGCAGACCTCAAGGTGATGCCTTCCTCGTGGTCGTAGGTTGTACATTGTATAGAATGTTGCTACACCTTCCACTTCGGTCTGGGATGTTCCCAGTCTGGTTGCAACTTCTCGTATGGCAGCAGGAGTGAGATGTCCACCGTACTCTCTCTGAGCAATCCACAGGGCAGGCAGGCAGGCAGCTTTTCGTTCAGGATAGTGGGAGATAATCTCCTCAAGTTCAGCTACAGCTTCCTCGGAGAACTGCATTTTGTCCTCAGGTTGAGCTACTGGATGCGTTATGTAACTGTCTGCTAAAGTGTTAATTCCGTTCTGTATCATACAATGGTTACCTATCTATCTCACCGAGAATGATATCAAGACTACCAATAATTGCCACTACATCGGCTATCAGGCGGCCCTCACTCATTTTACTGAGAGCCTGCAGATTCATAAAGCTGGGTGGACGAACATGGGCTCTCCATGGTCTGTTTGTGCCATCACTCACAATATAGAAGCCTATCTCACCCTTTGGAGACTCAATCGGTACATAACTTTCACCTACGGGAGGAGAAAAGCCCTCTGTCCACAGCTTGAAGTGATGGATCACTGCTTCCATGCTGTTGTCAAGTTCCAGGCGAGGTGGGGGAACTACTTTCCTGTCATCACAGTTGATTGGACCGCCAGGAAGTGCCTGCACAGCCTGTTTTATGATCTCACGGCTCTGATGCATCTCAGCCAGCCTGACGCGGTACCTGTCGTAGACATCACTGAACTCTCCAGTAGGAATATAAAACGTATAGTTTTCGTAACCACTGTAGGGTTTTGCTTTACGCATGTCATGGCTAACACCGGCAGCTCTTAGGGTAGGACCGCTTACTCCGAGAGCAAGACAGTCTTCGATGGAGATTATGCCAACACCCTGGGTGTGTTCACGAATGAT
>JAJZFJ010000317.1 GCA_021805395.1 bacterium
GAGTGCCGCGCACATCAAAAAGCCCAAGGCTGTCGGGCCTCACAAAGCGGTTGAGAAAACTGGTCTGCACCTTGTCAGCGTCTTGCTGGTATTTCTCCTGCGTGGACTGTTCACCCTTCTGTTCGGCCAGTTTTGCCATAATACATAGAGCATTATACCAGAGTGCATTGATCTCTACAGGTTTTCCGATACGGGGAGTGATCACATGATCACCCACTTTGGCATCCATCCATGTGAGTTGAACGCCCTGCTCTCCGGCATAAAGAAGGCTGTCGTTAGGATCCACATGGATGTTATATCTGGTTCCCTTTTGATGTGCATCTATAATCGATTCCATTACTGGCCAAAGGGTATCCAGTAGCTGCTGATCCGGTTTCGCCTCAAGGGTTTTCCAGATGGATGCGATATACCACAGCGTTGCATCAACGGTGTTGTATTCAGGAATATCACCAGCATCGGGAAACCGGTTGGGTATCATTCCGTCATTGGTAACCTGGGCAAAAGATCGCAATATCTCACCAGCAAGATCAGGGTTTCCAGTTGACAGGCAGATACCTGGCAGCGCAATCATTGTATCCCTTCCCCAGTCGGCAAACCAGGGATATCCCGCAATAAGAGTTGAGCGCATCCCATCGCTATGAATCACAAATGCGTCGGTTGCAAGAGCAAGCAGTTTTCCAAATTCGTCTGTTAAACCGGTTTTTTCCAGCAGCGTCTCCTGGTCTTTGCATACCATATCCAGTGAGTTCTGCGGTGTAGTGTCTGGAATAGACCCTGCAGCTGCAGTAATCACAAGATCCGTTGCAGCATCCAGATCTACAGACACTGTTCCTGGTTTGTAGAGATCTTCTGAACAGTCCTGTCCCCGCTCTGCTTCGCGAGGATGCAAAAAGTTTCTGTTCCAGTCAACCCCTTCTTTCCATGTAGCACTGGATGCCTTTTCACCCTGCAGGGTGCCAAACTTGATTAAAAGGCTGGTGGGATTGGGTGTTACATTTTGAATAGGAGGCAGAGTGAGATAAAGGGTGGAATCCCTCCATAGTGATGGCAGAATTGTGGAACACTCCTGCATCTCACTGTGATAGTATTTCCATGCAACAAGTGGAGTAAGCTGCAAACTGATCGCCGTACCATTGGGAGCTTCCAATACCTTGTAAGAGATGCAAGTGGCGTTAGAATGAGTTACCATCCAGATCTGTTTCTGAATCACCACCCCTTCTGGGGTCTTCCATTGCCAAGTGGGAACAGGGTATGCTTTCCAGCCTGTCATTAGCTGGCTTCCATGAGGGTAGAGTACATCGGGATGGTAAAGGTTTTCTGAAAGCGGATACACAGCTGTTTTACCATTAAGCGTGATCTGCAATACATCTTCCAGTTTAGATACAAGCACAGCCCTGCCCAAAGGAGGTGCAAGCGCTGCAACCAGTAGTCCATGGTATCTGCGGGTATTGGCTGTTGTCAAAGAGGAGGAAGCATAAGCTCCTGCTCTATTCGTAACCAGCCACTCGCGAATCAGTGATGAGCCGTCTGCACGTAGCAGATTCTGTTCTGCGATAATCTCTGGCTTCTCCGCTATATTAGTCTGTTCACCCAATAATAATCTCCCAGTTAAAGGTTTATGATTACCTATTACTTCCATATTCCATGTAATATAACCTTCTTTTTGACTTTAAAAACAAGTGGAAGGTCACATCATGTGACCTTCCACTTTTGGCTGTCAGTATAACTAAACTATCGCTCCATATCAGGCCCTAATGGCATGATTTTATTGGGTACGATGTTCGCATTGGTGATAGGTTTTTCTCCTAACATCTGCTGAAGGCTCACTTTGAATGTGACCATTACTCTGTGATCTGGCTGGCCGAACTGATTCCACGGGGCTGTTTTACCATCCCACACCGGACCAACTCCACCAAACCCGTTCATGAACTTTGTTCCGAACGTCGCTTCTGTAGGATCTATCGAAACATGACCAGGCTGACCATCTGTGAGACCTTCACCATTCCATCCGAACCTGTCCTGAACGAAAGGTGCTGTCGTACGGGGATCAAAACTGACCACGATCCTGTAGTAATCATGCGAGAAGTTATACATCTTGGGATCTTTGCTCATATCCATCTCACGATCGAAAGTATCCTTGCGCACTGAAATGGAATCCATCAGTATGGTCTGATGAGGATCGACAGCAAATGCTGTGGTGCTGTTTTTATCGATATGAGGTTTGTAATCCCAGTCTTCAATTAAAACATCTACACGGGCACCATCGGCACTATTGAATGTACCTGTGAACTTTAGTACCTTGGGGCGAATAACCTGGATGTGTGCTGTAAGATGCACATCCCATGGTGCTGGCTTTCCAGCTCCACCAAATGGCCACAGCACTCCTGGGTAGTTGGATGTGTTTACAGGTGTATGAGGCTTGGTAAGGTACCTGTCCTGATAACGCCAGATATTTTCTCCAAGGTTGTGTTTCTCAGCCTGCTGCATAGTATAGTCAGAGAAATCTTTCTCTTCTGTTCCACCATTCTTTTTCAGGAAGTAGCTGCTTATGGCAAGTGCCTGACGCCATTCTGCAATTGCTTCAGGTATCCTGCCCTCTTTTTCGTATGTATGAGCAAGAATGTGGTACGTTTTGAGAGGTGCTCCGTAAGGATAGTAATCTGTACCCTTAAGCGGTTTTGTGGCAATCGCTTCCTCAAAACCTTCTTGTGCCAGAGAGAAGTTCTTAATTTTGTCGAAGCATTCCCAACCCTTTTCAAACTTCACGTCTGGAGTATACTCATTGTTTTTTATACCCTCTTCAAGAAGTGCCTGCGAGGGGTAGATATATCGTCTGTCTGATCTCTCCTGAGAGTCTGTGAAGTTGTAAGACATGTGCCAGGCACCAGTGATGTAGACATTGGTGTCGTGAGGGTCGAGATAGGTAATCACGCGTACGAGGGGAAGGATTGCATCATAATCCCCGCTATCGAAAAACTCGTCGCAACGTACCCACAACAGACCTGCGGCAGCCTGACGGAAACCGAGCAGTGGCAGGAGCAGGAACTCATTGTTCAGCCCTCCCAATGCTCTCATCTCATGACCTTCATCCTGCTCTTTATTTCGAGCAGGAGCGAGAACATTCTGAACGATACCGGCTAAAATGAGTCCTACAACTATGATCGCAAAGTATACAGGTCTTCGTTTTTGGACTTCTACCGGAATTTTTTTCTTGCTGGTTTTAAAGGAACCAGTTTGTGTTTGTGCCATGAAAGTTACACCTCACGGCTATCGAATATAAGGATAGCTATAGCCAGCAGCACCGAAGAGTAGATGATTGCATACACAATGCAGTTTCTTATGTAGACCTGCATGTTAGTAATGTTCTGCCCCGGGTGAATAAGGCTGTTCATAATGTTGAAGTTGCCAAACTGTGGCAGCAGATAGTAGATTATTCTTCCTGCAAGAGCAGCAATTGGGCTTTTGGATGTTGTGAGTGTATCTGTGACAGATGTGAGGTTACCCACCATAAAAATACCAAATGAGAGGAAGAAGTTTACCACTGGGGTTGCAAAGGTTGAAAAGAAGATTGAGAGCGCAGCAAGCAGCATGAGCTGAAAAAATGTTAGCACAACGCCTTCAACCATATCGGGGGCAAGATGATGACCCATCTGGAAATAGAGCATTACCAGAAACACTATTCCCATTGCTGCGATGTTGATGAAAACTGTGAAGAATCCACCAATAAATTTGCCCAGTACAAACTGGTATCGCTGCACAGGCTTGGAAAGTACAGTATAAATAGTTCTTCTGTCTATCTCCACAGGGATCAGATAGATACAGGTTACAATAGTGGTAAATAGTCCGGCTAAAAGAATTGCAGCCAGACCCAAACTTTTAAGAATTACCAGACTGTCTCGTGGACTTAAGAAGCCAAAAACAGGGCCAAGAGCGATAAGGAACACTCCAATAATCAGGAATATCCACATGATACGTCGTCGAAGTGCTTCTCGTACCGTCTGGTGTGCTACCGCATATATAACGCTCATCTAGAGTGATTCCTCCTCACGTCGCACAGTTTCCACAAACACTTCTTCCAAAGTACGTTTGTGCGGAACTATGGAGAGAACACTGCAGTCTGCTCCACGCACAACATCAATAATCGCACTCACCTGAGCAGTGTCGTCACTTTGAATTACCAGTGTAGACATGCCCTGTTCCTCAATGTCTGGAGAGATGTTCTTCAGTTTGGCAAGTGTTCCGTTCATTAACTCTTTGCCCTGAACGGTAATCTCTGTTCGCTGCCCTGCTACAAGCTCCTGAATAGTGCCAACTCGAAGCAGTTTTCCTCGGTGAATAATGGCAACACGGGTACAGATGAGTTCAACATCTGCTAACTGGTGAGAGGATAGGAATACGGTTTTTCCTTCATCTTTCAGACTTGCAACAATATCTCTAAGTTCAGCATGTGCAATGGGGTCTAAACCAGAGGTGGGTTCATCCAGGAAAAGCAGTTTGGGATCATTGATGAGAGCCTGTGCTATTCCGGTGCGCTGTCTCATTCCTTTGGAGTAACCACGTATATTTCGATGCCATGCATCTTTCTGAAGTCGAACCTTCTCAAGACAGATCGATATTCTCTGTTCGCGCACATTCTTGGGGAGTTTGAATAGACGTCCGTAGTAGTCCATTAGATCCCATGCAGACATAGAATCATAAAAATAGGTCTCTTCAGGAAGATATGCAAGGAAATTCTTTGCGTTGTTATCACCCATAGGAGCACCTAGAAGAGCAGCATCACCAGCCGTAGGGAATACCAAACCTAGCAGCATTTTGATTGTGGTTGTCTTTCCTGCACCATTTCGCCCCAGGAAGCCAAAAATTTCACCTTCTTGCACCTCTAGATTGAGGTTATTGACGGCTATAACTTCCTGCTTCTGCCAGACGTCCACATATTTCTTGGTGAGGCCCTGGATAGAGATCGCAGTAGCCATATTGCAGTAAACCCTCCTCCTCATCGTCTGCATGTTTTGCAGCACGAAAGTGCGGAATAAAATAGATTATAGAACAAGAGCTGTGACGTTCTGCGCCTTCTCACTGGCACATCTAATATCCAGCCTCTCCTTTATATCATACGTTAGTTTGCACAATCAAGGAATGTGAGGATTGCCAGTCTGTTACAGTTCGCCTATCTATCTACGTAAAATGACACAAATATCGTTCATTAAGAGAGTATTAAGTTGTGGAGAGCATTGATAATGAGGGATGAAAGGACAAAATTCCTGTGCTATATTTGCTGTGTTCTATTGTCAACTACTATAACTATGTTTCAATTTAAACCGTAAGCATAACAAACTATCACTATAATAAATCGTTCATTTATTCGGCTTTACTTCCTTTGGTATTGCCAGCAGATCGTACCTGTGTGGGAGATATTGAGATGCTACTCTCATTAAATCGCTCTTTGTGACAGCCTTCATATCGGCAATTAGGGTTTTTTGGAACCCCCAACCTACTCCCATCACTTCATACCATCCTAATAGATAGGCTTCCTCCCTTACTCTCTGCTGCAATGCCATTTCAGTGGTACATTCCACAGCAATCGCCCTGTCAAGTTCCTCAGATGTTGGCGGTTGTGTTAGCACCGATGCCACTGTAGAGTCGAGTGAAGTCAGCCGATCCCCTGGAAGGGATGCAGTGCTCCATTGAAGAGCTGCAATTGCTGGTGTGTCCATTTCGGGAGACCATGTGATGCCGACCTGATAGCCTAATGGCTGTTTATCCCTTAGCTGAATAAACATTCGGGAAGCATGACCCACCCCCAAGAGAGACTGCAGCACCAGGAAGGCAGGATAGTTTGGGCTCTCCACTTCTGGCGACTGTATGCCTACCAATGCATAACATATCTTCCCTGGTATAGTGAGAACTGCGTTCGTACTATGCGAAACTGTTGGAGCAGATTGAGACTTTGCTGTAATAGGACCCGCTGACGCCCGATTAAAATCGTAGAGGTATGCATCAAAATCTGACACCACAGTATCTGGATTAAATCCCCCCACAACCGATACCACAATTCGATCAGGAGTGTAATGACTGATGTAGTAGGCTTCTGCCATGGAGTGGTCTACTGACAATAATGATGATCTGGAGGGTGAAGGTGTGGTTGATAGTGCGTTGAAAACTTTCTGTTCTGCAGCCTGAAATGGCATTTGTGTACGCTGATCTTTACTGCGCTCAATATCCAAAAAGGCCTCATGCAGTGCATAAGTGGAAAAATCTGCATGACGAACTGCTTCACAGAGCAGATTAACCGCATCTCCCAGTTGGGAGCGATAGGTTACAAGTGAGAGTGATACATAGTCTGGTGTCACTACAGTTTCCAGAGTTCCTCCCACCTGTGCAACCACAAGAGCCGTATAACCACCAACCCATTCGGTACCACTATAGAACAAGGCGTGTGCCACCATCTGCGAAACGACTGCCTCCTGCACTGACTGCGTTTTTGGGGTACGAATGAAAAGTGAAATGGCAACTCTTTTTGTTCCAGATTCAGGCTTTAGTACTACTCTTATGCCGGATGTAAGTACCCTCTCTGTTATGGGATCTGCATGTAGAATCGTCCTGCCAGAAAGAGCCAGTATAAGGAATAGTATTGCTTTTCTCAAAATGTATTACCAGGGATTGCAGGTTGCGAAGGAAGCAGTATGAGGGTTGTAGATCGGTTCGGAGTGTAGTCAGACTGTATGAGTGCTTCTACCTGGTCTGTTGTGATCTGATCTAGCTGCTCCCGCAAGTCAGTCGGTTTCACCCCACCTGTAACTGCGGCATATCCAATCTCTTTTGCCAGGCCATGCAGCGTTTCAATGTTGTACTCCTGCCTACCCAGGAGCCTCAAAGCTGCCAACGCGAGTTCACTACGAGATTCACAGACTGGCGCCAGGTCTGAAATAGCCCTTTGAAGGGCATTCGCTACCTGGGTAGCCGTCTGTATAGTGTCTTCCGGTTTAAGGCGAGCGGTAAGGATGAAAAGTGAAGGGTCGTGCCGAGGATTACATTCCGCAAGAGCGTGCCTGTCTCTTAACAGGCTAATCTGGTCAAATGGGCTTGCGGCAGCATGGTTTAGAAGAGCAGTGAGAAGCAACGCACAAACTGATCTATTTCTATGGGATGCTCTGGGAGTACGAAAGGCGACCATCACCAGTCCTGCTTTATGCGATGTGGTTTTTTGAATGGTATCTCCCATCAAGTTTGGAGCTTCGTCAACAGGTGGTATCATGGCAGCTGTAGGGCACTGCCACTTTCCAAATGTGGACCGCACAGCTCGACCAGGTGATAAACCAAGGCTCCCGGTGAGAACCAGCACAGCTCTGTCTGGTCGATAGCATCTTCTATAAAATGCGACTAGCTGCGCCCTTGTTCGTACTTTGATCTGAGCTGAACTGCCTCCAGGCGAGAGGCTGTAAGGCATGGTTGGGAAGGCAGCCACATACATATTGAGGGTTGCAGTTTCCATTTCACTGCTTCCTCGAAGTGCCAGCTCATCCAGTATTACTTTCCGTTCACTGTCAACATAGGTTTGAGGGAAGGTTGGATGGCGAATGATGTCCTCGAGAATTGCAAGGGCAGGCTGCAGGTTTTGCGAGGGGATTAGTGTGTAGAAGTGCGCATAATCAGGCCCGGTGGCAGCATTCAGGATACCGCCCAGTTTTTCCATAGCCATGTCTGCGGTGGTATCAGGATAGTGGATCGAGCCCCGAAACAGAGTATGCTCCAGGAAATGGGCACATCCATCCTGCTGAGGCAGCTCTTCTCTGGAACCCGCTTTTACCCACAGATCAATCTCGATGAGTGGCAGGCTGGTTCGTTGAGCAGTAATAAGAGTGAGGCCATTTGAAAGTGTTGTCGTCTGCTCGATTGGCTGCGCACAACATGGCATGACAAGTGTGGTGAAAAGGATGAATAGAGTGACTAACTTTGGAGTATTCGACATAAGTTAAAATTACCGCCCGATATCACAAAGATTGTATGTCATATCATACCCTCTCATAGCAGAAAGTGATAACAGTGGATGAGTGAGGTTGAGGATCCTATCTGTTTACGGTTGATTAATTAACCATCCTGGTTAACCGGTACAGATTCATATAAAACTTACAGTAATATTGAAATTATTTGAAATATTATGCGATTGCTCGAATTATTTAAAGAAGCATGATTTCATTGCTTGAAATAGATTTCTATTGAACAAAGAATCTGTTGACCTTAATGCGGTGGGGGGGGGTAATCTTATGCTGTTCGAACAAACAAATTTTCAGGATTTCAAGGAGGTTGAAATGACAAGGGAATTTTCAATGAGAAAGTGTCTCATTGCTTCCGTATTACTTGGTGTTATGTCTTTTGGCATAACGCTTACAGCTTTTGCTACCACATGGCCTGGAACATGGCCCAGTTGTGCATAAAGCTGTAGAATTTATGGTCCTGATGGCAAAACACCTGATCCGTCATCTTGTAATACTTGTTGCTATAGTTTTGATGGATGTGGTGGCTCAAGTGTTACGGGACCAAATGATACTGCAGCTTGCCTGGCTTGCTGTAATTCATACAATTATGGAAATCCAAACGGAAATACCCATTGCCAGGGATTCGGAGTAATTCCTCCAATGCCTACGCCTGTTGGACCTTACAATTAAGCACCATAGTAAACTGTCAGATGCATTAGCTAATGGCAAACACCTATCCTGGGAGTAGTTATTTCTTCCAGGATAGCACCCACATATTCAGGAGGCGAGTTTGAAGACAATCTCTAGCAGGAAGAAACTGATATTGATCCTAGGACCATTCATTGGAATCTGGATAGCATTGATTTTTTGGGTATGGAAAATTAATCAGCATCCAGTCGGACCGACAGATGCTATGGCAAAACAGATGGGTTTCAGATCTGCAAATCGATATGACGCAATCATGGAATTAGATAAGCATAAAACAAGAAGTTACAACTTCACAAATGCACAATTTAATCTTGTGCAGGATGTGCTATTGCATGATTCAGATAAATCGAAGATGGGTGCGATTATTTCCATGTGCGGGTTGAAAGAGCAGGTTCAACAGGAGCGCGCTATCAGATTGATGGAACCTTATATAGGTGATACTAAGATCTATCCAGTGATTTACGTAGTTCTTAATGATTACAATGCTGAAAACCATTTCATGGTTATAAACCTTCTAAGCCATTCGAGCAACCCTTATGCAAGAAACGCAGCCTCCCTGTTTTCAAAGCCTAATTAATCGGAGTGAATGATGATCAGGATCTTTAAACAAAATGCATTTTCTCTGATAGAAGTCCTTACAGTTATGACTATAATTGCCATATTGGCAGCACTTCTCTTCCCTGTTTTCAGCTCTTCAAAGAGCCGTGCAGAACGAGAAGTGTGTGCATCAAATCTGCATCAAATTGGGATAGCAACAAACTTGTATCTGCAGGACTATGATGAGGTATATCCACACGCAGTCACCTTATGGGATCGTAATCATCCTGCACTTCTTGTTTGCTCCCCTCAAAATTTAAAAGATGTTTCATCCATTCCAATTATTAATGTTGTGTTACGACCCTATTTACACTCAGATATCATCTTCAAATGCCCTAGCGATGATGGGATAACAAACAGGATTGGTCCGCCAATTTTACCCTCAATGTTTGCATACGGTGGAGATGGATCCAGTTATGAATTCGAAACATTACTGGACAATCAGAGTTCCACCTGTTTTCTCCATCCGTCTTTAGACGAGTACGCAATGGATTCCGACGGCACTTGGCATACATATAGCACTGCCGACTTTTTTCATCAGGCAGAGAACATGCTTTTTATCGATAACCATATAAAATTCATCTATCCTTCAATAGATTATTACAACATAGCAGTACTAGATTGTTCTGCTGGGGCTTCCAATGAATAAAAGAGACATGTGTGTCCTGTTGTTCGTGGCATGTGTGGTAGGAACCACACTGTACGTTGCTATTAACCAAACCAGATCAATATCGAATTCAGCTAAGTTCAATCCAGAAAGATCTAAAGTAGTCCATATCTCTGAGTCACAATTAATCGGCGCTAATCCTATGGAAAGAATAGGAGATGGTCAACAGGGAACTCTAGTTGAATTTGCAGATTATCAATGTCCTCCCTGCGGGAATGCGTATAGAAATATTTTGCCATCTATCTTGCAACATTATCACGGAAAGATCAAATTTGTCTTTAGAAACTTTCCATTGACAAATATACACTGCTATGCAAAAGGGGCTGCATTAGCATCCCTAGCAGCAGGTATGCAGGGAAAGTTCTGGCAGATGCATAATTTGTTATATTCTAATCAGGATCAGCTTGATCCGAAATCAATCGAAAAATATGCAGCCGAACTGAACCTGAATCTTCCAAAATTTAATCATGATATTGTTGGCAAAGCTGCTAATCTCCTGGCACTGGATGTTTCCCAGGGCAATAGATCAGAAGTGAATGCGACACCGACGTTTTTTCTATGCTTAAGGAACAATAAAGTAATCAAATTAGGTGATCCTACCCAGATCAAGAACTATTTACATTCATAGAATCAGAGAGAATTGTAGCTACTTTGGGATATCCAACCATCTAGGCTTGATACCGTAAGCAGCAGGGGCCGTCCAGGTTCGAAATGAGTAGTATCGATGGCAGGGCAAGATGGCCTCAAGATCGTCGCTGTATCTCATGCCTTGATTGCCGGATGAGCGACAAATCCCTAAATCGCATGTACATATAGGATTAGATAGCATGCCTCCTGTTATGGAATTCGTACCATGAACTGTCGGAAGCATTTGACGGATATACTACTTAGGCATTGTGAATAGATGTGTGTTCTCGTAAAATTTTTGGTGTGTTAGAATCAGTATGATGCCCGCTGGCGCTCGATCTCCTGTGCCAATCCACCAGGCTCGATTTCTGGAACTATCTGGCGTGTCTGCCGGATAAGCACTGTCTCGAATAGACCATCACGGAAATATGGATCTTGAGCAAGATGCCTATCAAGCATGGCGCGATCAGCAAATCTCAAGATAAGCACACTGCCAATGGTCGCTCCGTCATCGTTTATGAGCGGACCGCCGAAAGTAAAACTATCCTGTTTGTCTCTCACGAATTCAAGATGCCGCACCCTCAAGTGTTGGCGCAAGGCAGCTGAACCGGGCTTATCCATGCCGATGACGAGAAACTCCACTGTGTCATCCTCCTACTTACGAGAACACCTGCTACTACTCTAAGACTGAAAACATATTACGATGATATGCTTCTGAACAATCATCAGAAGCAAGTATGCGGTTACGTAATGTAAACATCAAAACATTCTCTCGTTGCTAACAGTTCATTACATAATGATAAGGTGCTGCCACAAAATAAGGGGCTGCTTAAATGAAATCTGAACATCTTACCCTTAACGGGCATGACATCAGTCTTATGACCAGCCACTGTGAGCACATTTGACGCTAGTCATTCCACTCAGTCTTCGTCAAAGTCATCATCATCATCTTCTTCTATATCAGAAGGTTCTTCCAGGAGGATAATCTGTTTCTTCTGTTCGCTAGTAAGTGAAATGGCTGCTAATTGTTCATGGCATAATTTTGTTCCGGATAAATTTGCATTCCAGAATGTGCAGTTCTCTAATCCCGAATTACTGAAATCCACATCGGTGAGATTAGCTCCATCGAACCTGCAGGAATAGAATATGACACCGAATTTGCATCCTGTGAGATTGGCATTGGCAAAATCACAATAGTTGACATCACACTCGTACATGAAGCAGTAGGAGAAGTTAGAATCACGAAAGGATACCTGCTCGATTGTAGCGGTACCAAATGCAGAATAAGCGAGTTCCATTCGCTCAAAATTTACATATTCCACATCTGTCCTGAAGAAGCTTAAGCACTCTTTCGGATCATAATCATTGTTCGGAATACGATTATATCTCACAGGATTACCATCACTATCTCTTGGAGGATCAAAGTTACAAATTGTGAGATAGTCCCAGCTCTGCTCCAGTGTTAACATGCCGGTTGCTGGTTTAACCGGTATCTCACGGTTCAAAGATTCCACAAATACAGGCTGCGTATAATCCCAGCAATCCATCTGGGTCTGACTGGAGAAATCGAAGTGATAGCCATTGTTTTGATAGATATATGATTGAGGGCTATAAAAATTTATGAAGGGATGCTGCCATGCTGCTGTGAGTGCATCTACCACCTGCCAGAATAGCTCTGTCTGACGGCCGCTTGTCAGTGATTGAAAACTAAAGCAGCCAGACCAGAAGGTTTGATTGGTTTCATCAATACCAGGCATAGTTAACAGCATATTCGGCATGTCATCCGGTACTACTAAGCATAAATCACTGAGCTCAGGATTCAATAACTTCTGGGAATATTTATTCCGCACAATCTCAAATTTTGCACATTCGTCAAGAAGTCGTATGCTTAATGGTTCATCTGAAGTATATTCAAAAATATGAGGTTTTGTTATCGAAAGCTGTTTAGCCTCGTTCAAAGCGGATTGAAGAGAATTATTCACATTGACATCATCGGTGTAAACCTCATTCTCACCACTACAAAGCACAAATTGAAGTGGCCGATTTTTGCAAAAGTTATCAATAAGGTTTATGAGTTCGGATTCCGTGGCGAAAAATAGAATATCTGGCATAATGATCCCGTACCTCTCTTGGCATTAGCAAACAGTTTGCATGGTGGAAAGCTAACTATGATTATGTGTATACATGAAGTTCATGAAGCGATAACTATTGCTGTTCGCTCAGCTAGACATTTTGGCTACAATGAATTGCTAAGATTATACAATACATATGCTGAAATTCTGACAGAGACTGGAAAAATCAAATGCAATACCTGGAAGTCCGTATAGACTGAACATATAGTACTAACTCCAGTTACTGGCCATAGTTCATCGCAAGGATATCTTTCATTCAGCAAATATATCCAGAGAATATAAAATCATGAATCACTCACATAAGTTACCTATCTTGAAAATTATACTTTCCCTATGTGCTGGCGGTTGGTGATAAAGGTAAATAAATGGTGAATGTATTCACTGTCGTGCTAACCGGTAACTAGCAAACCCCAATGTGGCG
The DNA here is from genome assembly GCA_021805395.1 of bacterium. Lineage (GTDB taxonomy): Bacteria > Armatimonadota > Chthonomonadetes > Chthonomonadales > Chthonomonadaceae > JAJZFJ01. The sequence goes on from JAJZFJ010000317.1 coordinate 13,129, forward strand.
GGCAGTAAATAATGCATTTCAAAGCTGGCATCCATGAAAACATTGAGACATAAATCCACGAGAATATGTGACTTTGGGTAATTTGCAGAATAGCTATATTGCGGTTACTGTATAAGTAATGATCTAATAGGAGGTCATCTCTGCTTAACCTGAAAATATGAGATAAAAAGTTGGCGTTACTTAGCCGCAAATCCTTCTTGATCTGTAAAGATATCAGACAGTTTATTTATGCACTTTGTTAAAGGAGATTGTAGATAATTTTCCTCAAAACGAATTTTAACAGGATGATGCTATAATGTCCGGGTTGTATCCATTCGATTCAATTTTACCCATGAAGTACCAGGTTTTGATGACCATAATGATTTGATGATTAGCAACTAAAAATTCCTCAGATTCAACAGTTATGATCGAATAGTGTGGTTGTTAAGGTCAGTATGTAGCCTTTCAATGGTTTATATACGACCAGGTAATACTGACAGGAGAGTCGTCATGAAGTTACTTCTCACTTCGGCAGGTATCAAAAACCCCAGCATCCACAATGCGCTGGTAGACCTCCTTGGTAAACCGATTTCGGATACCAACGCCCTCTGTATCCCCACTGCTGGGTATGGACATCCCCACCACAAACCGGCTTCGGCATGGCGTTTCATCACCGGTCACTCCTCTACACCCATGTGCGAGCTGGGCTGGAAATCCTTGGGTGTGCTGGAGCTGACCGCACTGCCAAGCATCGACAAGGATCGCTGGGCAGCCTGGGTCAGGGAGACCGACGTCCTGCTGGTGAATGGCGGCGATGCCCTGTACCTGTCTCACTGGATGCGGGAATCTGGTCTGGCGGACCTGCTGCCTTCTTTGCGTGACAAGGTCTGGGTAGGGCTGAGCGCCGGGAGTATGGCAATGGCTCCCTGCATCGGTGAGGAGTTCATGGGTTGGAAACCTCCTTCAGGCCGCGACATCGCACTTGGTATTGTAGAATTCGCGATCTTCCCACACCTGGATCACGAGGACCTGCCGGAGAATACAATGGCCGATGCCGAAAGGTGGGCCGCCGGCATGCACGTCCCCTGCTACGCGATTGACGACCAGACAGCCATAAAAGTAACCGATGGTGTCGTGGAAGTCATCTCCGAGGGGCACTGGATACTGTTTACTCCCTAGAACAAGAAAGCTCTCAGGGAATTACTGATGATTTGCGGTATTAGTTAGTAAAATAAATCTGGATAAGTAATAGGAATTCAATACAGGATTTCCTTGTGATGACACCAGTTTCTGATTCGTTCAGTTCACTTGCACTCTTGATTTAGATGCATTATCGGTTGCCTATCTTCTGATACAGTTAATTTGTCAAGTTGTATCATATAGCAGCTTCATTTCCTCGATAGCAAGTTTTTGTATCGGCTGCTTATTACTTCTCGAGCATATTTGAGACTTGGTAAAGAGCAAATATCATATATGTTATACAGTTAAATGTCAGTTTTATGTAAATGTTTACCAGGTACACCTTTCTGCACGTTATTCATACTTGTTTTGAAAAGGTTCATGGCAAGTGCATCTATCTATTGCGGGCAATCTGCGGTTCACCCACTCTTTTCCAGGTATGTTATGTGTATGAAAACCATTTGAGGAATCTTATATAGGAGATCTCTCAATCCCTTGTCGTGTTCTTGCATTAAGCAAAACCCGGTGGTCAATATGAGAGGGTAATAATTATGAGCCCGTCAAATGATGAGAAAATACCGCATATATACAAACTGCTCCAGAATCTATTCATACTGGCTGTTCTGTTTTTTGCATATTATGTGCTTTCGATAGTCTTTTATTTTGCTCAATTCCTGTGGCCAGGGCATTATCCATCTCCGGTTATAGCGGATACATACGGCTCTATAATACTGTCATCCAATGGCAGCTATGCCAGTCGTGTTTCGTTAAAGGGCAAATATCTTGGCCATTCTATCAGCCCATCTGCATGCATGGTAACCCCTCAGTATCTTCTTTTAATAAGCTGCAGTAGGGATTGGCTGCTAATAAAGCAGCTGTCATCTGGCAGTAAAGGAATGTGGATACATATAGGGGCAGACATAACCCATATATCCTGCAGCTCTCAGTCTGCACTTTTAGATGTAGCGGGAAGTGGCGCTCTCGCAGTTAATCTGCAAACAGGCAAGATAAGCCGTATATCAGGTGTGCTGCAAGTGCGAGGCAAATATACCAGTAGAAGTTATGCAGGTATCACATCTGCCGGAGAATTCACCATGCTGCCAGTCGCACATTCTAGTTCAGTTTTTAAGAATGCCAGCTTATTCATTAAACCCCGCATTGAACATCATGGAATAAGTGTGATCAGGGAGCTGTCATGGGATTATGATCCGGCAACTAACCGAATCGCTGCTGAATTTCCTTTCCACAATGTAAGACTTTTAAAAGGGTCTACAAGCATTGTTATACATTTAGGTATTGGACCAACTCCTGGACCACATCCAGCTGCTGTCTATCTGGATCCCGAAACAAACCATGTGTGGGCGGTTCTCCCCTTTATAGATCAGAGCAGACTGGCAGTATATACAGACGATGGAGATTACCTGGGGCATTCTGTTATGAGCATCTGTCCATACTGGATGCAGCCCCTCACCCACAGTGAATACAAAGCTATGGCAGTGTTCGCTAAAGATCTGAAACCTGAGAGTATGAAACAGTAGCAATTGTTGATACTGGAAGTGAAGGGTAAGTGCCACATTCATTCAGCGGAATGGCAGCATTCTCAAAGTGCCTGACTACTTTAGTCAAAACAGTAACGCATTGATGTGTTCTGATTATGATACTGTCATCGCGTGTCAAGAAAGAAATGATGCAGCTGAATCAGGTTCCAAAATACACCTCATATGGAACCTGATCAACTTAACGAATGCACATTGTGAAGCAAAGCAGTAACTTTATGTTGAGTGAAATGTGTGAACGAATTACGCTGTGGAAAGAGTTTCTGGTTCAGCATCAAACTGAAGCAAGTTACCGTCAGGATCCTTTACCCAGAGATTTATTCTTCCCCACTGTTCCATAGCGGGAGGTCCTTCTGGTTCAATGCCTGCCGATTGCAATGTGGTATACATATCCATCAGATTTTCTGTCCCCATCTCCATATGGAAGCGTAGCTCCACAGGGGCTTTAACTAGATGCAGGTAGCTGTTGCCAAGTTTCATCCTCACAAATCTATCTGGTATATTCACTAGAATCTCTACGCCCGGTAGACGTTGATAGAAATCGAGAGATTTAGTTAAATCTGCCACATGGAGGCTAATACCCTCCAAAGATACTGTACTCATAATTAACTCCTCTGTCTGCAGCCTGTTATCTGCAGACACACCAGTTTCACCGAATATTATTGTCAATCCTCATCTGTAAGAAATCTCTCGGTCTGGACAATCAATAGTGATATAATCCTGTCCAGTCCATCTGAGTAACCAAGTTCCACCGACTGGTAGCCTATTGCACTCATTTGAAGCATAATGAGATCTATTGTTGCCTCAACATCAATCGATTTCCGAATAACTCCCTGCTCGATGCCATCCATTAGCAAACCGCGGAGATAGTGACTCCATCCCAGTTTGGTCTGTTTCATCATCTCTGCAATTCCCGCATCTCTGCGAGATCGAAGAGACAGTTCTGCAAGCACAGTGAACATCTCGGGCATTGACTTCAGTCGGAATCGCATATCTTCAAATTCGTAACGAATAGCATTCAGTGCATTCGACTCTTCATTGTTTTCACGCGGAATACGCTGTGTTGTGAACTCCTGCATTAAATATTGCACCACGCCATGGATGAGGGTCTCTTTAGTTCGGAAATAGTAATGAAGGGTTGCATTGTTCACGCCTGCTTTGGCTGCTACATCTCTTATGCGTAAACCTTCAAAGCCTTTCTCTACTATTTCATGATAGGCAATCTTTACGAGCTCAGTATGTCTGTCCTGTTTCGTTGAAGATGCCTCATCAGCGTGCTTTCGCATGGTTGTCATCCTTATGTTATGAAGTTATCACATAGCTTACCATCTCCTTTCGTACTCGTCTATTAAAGTTCAAGCTGGAGTTTCCATCCTGTCACAGTTCTTAAAGCAGGTGGTGCCGGCTATTAGCATGCAAGTGACTAGTACCGCATAGAGAGTAATTAGTGTTACCCGCAGCCAATGGGTTGTGAGCAGAAGATGAAAAAGAGCAATGTTTGCTGCACCGTTCATGCTTGTGAGTTCTGCTTGCCAACGCGCCCAGAAGATGCCAGTGAGAATCCATGTAGTGAGTTGTACAACAAGACCTGCCCACACTAATTTAGGGCTTACACCTGATGGTCTGTAGCGGATGATGGCCAAGGATCCGATGAATGTGAATGCTGCTGGGACCAGAATTACCAGCCATATACTGTGCCACCAAAACACATGGTACGACTGAAAGTGTCCTCGACCCACATACCTCCACAATGGATAACAGCTCATCTGAACAAGCCATATCTGACCCACTGCGAACCATGCACATGCCGCATTGAACAGAAGCAGGTAGTAGCTGCGATTATCGTTTGACATTGGATTCCTCCAATTTTTAGACTAATCAGTTGGTTGAATATATATTATCATGAAACGTTTCATTTGTCAACTGGTTGGTTGAAAATGATAAAGTTTGACGTGATCACAGTGAATTGCATGCATACTCCATGCTTTTAACCGATATCGCCGATATAAACATCAGGCAGAAGGAGGTGTGTGCCGGATATTAAACCGAATATTCCGACCATTCAGGGAACCGGATTTATAAACTGGGCAAGGGGGATATACAATGTTGTCTGCACAGACAATCCTCTTAATTAGTAGATTATTGTTTTGGACACACTCATTTTACAAGTCCGATCGCGTCAATAAGAGTGTGGATAGGTACGGAAGTAGAAAACAGTGATGCTTATGCAATGCAGTTTAATCAAAAGTATGAATTTGTTATAAATAGTATTTGACCAGAGTGATGATACGTCCAATCAGGTAATTATGCACCAATTCGGTTTTATGAATATTGGCCAGCAGCCATCTAATCCTGTTCAATAAGGGTAACCTGTGAGCGTTCATAAGTGCAGCCAACCGTTTCGAGGCCGCTCTAAAAGCATTTGTCTAAAGTGTTACTGTTACTCTCGTATGGGAGGAATCTAAGATGTTGACTACTTTTGCGGCACCAGACTTAACACCAGTTGAGGAGAAGAAACTACCTCGAATCTACAAACTGCTCCTGAAACTTATCATACTAGGTGGTCTTTTTTTTGCATACTATGTGTTCGGGATAGTGTTTTATTGTGCTCAGTACCTCTGGCCAGGGCATTATAGTTCACCTGCTATAACTAATGAGGGAGATTATATTCTGCTTTCTTCTAGCGGTAGTCAATCAGGGTACACGCATATAAATGGCAAATATCTTGGTCATTCAATTAGCCCATCTGCATGCATGGTAACCCCTCAGTATCTTCTTTTAATTAGCAGCAGCAGGGATTGGCTGCTTATAAAACCGCTGTCATCTGCTATTAAAGGACAGTGGATACATATAGGGGCAGACATAACCCATATATCATGCAGCTCTCAGTCTGCGCTATTAGATTTATTGGGAGGCGGCACTCTGGCAGTTAATCTGCATACAGGCAAAATAAGCCATATACCAGGAGTACATCAGGTGCGCGGCAAGTATACCAATAGAAGTTATGCAGGTATCACATCCACAGGTGAGTGCATCATGCTTCCGGTCGCACGTTATAGTTCTGTTTTCAAAAATGCCAGCTCATTCATAAAACTGGCAGTTGGAAATCATGGAACTGGTGTGATCGGGAAAATGGCATGGGATTATGACCCGTCTACCAACCGAATTGCAGTGAGCATGGTATCCGATGTGCGCATCTTTAAAAGCTCAACCACTACAGCAATAGATCCCAATTTATTCTATTTTAGTAATAAACCTGAACTACTTCCTGCAGAACCAGTTTTTTTGGAGCCAGGAACAGATCATGTTTGGAAGATCCAGCCATTTATAGTGGATCTGAGCAGACTGGCAGTTTATAACGACGATGGAGATTACCTGGGGCATTCTGTAGTTAGTATAAATCCACACTGGATGCAGCCTCTAACCCTCAGTGAATATAAAGCTATGGCAGAGTTTGCCAAAGAATTGAAACCCGAAAGTACTGAACACTATTAGCCATTGATTCAGAATGAGTTACTTGTTCTGCAGTTGTCAATAACTGAAATGAAACTCCAGGGTTTGTTCAGCACTGAGTTGGTCGCAAGTTATTTACTACTCCAGTTGTGCAGTTGATCTGTTTGAGTGTGTCTCTAGTTGTATAGAGATCGGAGGAACGAGTCGTTTCATATTAATCCAGAAACTGTAATACTATTCCAGATTTTTTATTTTGCCTTGCAGCATGCATTACTAATTCATTTTGACAATCTATCGTAGAGACAGGACCATACACAAACTGGTTATTGATAAAATACCGAAGTCACTGCAAAACAATGAATGCTGAATGAAAAGGTGTCATAGATGACTCATGGGCTAAGCCGTGCAAAGAAGGGATCCTGTCTGATCCTGGGTGTAGTCACACTGGCTGTGTGTTATCAGGGTTTGGCATGGCTCTTTCGTCCGATGCGAAACCTTCCGTATATGCATGAATCAGTTATCTACAGTGAAGGAAGCATCAACCATCTGCTGAATGCTAAAGGAAAGCAGACGGCGTCCTGGAACGACGAAGTCTTTCTGGTTACACCTTATTATCTAATTGATACGGTGGGTACGAATCCACAGGTAAGTGGTAGTAACGATGCGTTCAAAGTAACCAGCATTCAAAGTCCATCTGACAGCCGCTCCTTTCGAACTTCTGCGGATGTTGATATAGAAAAGCCAATAACAGCTGCAGGAAGAGACTATGCCTTGATGGATAAACCTGTGATAGTGAGCAACGGAACTTTCCAGGGCCATAGGTTATACAGGATGAACCTGAAAACAGGTGAATTGACCTACCTGCCAGGAATTGTGAGTGCTCGTAGTAACTATACCTCTCCAAACTATGCTGGTATCACCAGTTCTGGGAAAGTACAGATCTATTCGCCAGGGAAACAACCTGAAAATATATATACTATTCCCTTCGCTTTATCACAACTAAGAGAATACAATTTAACCTGGACCAATGGTTGGGATTACGACCCGTCAACCAATCGACTGGCCTTCATAACACCCAAAGGCGGTGTTACTATTGTCATCAAGAGAGATGTTACTACATGGTATCCTCCTGGGCTGGTGGTGCCACAGTCGATTTATTTAGAGCCAAACAGTAGTCGGGTATGGGTGGTGGAGGGTGCATGGCCAGTGAACTGGTGCACGGTGGTCTATAACAATCGTGGCAGGGCATTGGCAAGGTCTGCCAGCAGCACACAACCATACACATTTCTACAGCCGCTTACACAGTCGGAATACAGCTGGCTGCAGCATTTTAGTACGGAACTCAAGTTTAATAAGAGCTATAATTCGACAATCAAATAGGAGTTATTAAAGCGTCAGTCATCTGAAGAGATAGTTATGCCTGAACTATCTGCAATGTATACAGATTGAAGTTTAAAGATGTCAACACTGCATTGTTTTTAATTTGGGCTAGTTAGGAGTTCTAAAGCATGCGCCAGTCTCCAGACAAGCGAGTTCCGCACCTCGGTCGTACTATTGTCTGTACGGTGTGTGTGCTAGCCATGATTCCGGTTGTTCTCTGGCTCTGCAAAGCTGGCTACTGGTCCGGTGATCCTTTCAGACGCCTCCCTGTGGTAAAACCAGTGCTCCTTTATCTACCGTGGGACTACTCCAGCAAGGGTGGCATACGGTTAAGTGACCCCTCACGAGGAATAGACAGGCAGATAGTACTGGAGGGCATGCAACAGGCGAATTTTGCACCGAATATGCTTGCCTTCACTCCGAATGGATTTGATGTGGCTATTCAGCCTGCATCTTCCGACCATAACCTATCTATACTGGAGTACATCTGTGTACCAGTACAACGCATTATCACGTTGCGTGTGCATGGCATAGTAGCTGGCGAGGTGGGCAACTGGGGTGTGGCGCGACTCTCCGCAACCAGCCGGTCAGTTCTGGTGGTGGTCAGTTATAATCGGGCAAATGGGGCACCAGTACGGCAGCGAGTCTACAAGGTCAATCCGAAGACAGGCAGCGCTCAACTCATCCCTGACGCGGCGGATGCACAAGGACACTGCAACTCACCTACATACTATTTTATCGACGCTCATGCACACCTATGGGTTCAGCATGAAGGTGTGCAGCGGGTGCTGCTGGGCAGCGTTCCGAGCAACGGTGAACTGTTAAAATGGGATTGTGACCCTGCGCATGGCACGGTGGTGGTCAACATGCATCGGACGGTTTCCGTCTACACTGGCTCGGGCAGGCGAGACTGGACCGGCTCCGGTGCTCTGGCATCACCGCTTATGGCAGTGCCGACCCGGCCGTTAGCGGTAGGGTTAGCCGTTGGGGAGGATGGCACTGTCTGGGCGCCAGCAGTTGTGAACCACGACCTGGCACTAAGCCCTGCGTACTATTTAGTTGATTGCACAGTTACAGGTAAGCCAATGGCGCGGTGTACCGTACCGGGAGGTTTCA
>JAJZFJ010000299.1 GCA_021805395.1 bacterium
AGATGTACAGCAGTGCATGTCTGCACATCGAGCTTGGGAGAGATGAGGCAGCACCAGAGTGCCCATTCGGTGAGTGGGGCTATCTCACGCTCGAGATAGGCAGGAGGCGGGTTACGAAATGCCAGCTGGACATCCCACCCTCCAATCTCTACATCACCCAGCTGCGGATGATGAAAGTGAGTCCATGCCACATACCCTTTTCCGTCCAGATTGCTGTCGGACCATTCCATCAGCTTAATATCTTCCTCAAGCGTATGGTTTCGTCCCCAGGTAGTGAATCTGTGAGCGCCCTTCTTTGTGTCGGGTGTGAACCCCTCAAGAATGCCAGATTGACGATGAGGCGACCATATCTCAACCGTCCATGCAAAAATCCCCATGCTCTCATAGCACCAGTCATCAAACACACCTGTAATTACTTCACGTGGGTGATATCTGAAATCATGAAACACAGAGATTGCGGGATACCCGGTTAGTTCGCTGCCTCGTTTCCCCTGCTCTTCAAACACCCACAAATCTTCTGCTGGCATTGTATCATCACTTTCAGTTCCATATGGCCGAAGTAAGGCTCCAGAAAAAGTGTGAAACGTGATTGCTCCTGTTATGTTAGGATGCTGTGAAATGAACTGGATAAGATTGTAAGCTTCAGGCTCACTTCCTGGGAAGGGACCTGCACCTGCCTGCTCTTTCTCGGATCGCCAGTGCGCTGGAAAATTGCGATTAAGATCGAGTCCCTCTTTGTTCTTTTGCACAGAGAAGGTAAATCCATCGTAATTCTCTAAAAGACCTTCCTGCATCACTCGAAAGTAGGTGCCTCCTACTTCAGTGGGATCCCGCTTTAACATCAATCTTGGATGCTCAGGATGAATCTTCCAGCTTCCATTGGGATCTTTCATTCGCATGCTGAGTATCCGTCCATCGCCATCAATATCCTGTGGCTTCAACCCCTCAATTGGCTCTTCATCGTAGGGATAAGGGCGTGTGCTGGACCTGATATAACGTGGAGGGTTTGCGAAGTAAAGTTCAGCGCCATCAGGATTTACCCGGGGAACGATGTAGAAAGCTCGTGTATCCATAGCTCTGGTTACAACGGCTATCTTTCCATACCCCGTTACCAGGCGATGGATGAGATGCAAACAAGCTGACGATGCTGAGACCTCCGTTGCATGGATATTGCCATCGCACCAGAATGCAGGTTTATCTTCCGCAGAGCCGGTCTCCTGATTTGTTGCCGTGATGCACCATACATCTCTTCCTTCATAACTGGTACCGATGCTCTCTAAACTGAGGAGGGTGGGATGCGCTTCAGCCAGCGATTGCAGAATTTCGGTGAGGGCATCGTACGGATAGTAGGTATCAAATTTGAGTTCGGGCACTGCACTTCTCCAGGCATGTTCTTAGGTTAGATTACTTGAAGTGCAACCCGAATTCCTGCGTGAGTATCTTGTAATCCATTTTAAGGCCCGTAAAACGCAGGCGGCATGGCATGAAATTTAAGTTTGGTTCGACATGAAAACATCAGGTTTGATGATGGAACAGTTTCAGTAACTCTGCATGGTTCATATTTATGGCATAGTCAATAGCTGAGTTTCCAGTGTGATCCTTTTGTGCTGGGTCTGCGCCATTATCCAGCAGATATTTTACAATATCAATCATGTTATTTTGAGTGGCCAATACCATTGGTATGTGAAATGCATCAGAGGAATCAATCTTGACACCGTATTCAATCAATAATTTGGCGGCACTTTCATTAGATGATTCCAGAGCGTAGGTGAATGGAGTTAATCCTGTGGCATCACGTCTATTAATATCAATTCCAGCTACAATCAACATTCGGAGGATGTCTGTAGAAGTTGTTTGAATATGGTGAATTTCATCATCTTCTCCTAAAAATATTGCTGACCAGCAAGCATTTTCTCCATCTTGATTGAATGCATTAATATTACATCCATTATCAATTAATATTGCAACACCCTCCACCCATTTTTCAACAGATGCGTGCATGATGGCTGGCATATAATACAAAGTATCATAGCTATCTACAGAAACACCCGAAGATATTAATTCTGTAAACTCACATCTGATTTTCCTACCAATATAATAGATTAATCTGTCACTGAATGCGAGATTCTCAATGTCAATATAATACTTCATTTCCAGTTCATTATCGTACTGATTAATATTTTCAAAGTTCCGAACATTAGTCGTAGCACTTGAACTGGATGTTTCTGGGCAGTATTGTTCAATGAGATCTAATAATACAGTATCATTTCGATTCAGACAATAATCCTTTGCCGTTTTCCGGAACTATCAATAGCATTCACATCAGATCCATAACTTAGCAATAGCCTAGCTATATCATATTTCATATTCTCTTGTTCATTTCTCAATCGACCTGGAGGATGATCAGTTAATTCTAGTTTTGAAATTAAATGCAAGGGGCTGGAAGATACAAAAAGATTTGGATCTGCTCCGTATTCAAGTAATTTCTGTACCCCTATTAAATTTCCATAGTAAACACATTCATATAAAGGTGTTGTATTTAAAGCGTTTTCGATATCGTTGACCTCTAAACCATTTTTCAGCAGTTCTTCCAACATTTCGTTCTGTTCATTTTCAATGGCAGCGAATAGTGGAGTGAAACCACTTACTTGTTTGCGATGAAGATTTGCACCTAAACCTAGGAGTATGTGTAATCCTGTAATGTTACCAGAAGCTGCTGCGGTAAATAGGGGAGTATCCCCACCTTGGTGAGGAGAATATGCAGATCTTGGAGTGTCAAATTCAATTCCACTTTTTAACAGCAGATGGATCGTTGCAATCATAGCCTCTGTTTTGCTAGCAGTGTTTTCACCATCAATTAGATTAACTGCATAATCCAGGGCATTCAATTGTAATTTATTCCTTGCATTGATATCACAACCACAACGAAGGAAGTATTGCACACCCTCAACCCATTTGATATCTGCTGCACACATTAGCGCAGTATCACCAAATTCAGGATGCCTCGCGTTTACAGATAATCCTCCTGTAATGATGGTATCAATAGTGGGAATATCGCGACACCATACAGCATCAAAGAATTGATATAATTTGGATACTTCAAACTCGGAATCGTTCCTTAATTCATTCATAGCATATTCGTTCTCTTCGTGAAGACTGTGATTGTTTCTATCGCTCATACCCCATATACGCACAGATTGTTATTTCGCAAAAAAAGCTATGAGATAACTGTGATCGTTGTTCATTATTGCTTCAAATCTGGACACTTTGCAAATACCATTTAAAAATTACATCATTCCAAAAAGTCTTTATGCGCTTGAAACAGAAGGAGCATGAATCACCTCCCGTCTTTGATTCAGCGTCCGAGTATGTTTGGATGATGGATAACGACGTAGTCGAGGTAAGGTTATGCTCGCATAGGGTGCAACTCATACATGCCTAGTCACGTCCACCTGTGTGGTCGAAATGCCGATACTGTAAACTGTACAGTGATTGTGTTATGATGAACGTTACCCTCTTGCGTGAAATCCCAATAGTGAAGCAGTTCGCATCCGTCATACGCAATGCCTGTGCCCCTTTTGCAGGCGAGGGAGCCTGATTCCGTCACCAGCACAGCCGTGAGAATACCACAATCATACCTACCAACCCGCTCTCCCACCCTCCCTTAATGAGCGCTAGCGAATGGCGAGGGGAGGGTCGCGACATAGTCGCGGGGAGGGTCGCGACATAGTCGCGGGGAGGGTCGCGACATAGTCGCGGGGAGAGGTGCCGAAGGCGAGCCAGCGAACGCCCCAAACCTGGCAATGCGACTCCACACCCCTGGCTACCGCCTTCCCCCCTCCTCCGGGCGCGTGCTGCTGCACGCTGAAGGAGGGGGGCCGAACAGTGCGACTCGTGGTACCGTTTGGCACCTGCCAATTCTCGGAGGTGCCAGCGTCCGGTTAAAACCGGACGCTGGCAGGCTGACTGGCCGTCTGCATGGGCTAGTCGCCAATGTCTAATTCATAGTGTGGGGCTATCGTTAGGCTGGTGGATATCCCCTGGTGCACGGCACTGAAGTACCGTGCTGAGAGCCAAAAGCCCACCTGCGTGGGCTAGACGCGACAGTCTGCTTCCTGATTCGTTAATCACTGTAGGCTTGTGCTTATCCCTAACCGCAATGGCTCGCACTCTTACCCTCCCATAATAAGCTCTAGCGAATGGCGAGGGGAGGGTCGCGACATAGGGCGAGTAGAGGTCAACAGCCGCTGGCGTCACCGTAAACAGTCCGTATGCCCGCCACCAATCCCTATTCACGCGTCCGTTTCAGCGAGGCGTTGGAAAGCGAATGGTGAAACACCGCTATCTATGAAATTCCGGATTATTTCAGCACACTCTGTGGATGTATGAAGAGAGGTGTCCAGTTGCAGATCATAAATGCCTGGTTTGTGCACTTCGTTCTGCCATCTGACTATCGGAGATGAGGAACTCGCATCCAGTTCCTTCCATCCAGTAAGACGTCTACGCTCCACAATTGTCTCAATTGGACAGTGAATTCCAATGAAAAGCACTGGATATTCATCCAGTATCCGGGCGCAGCGCTGCAGTATGCCTAGTGGAACCGAGTAGCTGTCATGGTGACCAACATCCACAACCACATTAAATCCTAACCGACTATGTGCAGCAATGGATTCATAGAGTGCCTGATATTGAAGACATACAATCGGCTCAAGGTCGGGGCGTTCTCCTCCCGGTCTCAAACCTATGCCAGGAAGAAAGCGGGCGGGAGTTGACTGCATTATCAGATCCACACCCAGACCAATCCACACACCTTCGAATAGCTCCTGAATTACATTGGCGATACTTGATTTACCAGAGCGGGGTGCACCATTCAAAATCACAATTTGACCATGTTCGGGATATGTATTTACCATCATCGCATCATTATGTCAGATTGACAACCGTTACCATATCAATCTATGGGAAGTATTTTAACCTTACACCAGACATCGCCATTCATATACCATAAATCAAAAATACCGAGAACTGCTTCATTCCATCATTTCATTCAACCTCCTTCCTGCAAGCAGATAAAAAGTACTCACTCGCTCATCTGTTCTGCTATTACAGTAAGGTAAGCAGTCTGCCCCTGCAAGTCAAACAGTTCCATTCCACGCACTACTGCCAATATACCTGTTGCCTGCCAGATCATGGTGACGCCATCTGCGACGTTCACTGGAGGCTGTAACGCAATTGCAGGAAGCTGAACCTCCCAGGCTGGCTGTTCGAATATGGTTTCATTCACAAGCATCTGGATTCTGTTTGGTTCTGCCCTGCGCCAGAGTGCTAATACTGTGGCTCCATTAATAATGGTGGGGGTTCC
>JAJZFJ010000045.1 GCA_021805395.1 bacterium
TGGTTAAAGCTTGTAAACGTGAAATTATATGATAGCTTAGCTGTCTGTTACCCATACTACTAACGTCTAATATATAATAATTATTCTAAAACTCAGGAATGTGCGAGGGACTGGAGAAAAAAATGCAATGACTTCTTCGGTAATGTTGCCCCTTGATCGCAGACTGGCACAATTCCAAGGAGATGTTCTTCAACATTTAGAAATTGCGTTAACTCGTGTCTGTAGATCAGCCCAGTTGCGCAGATCCATTTAAGGCTTTCCGAGCTTTGGCTAGGTTTCGGGATAAGCTATACAGTTGCAGCACAACCTGAATAAGGGAGGAGAACGGGATGTCTAAGGTTCGAGTAGCAGGATTTGGTGTTTCGTTGGATGGCTTCAGCGCAGGGATCGAACAAAGCCTGGACGATCCACTGGGAAAGCAGGGAACTGAGATTTTTCAGTGGTTCTTTCACACAAAAACCTTCTGCTCAATGCATGGGCAGGCGGGGGGCACAACAGGCGATGTCGACGATCTCTTCGCGCAGCGTACCATGGAGAACTTTGGAGCATACATTCTCGGCCGCAACATGTTTGGCCCGGTGCGAGGTCCATGGGAAGACAACTTATGGAAGGGTTGGTGGGGAGACAATCCGCCGTATCACACACCTACCTTCGTTCTCACTCACTACAAGCGAGACCCCCTGGTGATGGAGGGTGGAACCATCTTCCATTTTGTGACGGGCGGTATCAAAGAAGCTCTGCTGCTTGCAAAGGAGGCTGCTGGCAGTAAAGACGTCAAGATCGGGGGCGGCGTTTCTACAGTGCGACAGTACGTTCAAGCTGGCCTTGTCGACTCGCTCCACATCGCGTCAGTACCCGTACTTCTCGGTCAGGGCGAGTCACTGTTCCACGGGCTGGACATGCGGGCATTGGGATACTCCATTACTGAACGAGAGAGCTCGGAGTATGCAACACATCTCGTGCTGGAACGGACATAGTGAGAGAGTGCGAACCAAAGCCTCCAGGGCGTGGGGGGGTAGCAACCTGGATGCGCTCTGTAGACAGTATCACCCCGGAGCTGGAGAGACTTTTCGGCTGGTGCTGCCCTCGCATTGTTGTCAACATGGTTTGACCTGCTACCCCGTGGTAAACCTTCGCAGCTATTTCACCATTATGAGCTTCAACAATTCTGAGGCTAAGACCAAGTTCAGCAGCATATCGAAAGAGCAAGTCTAAGCTCAATTTTTTAGTTCTCCGCTCAATCTGGGCAAGATACGGTTGTGAAACGTGTAATCGTTCAGCCATATCGGTTTGTATCAGCCCCTTCTCTATCCGGCAGCGGATCAGATCCAGTACCAATCTTTCTACTTCATAAGCCGCCAGAAAATCAGAATCTACTTGCGAACGGTGTTATGCGTATTATCTTGATTTGCTCATGTTTGTGTCTCTCGGGACTATTTTCCCGCTATCAGCTTTCTCAAGTAATGCTTTCCTATCTTTTGATCGCACATTAATTCGCAGGTTAGCAAGCGAAATGAGAGCCGTACACAAAGATCTGGCATATTAGAGGATGTTCACTTTTGATAATGCCTATCGTGCCCTCCACTCCAATAGTCTACTGGTACCTGCACTCCTCAGTCAGTAAGTATCTAATGGCACAGCTCCAGGGTTAAGCACAAGTTGCGAGCACGGGTTCTTCCACACCTCGCATAGGGGCAGCTCAGAACGAACTGCACTCTCAAAACTGGCATGAGCATCAGTTGAGTACCATACTTTTCCGGTGGCAGAATCTGTATATGAGTAGAGCGGAACTATATCATCTGGCAGCTTGGAAACACTCGCAACTGTATACGGCAAAGCATAGAATACAGGTGTAGCTGAAGAATTAGGTTGTGTTGTCTGCAGCATCTCAGTATAACCCTGCTTTATGTGGGTTTCCACTCCATACACTGGTATGAGTGATGGGAGTCCGTGGTTTTGGGGCATGGCATAGAACGGCACTGACCGTATCTGCTTCCACCAGTTATTGGTCACAACACCCTGGCGTTGTGCATACTCACTCCCCTTTCCTGTTACACCTACGCTGTATACCGGCTCGGGCAGAGTGAGTCGAGGGTCAGAGAGGTCCAGGCTGTACATCAGCTGGTTATAGTTATATCGCGGAGTAATATCGGTCACATTGGAGAAAGTGTTGGTGTAGGTTCCCTGAAAATAGATCAGTCTCCCATTATCCTGGTCTAAAAAAGGTAGCTGGGTTGGGTTGTAAAATGTGTAGCCTCCATGAGTTGCAATCTTCTTTGCATACAGCCAGGGTCCCACAGGAGTATCTGCCTCTGAAAACCATACCTCACCTAGGAATGAGGGTGAACCGTACGCCTGAGTTGTAATCATAATCCATCGATTCAGATAGGCATTCCAGTATACGGATCCGCCATCGGACAGCACCCGCTTATTTGTATCGACATCATGGAGTGCAGTGATTCTCTCATCCGCTCTCATCTTCCCGTCCTTGATCAGCGCATTAGCCTGATCTTCTCCCAGTGCCATTGTATTCTTTTTCCATCCCCAGACCAAATGACCGTCAGCATTACGATCTAGAAGAGTGTTTTTGCCTTCATACCTGCCACCAGGTTGCAAACATGTGAAAGATTCAAATTTTGCCGCATCCCTTACATCTGCCGCATTTGCCACCACTCTCACCAAGGGAAATGCCCCCATAGCCGTCGATTGAAAGTAGAGATATTTTATGCCATGATCCATTGCCATGAAAGGATGACCCTCCGGACGTAAACCATCACCTGTTGGATATGTACAGACAGGAACAAAGACTGCTTTCTTGTCATTGAACTCAGCCAGCCCATCTATTGCGATGGACATGTCATGCCTTACCTCGGCGAAGTTTGTATACAGATGTGTTTCACCTTTCGATGACAGTGTAAACAGTCCGCCTACCCAAATAGGACCAGGAGGATTTGGGATTGGAATCATTGGGCGGCTGAACCCATCTGCACCAACCCAGTACTTCAGGTTCACACCCTGTGAAGGATCCAGACCACCTCGACCTGGTAACCTGGACGTTGCGCCAGATGTGGCAAACTGTCCCAGGGGGTATGAGGGTCGCTGCGTATCCCCAAAAAACCAGTAAATGCGATTTCGATAAGGAGTTACTTCCACTGTATCCTGCCCCATAACCTTTCCATCCAGCAGTGGATGTTTCAATGGGGTAGATGTCCCTGTTAATATGCTGTCTCTATAGATCCCTCCACCGGTCATGCGATAGAGCCTCTCAGCGATGTTCACACGCTGCAGTCGGATAACTGCGCTGGTGCCTGCAATCACCTTAAGGGCAATACCCCTGTAGCCAAAGCTGTCTTTGGGATACTTGTAACCAGGGCTGCTAATACTAAAGTAGATTGAGTGCCCTAGGAGATCAGGGTCATTGATGGCGATCACGCCATTACTGTCTGTATAGTAGCGAATATCGTTCACAGTGCGTAACTCGACCAGTGGGACACCTCGTCCTGTTTTGGAATCACGGACGGTTATCTTGTAATACTGTCCCGGAGAGGCGCCTCCAGGTAGAGCAGAGACAATCATTACCATTGCCACTATTACAGGCAGCAGATAGATAGCTTTGTATTTTCTGTTTTGAGTGCTTATCCTGTCATGTACTATGCTCATCGCTGGACTCCTATCTGGATGCCTGGGGCACAATCTGAATGCCACATATAGTGGGCTGGTCAACTGCTCCATTGGAAAACTGAATATCTATTCGACCTTTAGGATCGGCACGAATGCCCCTGAATTCCTCCACCAGAGCTCTATCCTTGCCGCCAGCTGAAGCAAATACGTCGAAGTTATGAAGTACCTGCTCACCATTAATCGAGACGTTGAACTCCCTTTCATGTGGTCCTGTATAGTAGGTTTCAGCAAAGTGCAGTAACACCTTATACACATGCCCCTGGGTTACGGGGATTGAATAGCTGCATGGCCCATGACGATCAGTGCGGTAGAGTATGGAAGCAGCTGCATGACGAACACCATCCGTTGCTATCACTTCATCATCTGCCTCCTGATTGCCACCTTTGTAGTAGCAGTCTGCAGCATAACCTGGCAGCCATCCCACTCCACAGTCGATATTCCGTATTTTCGAAACGTGCGCAAACCCTGTGGATCTATCTGGTACCACTGAAAATTCCTTGAAGTGTTCGCTATGGCACGTTACGTTCCAGCCGTCCACTGCTATAACTGGTTTCACTGCATTCATAGCTGTTCGGGATACCTTGAGAGTAATCTGTCTGGATGCACCCGGCACAAGCGAAAAGTAGTTATCGCTGTAGTACACTGGCAGGATCCGCTTCATGCTGATGCTGTTTCTCAGTTGTAAATGAACAAGCAGTGCTACGGAATGATTAGGGTTTGATACCTGTATATGCATCAGGTAATCATCTCCCTTTACCACTGTTTCCCCACTCAATTTCACAGCAGTGAGCGGCATTGTCTGTAAGCTGTGATAGTTCTCTCCATCCTGTGCGGTAGAGTGCCAGTAAAAGTTTTCTGAGATAATATGCGAATTTGCTGAACGAAGCGTAAGCTGGACAAATGAAACTGGACTGAGATTAGCTGGCCATTTAATCTGGAGTGCGTCAGTTGCAGCCAAAGGTTTAGCACTCAAGGAGGTTCTTTGATTGCCAGACTGTGTGCCGTTCAGGTTGTATAGTGAAACCTCTACTTTTAACGACTTAAGTCTGGAGGCAGTGTTATTAATCACCTGCACCAGTCCACCTGGTGACATCTGAATATGCACGGGTTCACATGCATGTTTCACAGCAAAGTAGGAAGAATCCGGTTCTAAATCGTATGAGTAGATCTGCCATACCATACTCGGTTGTGCCGGATTACTCATCCAGATCATTATGCCAGTGTATGGCGCAAACATAGAGGCGTTATGTCCTTCGAAGATAGCACGATAGGTCTCGTAATCTGCCAGCTGTGCCTTGCGCACAAAGTCTGCCGTACTGATAATGGGTCCATACCGCCTGGTAAGTGCCTCCTGATAGTTGTACTGGCACATATCGTGCTCAGTCCAGTCATCATCAAATGTGTCCCAATCCTTTTCAGGCATCATCGCATGCACATCCTGCAGTGTTGGAATGGATGGTGCCCCCATCTCGGTATGGAAGGCATCTGGAAACTGTTTGAAGTAGTTCACCACTGGTTCGATGCCGTAATGACCATCTCCAACACCATTACCACTGGATGAACATGCCTGCAGCCATCTGCTGGGGTCAAGCTGTTGCGTTATCTGCCGCATACCCGTCTCGAATGGAGGACCTATTGGGAACTCATTCTTTTCACACCACACCGCTATACACGGGTGATTTCTGTAATGCAAAAGCATATCTCGGGCATTTGCCAGAAACATTTCCTTTTGCCTGGCTATACCATAGTGAACAGTGTCGTCTAACCAGTAGTCATTCCACACGAGGATTCCATATTTGTCACAAAGCCTGTAGAACTCTTCCTGTGTTGTCTGTCCACACCAGTTTCGAATCATTGTGAAACCAGCAGCTGCATTTAGCTTGATCTGAGCTTCCAGCCGTGATTTGGGACTGCGTTTCAACGCTTCATCCATTCCCCAGTCACCACCCCTTATCATGATGGGAATCTGGTTAACAGTAAGTTTTAGCGTGCCTGTCCCGTGATGGATACCATAGGTTATTGATCGAATTCCAAATGATACGATATGACTGTCACTTAGATAGTTATGCTGTGTAAACTGCAGCTTTAGCTTGTACAGAGTATGCGGACCATAGCCATTCGGCCACCATAGATGCGGCGATACTATCTTGAGGGCAGCAAAATCATCGCCAGATGCGGTGACTGTCTGTTTTGACTTTGCAGGTATATCGATGTGTTTGATAACAAAGCGCCTGCCGTTGATAACACCCACTAGCTGACCAGTTTGAGGATGATCGGTAACATTGCTTAATGAGGTTTGGACGTTAATATTTGCGGAATTGGTTTTTGCGAAAGTGATCTTGGTGGTAACATAAGGATGCTGTATCACAACTGGTCCTGTTGCAAATAACGAAACCCGCTGCCATATCCCCATATCTCTATCTGCAATGCCCGGAATCCAGTCCCAGCCAATGGTGTCGAAAAAGGTGGGAGTATCCCCCTCCAGCACACCACCATTCGGCCCGTATCCTCTCCCGAGCGTCTGGGGAACTGGATGCCCCGGCTGATTCGGGGGCAGTATCTGCACTGCCAGCACATTCTGATGCTGGTGCGAGATGTCATTTGTAATATTGAAGATACCGCGAATAAATGCTCCCTGTATGATGCCCAGGTAGTGGCCATTCAACCAGACCTTAGCCTCATAATTTATGCCGTTAAACTTGATGAATATCTGACGATTGGCAAAACTTGATGGGCAGCGAAATGTGGTTCTATACCAGTAAGACGTGCGGCAAAGACTGTCTGGTATAACGCTCGGCAGGCTGTTTCGACCATAGAGAGGTTCAGGATAGACTCCATCTGCAACCAGACTGGTAAGCACTGTGCCCGGTACAACTGCGCGATACCATGATGCATTGGAGTGAAAGCTTAACATTGAGATTTCCGTACCAGCTCTCTTAATACGGCTGGCATCCTGAAGATACCAGTGGCTGTTTAACGGTACCGAAGGTGGGAACTCAACTCCTGCAGATGCATTAGGAATGAGTGACAGAATGCATAACAGCATGATTATCAGCCTCATAAATTGAAGATCCTTATTGTTGAGAGTTTGTTTTGCTGTTTCATCATGCATTTAATTGTAAACCCTTCCACTTGATTTTCAGGTTGAACGCCCTTGGAAACTACCAGATTTATGAGAGTTTGATAGATATGGTGTAGTTTTGAGAAGATAATGTGTGCATAACTGGCAAGGATGTATTGATTTAACGAAGTATGTAAGAACCTGACTAGTGTAAACTGAGCGACCCTGTATGTTATCGATAACATTACGGTATTTTCTCATAATATGGCCGCTGTGTCAAGCATTGTGTGACTATTGGTATGTAAAGGAAGAAATTTACAGTGCAAATTGTGCTACGATATGCAAGGGATAACCAACTACCTATATATCATAGATAGAAGTGCTGCCATGATCAGTGTGAAATTATTTGGTAAATTACCTTGCTGTACAAGATGCAGGGCTCAATTATGAACAGGGTGTTCACGCTGGAAATAACACAATGAGTATGCTCTTATTATGGAAATCATACTCCCATGATAAAGCTTTGAATAATCTTGTAAATATTAAGGTTTGCAAGAAATTGCTTGATCTGCTCTAAAAGTGGTGAAGGAAGGTATTTGAAATGAAACAGGGAGCACATACTTGTCTACTAGGTTTGAAGAGATTGCTTGTCAGCCTATTTAGATTTGCACTATTATCGTTTATTACTAACTATACCATGTTATTTTCTGCAATGTTACTTGTGCTATGTTCCACGATCAGCACTGAAAATCCTCATTTAGGAATAGGATTGGGTTCTGGGCCATGTATTCTAACAAATTTGACAATCTACTGTTCGCTACTAATCTTTTCAAGTACTCCAGTATATCTTTTACTGTTTTATGTAATGAGAAAAGTCCTCATAAAATATAAATATAGAACAGATGAGCCAACTCTTCGTAGTCATCAGTTGATTCTGAACTGGAAGGATGTTTATGCAGGCGCAGCGATGTGGATTTTCTTCCTTTTAACAATTTTCTTCCTTATACCTCTGGTTACCTATACTCGCAACCCTATATCAACGCTGGAAATAGTAGTAATATCATATCTTCTCATTTTCATTGGAGGGCTAACAGGGGCTGCAATTCTTATTGTGCCTGCCAGTCTGGGAATAGATGGCATTCTGCCTTACAGAATGCCTAAAAACATCTTTTCAGTTCCGTTTGAAGCTGGAATGGCTATCGAAAAAATGAGATTTATAAAGCGATATCTCTTTTTGATAACTATGTTCTGCTCTGGAACATGTATTCTCATGTTTATCATTTTCGAATATACTTCTTCGCCATTCATAGTGAACAATTCGAAACTTATACCACCTTATCACGCACTCTCAAGCTACTTTGCCTACGGGCTTGCAGCATTTCTTCCAACGTTATCTCATCACTCTTTATGGGTGTGGATCCGAAAACGAATCTATTCACGAGGACCAGTTACTAGAGGGGCAGGTGTGCTACTGATGGCAGTTTGTGGAACTGGTATTATATGTCTATTCACATATGGATGGAATCTGATGCCCATACATCCACTTTTACCCTGTGTCAATACTAGATATATCCTTCCATTCTCCTTCTTCTGTACATTGGCTACACTATTCACTTTATCGCTACCATGATACAGACTATGGTTTTGCAGATATGCATCCATTTTTTACGGTTCGGAAGCTGAAGGCTAGAGATCGCGTAATCGGAACCATATTACTTTTCAACTGCCTGGAGCACAATCCAAGATACATCGATCAGTTCGATTAGGATGCAGTTCATGTTATTCGTTATGCGTTAAACCCCTTTCGCCTATTATGCAAAGGCATTGCAACGCTATCACGCTATTTCATTGTCAGCGTCGACTCAAAAAAACAAACTCCCTAAGAACTAAGCTTCAGGGAGTTTAATCATGAACCAGATTACGACTGATGAAAGAGTTCGAACCGTATGATCCTCAGTAGATATCATTTTCTATTAAGGTATCTATCAAGATGAATCACCATTCTAAAACTTATCGCGATAGTATTTACAGCTCTTCAGGCTTGCTCGAAATACCTGAAGAGCTGTACTCTCTTCGATATACACAATTCGTTTAACCAGGTTCTACTTAATGGTGTATTTGGAAATGTAGTAGCGGTGCACAGTTCCATTCATAGTTGTCTTCTGCTTGACCACACCAATTCCTGGTGAATACCAGATATCGTTTGGAATTGATATTACCTTCGAGCCTATAGTAAGAACAAGAGCACTATGTACCTTCATCGCAGTAAATTTTCCTGTCGGAGTTGTGAGTACATAAGGTCCAGATACCGTAGAATGAGAGGTTCCATCAATTGCCATAGAGCCAGACGTAATGGTGCCTTTCCAGTCCCAAGTCTCACCACTTTTCATGGGCATCTTTATGATTGGGATTGGAGGACTACAGACTGCAGATCCCCCAGGTCCACCTTTTGATCTTGCAATCTCTGAATTACTCACCACGTACTCCTCATCCTGAACATCTTTTCCATGCATTTTGTAGCCTACATCTACCAGGGATGTTCCAGCTGCCTGAGGTGTCACAGAAGTTACAGTAAACTTGATAGTCCAGCCAGGATGTATATCAGGCATTGGCATAGTCCATGTGGAACCTAGCTTAAGTGGCCAGTAGTTGATTGCACTGTCCTTAGCACCAGCAGAACATAGACAGGTACTGACAACAAGAAAACTTGCACCTAAACCAACTCTTAATCTGCGCATCTTCGCCCTCTTTCCGGGTTATTAGCCCTGCACAAGAAGTCTGCAACTATCATTGTGCCAACTTTATATAATTGTCATCTTCAGAAAATTGACACATTGATGTTGGATAATTACCATCAATCTGGTACCACCAAAAACATTTACTTAAACTACACATATGCGGTTTCACGATGAGTTGAAACGCCGGATAACACTTTTTGCTTTCAGTTAATATCTCCAGGTATCAATATCTGCATTACTGTAATGTAATTATAGGAATAATCATGAATGAACCATATACTCACACTAAAGGGAGTGTAAACCCGTACATCATGTTAACTTAGCTAGAAATCAGTATGAGACTAGTAGTCGACAATAAATAAAGACTGCTTAATATAATTTCGGGAGATGCCGTCCAACTACCCTGCATATTTCAGTTAAACTATTTCACAAATAAATCATCATCTCTAACAAAGAAGCGTCTTAATCAAATCTGCTGCCTGCCACTCCCATCTATGAGATCCTGTAGATATATCTCGCTCACCATAAAACATCATGAAGGGAATGAATTGGCAAGGTCATTACTCAGCAAACAAAATTCTAAGCACTATATTGACTGACTAGTCACTCTATGGTATAATTATTAATATAGTTGAAGGAGAGGATGAATGGCCCGACCGAAAAGCGACGACAAACGCAGTGCGATTTTGGAAGCAGCCGCACGTATCATTGCTGCTGAAGGGCTTGGTGCGACAACCGCAGCAATAGCAAAAGAAGCAGGTATATCCAACGGATCGCTTTTTACCTACTTCAATACCAAAACCGATCTACTTAACCAACTCTATATAGAGACCAAAAGTGAGATGGCTGCAGAGGCTATCGCTGGCATCCCAACCGATAGCGACATCCGTGATCAGTTACTCCATTTATGGACAAACTGGCTAGGCTGGTCAGCCTCCTGTCCGGAAAAGCGCAGAACACTGGCACAGCTTATTGTGTCGGATGAGATCACGCCAGAAAGTCGCGAGGCAGCGAAACACTCTATGACGGAAATGGCAAGAATTCTGGAATGCGGCCGTGAGAATGGACCCATGAGGGATGTCCCTCGAGGGTTGTTCATCGCGATGGCAAATGCCATTGCGGATGCTGCAATCGACTATATGATCACTGATCCAGCCAATGCAGAAAAGTATAGTATGTCTGCTTTCGATGCCTTCTGGCGAATGATTAGTTAAATAATGGAGTGTCATCATAACGTTTCAACGAAATAAAAGAGTGTCTGGACAATCACTTATTGCAGATCTATCTCAATAGTGACTTGCCCGATAACTCCGTAACACTATTCAAACCGTGAACGTGCAGCACAGTTTGATTACGCCCATACCATTAAGGATATACAAGGAGGATATCATGTCCACAAATAACTTAACACAAACTACTAGAAAGATCGCAATTGTAACAGGCGGAAGTCGCGGTATAGGACGAAACACAGTGCTCAGTCTTGCGAAACGCGGCATCAGCTCCATCTTTACCTATAACACAAACGAAGTGGATGCCGTAGAGGTCGTCCGACTCGTCGCTGAGGCAGGGCAACAGGCAATCGCGCTTCAGTTAAATACTGGAATCATCTCTTCATTCGATGCATTTGTGAAGAATGTACGGGAGGCGCTGGAGAATCTCGATGCAGAGAGATTTGACTATCTGATTAACAATGCTGGAATCAGTTTCCATAAGTCTTTCGAGACTACCACCGAGGAAGAGATGGATGCAATCTACAACGTTCACTTCAAAGGAGTGTTTTTCCTTACCCAAAAACTTCTTCCATTAATTAATGATGGAGGACGAATAGTCAACATCTCCTCTGCTCTAACACGCATGATCCTTCCAGGTAGTTCTGTTTACAGTTCGATGAAAGCAGCTGTGGAGGTGTTAACCCGCTATATGGCTAAGGAGCTTGCACCGCGTAGAATTGCCGTCAACGTTGTTGCCCCTGGGGCAGTTGAAACCGATTTCAGCGGGGGTATCGTACGTGACAATCCTGAAATGAACAAAAGGGTAGCGGATAATACTGCGCTTGGCAGGGCAGGCGTTCCTGATGACATAGGTCCAATGATTGCTTCTCTCCTATCTGAAGATAACCGATGGATCAATGCAGAACGAATCGAAGTCACAGGCGGCTACATTTAGATTAGCTGCGGCAGACAGTTAGCCCGTATCAACCCTTAAGTGCCCACGACTGTTTCAATGTAATGATATATGGACTTTGTAAACCTTAGGGGTTGTATCCATTAATCTATGTTTGTTCAGAACTGTGAAGAAACTTAGAGGATATTTGCACCAGAATTATCAACCATTGTAATGATATTATAACTGTTCGCTATCCATTCCAATAAAGATGCCCTCTAATTCACACAAATCTGTAGACGCTATCAAGAAAGTGTGCTGTATAATTTTAGAGATATCGGGCTATATCGCTTTAGTATCATTGCACTCCATCAAGTACTCCAGTGCCGCCTGTACGTTAACCTCGGTTTTGCTGTCAAGGGCAGATGTAGAGTCATCCAGGCTTAAAATCTTGGGGTCCGTAATGGCAGCGTGGCCAATTGACATCCTCTGTTTTTGCCCAACAGACAGCTTAATTCCCTCTTCCCCTATTTTTGTATCATATCCAAAAGGAAGTGCCATTATATACTCATAGACCCAAAAGTTTGAAGTTAATTACTAAGAACGGAACTAAGGCAACGTTGATTTGGTTGAGCAGATTATGAGGCTTAGGGAAATTGACGCAATTACAGAAGCAACATCTCATTTATAGTGAATCATTTATAGACCAGAGCCTCAGTCGAGAAGTTGGTAATGTGCTGACGAACCAAGGTAATATCAGATAACGTGCTTTATCGGGTATTAAAAGCTGATTGCCGCATTTTGGTCTGCAAACCTATCAGGCAGACAGACGACCGAAGGGAAGGCGTAATCATGTAGTTCAATATAGACTTTAGTCCTGAGATTTCAGAGCAGCTAACACAACCCGCCCGGATCAGGGATACAGATCCAGCAAAAATCCTGGAAAGCCTGGTCGCCACATTTCTGCCGCCAGTCGCCGACCGCGAGAAGCGCCAATTCCCGCTCCAAATATAACACCCCGCTAGAGCGCATAGCCGCCATGGACGAAGTTGCAGAGAAGTACGCCAACGCGCCAATCTTGCCTGATTCGGCGTTCGATCGTAAGAACATCTATGAGGAAAGATTATAAGTGTCTTATCTCCTTGATACGAATGTCGCATGGCGTCGCATCAGAAAGAACAACCCACTACATGCCGACGTTAAATCCGCCATCGACAAACTGGTCATTCTGAACACTGAATTCGATTCTATAGAAACGGCAAGTCCGTTCAAGTTGAACAGAGATAATGCTTCACAAGTAGAGCAGCTTTCTTAACTAATTATCTACTTCCCATGTCAGGGTTTTATGAGCACGGTACAGTATAACTTTTTTTGATGACAAGCTACGGGCTCCAGTATTTCCCCCTCCCACACTTCCCTAGCTAAGTAGAGCCTCTAAGCCATCTTCCGTTGCTGACCGGAACTGCTCATTATACAGGGATTGATACACACCGGGTTTGGCTACCAACTCCTCATGAGTACCCACATCCACAATTCTGCCGGCGTCCAGCACCATTATCAGATCGGCACTCATAATGGTAGATAGTCGGTGGGCTATCACAAAGCAGGTTCGGCCTTCCATCAAGTACTCCAGTGCCGCCTGTACGTTAGCCTCTGTTTTGCTATCGAGGGCAGATGTAGAGTCATCCAGGATTAAAATCTTCGGGTCCGTAATGGCAGCGCGGGCAATTGACATCCTCTGTTTTTGCCCAACAGATAGCTTAATTCCCTCTTCCCCTATCTTTGTATCATATCCAAAAGGAAGTGCCATTATGAACTCATGCATATCCGCATGCTTGGCAGCCTGCACCACCTGAAGATCGGTTGCATCATGGAACCCATATTTGATGTTCTCTTTGAGAGAGACTGAGAATAGAAGGCTCTCCTGACTGACAATGCTGATCTGCCTTCGAATAGACTCAAGTCGAACTTTTTTCAGGTCGTAACCATCTATCAAAATCCGCCCACGGCTGGGTTCATAAAATCGAGCAATAAGGTTTACAAAAGTTGTCTTACCTGCCCCCGAAGGTCCAACAATCGCTACTACCTGTCCAGGATCAACTTTAATGGAGATATCATGGAGCACTTCCTGACCACGTTCGTAGCCGAAGAACACATTCTGGAACTCCACACCCCCATGCATCTGGCGCAGAGCTATGGCAGAAGGTGCATCCACTATTTCTGGTCGCGTATCAAGTGTTTCGAAGACACGCTGCATAGCTGAGACGGTCCACTGCACAGTCACATTAAAATCCACAATTCTCACCGCCGGATCGTATAGCTGGTTTACAAGTGCGCTGAATGCAAGCAGCTCTCCAATCTCCATGTGGTGATGCAGTATAAGCGTACCGCCATACCAGATGATGAGCCCTGTGAAGATGGCGCGTATAACCTGGGCAATGGAGCCAAGTTTGCGATTCAGCTTCATCTGCTTCATGCCGATATTGAAGTTATCCTGAATCGTCTGCATAAACCGATCTATCTCATAATCTTCCCTGGCAAACGCTTTAACAACGGTGATCCCGGCAAGTTTTTCCTGTAAAACACCAAGCATGGCATCCCACCGTTCACGCAGTTCCACACTGAGAGGCCTAATGTGGCGGATAAAAAGTTTGAAGTTAATCACATAGAATGGAATACCCGCAACTGCCACCAGTGCCAGCTTCCACTGGTACATAAAAAGAACAACCAGTATCACTACAATGCTGAGCATGTCTGCAAGGAATGTTATGAAGCCATTGGAGATCATCTGCTGAATGAAATCGATATCTCCCATCAGCCTTGCCATAATTTTGCCGGTTTGCCGGGAGTCGTAATAAGCGAGTGAAAGGCGGTTTAGATGCCTGTAGGACTGAAAACGCAGATCGAAAACTACCCGCTGGCCAAGCCATCCAATGGTGAAGTTCAGCCAGAATGAGACCACTCCCCTGAAAGCGTACACTGCCACAATTGCAAGGAATACATGAAATAGTGCAACACTATTATGAGTTGGCAGTACGGTATCAATGGTATAAGCAATCAGCTTTGGCAGGACTATCGGTGTGAAGGAGATACTTAGCAGCAGTATGACTGCAAGCAGCACCCGCTTCTTGTAGGGCTTGAGATAGCTTAATAGTCGTGGGAACTGTCCTAGCATCAGGCTTCTCCTGCCAGTTCATTCTGAGCAGCAATGGCTTCTAGAGCCACCTTAAACTGCTGTGAATAGAGAGACGCATACATGCCGCCTTCAGCAAGCAGCTCATGATGGCTGCCCATCTCCTTTATAACACCTGATTCCATCACAACTATCTTGTCTGCCTTCACTATTGTCGACAGCCTGTGAGCAATAACAAAACTGGTTCGCCCAGCCATCAGCCTATCCAGTGCTTCCTGGATGAGCGTTTCTGTCTCCGAGTCAAGTGAAGATGTCGCCTCATCCATAATCAGAATGCGAGGATCTGCAAGGATAGCTCTTGCGATTGCAATTCGCTGCTTTTCTCCGCCGGACAGTTTCACCCCATCCTCGCCTAGCAACGTGTCGTAGCCCTTAGGCAGCGCTTCGATCACATGTGCAATGTTGGCTACCTTCGCTGCTTCCTCTATCTCTTCATCAGTAGCTGTCAACCTGCCATACCTAAGATTTTCACGGATGGTGGTGTTGAACAGCATTGTTTCCTGAATGACCACGCCCACCTGAGTACGAAGCGAAGCCAGCTTGATGTCCCGAATATCGAGTCCATCAACTGTTATACGACCTTTGATTACATCGTAATGCCTCTGAAGCAGGTTCACCATGGTGGTCTTGCCCGAGCCAGATGCACCTACAAGAGCTACCATCTGCCCCGGCTCCACATGCAAGCTGACACCTTTGATCACTGGCTGATCCTGCTGATACTCAAACCAGACATCCTCGTAATTCACCTCACCTCTAATAGCAGGCATCGGTTTGGCATCGAGCTTATCAGTCACAATCGGCTTTGTATCGAGGTTAAGGAAGATGCGCCATAAAGCTGCGTTGGTTCGGGCAATGGCATCGTTCAGCTGGATCATGCGCAAAGTGGGCTGGTAGAGATATCCTCCTATATAACCGTAGAAGGCCATCAGGCTGCCGGCGGAAATCCTGCCCTGCATCACCTGCAATCCTCCATACCAGATGAGTATAGCGGTGCCCAGACCACCGATGAACTCCGCCAGAGTCCACAGTCCAGTGCTCAAAGCCGTTGCGCGCACATTCAGACCAAGAAGGTTTCTGGTCTCACCTGTGAACTGAAGCACTTCATATCGCTCTCTGGCATAAGATTTCACTACCTGAACAGCTGTAAGCTTTTCCTGTAAATCACCATAGATGGTTTCACGCTGTTCCCGTACACTTGCACTTGTGGTGGCGATACGTTTAATAAAAACAAGATAGTTTGCAATATATATTGGATAGACTGACAGCGCAACAATCGAGAGCCTCCAGTCCAGTTTAAACAGTATGAAGATAACAGCAATGAGTGTTACACTATCCTGCAGCACATTCACAAAGCTGCCGCTAATCAGCTGATCAAGGGTGGCTACATCATTCGTGATATTAGACATAAGCTTACCTGTCTTGCTCTTTTCAAAAAAGCCAAGTGACAGTGTCTGCATGTGAGCATACAGCTTTTTGCGCATATCCATCTTGAAGTGCTGTCCAAGTAATGTGATGCAATAGGAGAGCCAGTATCCGGTGATTGCGCTGGATGAAGCCAGTAAAACATAGGCGGCAAAGATGAGTATCAGGATGTGCGGCAGATTGGCACTAAGGTGCTTTTGAGTGAAGTCATCCGTTAAAATCTTGATGAGATATGGCGGTGGAAGACTTAGTGCAGAGGTTAAGAGGGTAAGCACAGAAATCACTACCAGCAGTCGCCAGTAGCTTTTAACTTCTTTAAGAAATCTCAGAAAATTGCGCATTGCGTTGGTATCCTGGCTCTTGAGCAACCGGCTCGTGAGCGGCTCCTTGGACGCTGGTTAAAAATAAATTGTTTGTGCAGGAATATATCAATCCCTGTCATATTACAAGTGTCACCCAGTTATTTCCGGGTTCGCTAATTATACCCCGATTATATCCTAATGTTATGAGAATGAGAATAGTATGATCGAATTTCCACCATTACCAGATGTCTCATACCTCTAAACATATTTTAACCACATGAATATGAGATTATTCAGCATAAAATATTTCACACGTTTAGTTTTTCCATCAAACTAGCATGTTCCCCTACAAACAATAGTCACCCTTCTGTGCATCCAGCTAAGGTTGGAGGAGTATTTAGTTTAACTTAAGACAAAAAGCAGGTACTCATCTCAGTATATATCGAAAGAACCTCATAACCAGTATAACTACATACGCATCCTTCAAAGCTATTGACCAATAACTATGGTGGATGATGCACACGTTAAAATTAAGATGCATATCCAAATATTGTAAGCAAGTGGATATTTTGAATGCCACAATTTGAAAGGATTTGCGTAATGATGAAAACAAAGCTCGGGATGGCTTCCCTTGTACTCTTCGGTTCATTTCTTGCTACAGGTGCTTCGGCTAACTCAAGCTATATCTGGGATCTCACTAATCCGAAAGGTAATGTGGGTTCAAGCTCACATACATATGTCAGTAATATTGGCAACATCAATCTTGGCGCATCCGGTTATGTAGCAACCAATGCTGCAACCTCGAATTCATGGAATACTGGCAACATCTCCGATGTAAACCTGTATGGCAAAGGCAGTGGTATCGGATCGGAAGATGGCCTCGGATTGGCAAATGACCCTACTGGAGATCATGAAATTGCTGGTAAATCATTCCTTCAGCTCAATGTATCAGATCTTTTAAGTCATCACCTCAGCAGCTTTAATTTAGCTATAGGAAGCATTCAAAGTGGAGAAGGTTATGCGATTTGGGGAAGTAATACAGCCGGTACACCTGGCACATACCTCACATCGTATAAGGCTAATGGACAATCAGCTTCAGTCAGTAGCTTTGCTGCACCAGATTTTGGTAAGTATAACTACTATTCCATAAGTGCTCCAACAGGCAATGTTTTACTGGATAACGGTATCTCGGGTGCTCCCGCTGTACCAGAAGCTTCGTCGGTCATGAGTATGTGCGGTGTGCTTGCAATTGGTGGGATAAGTATTCGAAGACGCCGTTTCAAAACTACCGTTTAGGCTCACAAAAGCATATTGACATAACATTGCCTCCAGTTCATTATGAATTGGGGGCTTTAATATTGTAATATCTCTAGCAGTCAACTTACCCGGTCGAAGCATAAAGACAGAGCTACACATTACTCAATATATGCAGAAATACTCGAATTCAAATATAGTCATTCTAAAATTATTTTTTTCCTGGATTGAATTACCGCATTTTGTATCCCCACACCACACTAGCAACATTTCATTGTTATTACTCCACAAGCTTACTGGTCTACATGGGAAAGTTTTGCTTTAAGCAAATCTAAGATAATGGAGGGATAATCTTTGGTTCACATTTCTTGAATTGCTTTAGTTACTATCCCACACAATATAATATTTTTTTCAGACTTAAGAATATATTGATAATATGTCTAATGAATAATGACAATTCGCATTTTTACCAGAATATTTAAAGTGAGGATTTGTATTGTTCATTTTAAATGCAGGTAATAATAATGGTATTTTTATAGTATTTATATTTTTCAGGTAGTAATACTTTCTTGGTTTTAGGAATGAATTCATATAATATTTCTGCGTGATGCAATTATATGTTGCAGAACCATTTTATAGAAAGATATGCGCATATCATTGAAGTATGCCATAACACGGAAAGGTAGATAAATGTTGAATACTAAGCACGGGGTTGCAGCAGTGGGTCTTTTAGGAACACTTCTTGCAACTGCTGCTTCTGCAAACACGTCCTACACATGGGATCTCACAACTCCAAGCGGTAATGTAGGCAAAACTCATAAATACACAAGTAATATTGGAAATGTGTTTCTTATTGCAAGTGGATACTCAACCAAAACGAAGCCTAGCTCCTCTTCATGGGATCCA
This sequence comes from bacterium, assembly GCA_021805395.1. Taxonomy (GTDB): domain Bacteria; phylum Armatimonadota; class Chthonomonadetes; order Chthonomonadales; family Chthonomonadaceae; genus JAJZFJ01. Next base: position 18,661 of record JAJZFJ010000045.1, read on the forward strand.
AATAAAGTCAAGGCAGTAGATTTGTTTGCAAAAGGCTCCGGTATTGGTTCAGAATCGGGACTTGGACTGGTAAATGACCCAAGCAACGAGAACGAGATTTCTGGTAACTCTTTCATACAGCTTAATGTTGCTGACCTTTTCAATTATAATTTGAAGCAACTCAGCATACAAATTGGAAGCATCCAGGCTAATGAAGGTTACGCTGTATGGGGTAGTAACACAGCAGGAACTCCAGGCACATTCCTTGAGAAATACACAAACACTAATGGCAAGAATAAAACTGATGTAAATAGCTTTTCAGCGCCAAACTTTGGCACTTACAAGTACTATTCGATCAGTGCAACTAACGGGAATGTTCTTCTGGATAGCGGAATTTCTGCATCACCTGACGTTCCAGAAGCTTCTTCTATTGTTGGTATGTGCGGAATGCTGACTGTCGGCGGACTGAGTTTACGAAGACGCAGAAACCGATAGTTACAGACAAGAGCAGATAGAAACATGGTTTATTCCCTCTAAATCTATGTTTCTAGATCAAATGAATACCCTTGTTCATACGAGCAAGGGTATTTTTTTACCGCATGAACAACGCAGTTGATCCATCAGCTAATTATTGATTTACAAGATTCATTTATACACGCAATTACAACTAATTCATAGCATGCTTTTAAAATGGAATTGGTGTCAAGATTGTCAGGAATACACAGCTTTTAGGGTGATCTTAGTAAATAGTAAGGATAGTTAGCTCTTGGTTGCTTTTACTCCTGAGATATGCTCAGACAGCTTATCACAATAACATTGCTATGTAGGTACCAGTTTAACTGGTAAAATCCTCTCCCTTTGGAACCACCCACATCTTATTGATGTCACAGCTGAGCTGCAACTTTATCACCACATCAGTGACTGCTTCCATGTCAAGCGAGCTATGCTCCATTTCAGTTATGTACACTTCTCTAATGAAACATTGAGAAACAGATTCCACAGCTTATGACCAGGAAATTTCGACCTTTATACTGGCAAATTTTCGAATCAATAGCAAATGTAGTTACCGTCAATTGCTAAAATCATAATGATACAGCATTGTATTTCTAATCGCTGTGTTCACTTAATTCGGATTGAGTTGAATAAACTAAATTCTGATGCAACTATTTCGTGAAATCATAGTGAATTAGGTGGGACTGTACAATGAATAGGTGCACATGAATCCTGAAATAGTGTGAAGGTGGAGTACGATATTCTACTGTGATGAATACAAATAAAAAGAGACACCCCGAGGAGAGTGTCTCTTTTTACTGAACTATTAGATTGTGCGACGCTTGTGTGGGCTCTTCAGCCTACAGAAGTTTTACGAACTGCATCATGAACAAGGATCGACCTGAGATGAGCAGATAAAGTTTAAGTTGGCGCACTGTTTATACAGTGCTAGTCGCCATCAGAAACATCTGCGGATCATCTGTAGAAAGGAGGTGATCCAGCCGCACCTTCCGGTACGGCTACCTTGTTACGACTTCGTCCCTCTTGCTCCCCACACCTTAGGCGGTTGGCTCCTTTCGGTTACCCCACCGACTTCGGGTGCAGACAACTCAAGTGACGTGACGGGCGGTGTGTACAAGGCCCGGGAACGGATTCAACGCAGCTTAGCTGATCTGCGTTTACTAGCGATTCCGGCTTCACGTAGGCGAGTTGCAGCCTACGATCCGAACTGAGAACGGATTTCTGAGATTCCCTCCACCTCGCGGTCTCGGATCCCTCTGTATACCGTCCATTGTAGCATGTTTGTAGCCCAGGACATAAGGGCCATGCTGACTTGACGTCATCCTCACCTTCCTCCGGGTTACCCCGGCAGTTTCCTAAGAGTGCCCAGCTTCACCTGATGGCAACATAGGATGAGGGTTGCGCTCGTTGCGGGACTTAACCCAACATCTCACGACACGAGCTGACGACAGCCATGCAACACCTGTCTCGTTGTTCCTTGCGGATACGGTGCTTTCACATCGGTGCAACGGATGTCAAGCCCTGGTAAGGTTCTACGGTTTGTGACGTATTAAACAACATGCTCCACCGCTTGTGCGGGCCCCCGTCAATTCCTTTGAGTTTCAACCTTGCGGCCGTACTCCCCAGGCGGGATACTTAGTGCGTTAGCGACGGCGCAGGAGGGGTCGATACCCCCTACACCTAGTATCCATCGTTTACGGCTGGGACTACCGGGGTATCTAATCCCGTTCGCTCCCCCAGCTTTCGCGCCTCAGCGTCAAGTTAGCTCCAGAAGACCGCCTTCGCCACTGGTGTTCCTACCGATATCTACGCATTTCACCGCTACACCGGTAATTCCATCTTCCCCTAGCCACTTCAAGATTTACAGTATCCACCGACCTGCTGAGGTTAAGCCCCAGTATTTCACGGCAGACTTGAAAACCCGCCTACGCGCTCTTTACGCCCAGTAACTTCGGACAACGCTCGCCCCCTCCGTATTACCGCGGCTGCTGGCACGGAGTTAGCCGGGGCTTATTCTACAGGTACCGTCATTTGTTTCTTCCCTGTAAAAAGGAGTTTACAACCCGAAGGCCGTCCTCCTCCACGCGGCGTCGCTGCATCAGGCTTTCGCCCATTGTGCAAGATTCCTAATTGCTGCCCCCCGTAGGAGTCTGGGCCGTATCTCAGTCCCAGTCCGGCTGACCGTCCTCTCAGACCAGCTACCCGTCGACGCCATGGTAGGCCATTACCCCACCATCTAGCTGATAGGACGCAGGTCCCTCCAGTAGCCCACTTTCGTGGATTTAAGCAACTCAGGATGCCCCGAGTTGATCACATCCGGTATTAGCACCCCTTTCGAAGTGTTATCCCGGTCTACCAGGCAGGTTACCTACGCGTTACGCGACCGTTCGCCGCTAAATGAATAAATTCATTCCGCTCGACTTGCATTTCTTAGGCACGCCGCAAGCGTTCGTCCTGAGCCAGGATCAAACTCTCCATCAGAATTCTGATAGATTTTTAATCGCACAAACATCAATCAAGATGCTCGTGTATTGTGTTTTT
>JAJZFJ010000038.1 GCA_021805395.1 bacterium
TCAGCCATTCAGGTGGACGTTTGAAGGAAAACCATGTGTCGTATAATATATATATAATATAGAAATCATAACACTAGTTGCGATGCGTCTTTTTGTTCAGCCATTTTACCACGACAGAACATTAAAGTACTCATGTGCGATACTGAATTTTGGGTATTGGACGATTTATGATGCTCCACTATCCACCTACTCAAAAGCGTCTTCTGAGCGTGAACGTATTGTTAATATAATATCCGTCCCAATTCCGACACATAATCGCTGTCATGCCGAAATCCTGACTCAATTAGCTTCCAGAGTTACCTACACACTTCAAATACAGCTTATTCTGATGCAGAGCTTCCAAACCAACAAATAAAGGGTAATCTGACGCTAATTGAAAGGTTTTGCGGATTATTATGATAGAGTAGTGTAAAGATGCACAGTTCTATTTGCATCGCATCTCAAGGATAGCCGAATTGAACAAGAAGATTCAACAGAAGATGAATCTCAGAGCAGATATCTACCTTAGAAGTCTGCCAGAAGAACACTGGCTGAGAGTGCTCCATACCAGATTTGAAAACGGATCTCTTTCTGAACCTATAGAAGATATTCAACCACTCATTGACTGTATCGCACGAAAACCAGTTAACCTCGATGTTCTGAAGTATGGGGTTAAACTTGGTTATGCGGTCCGTAAGAAAAAACCCCTTCTCAATCCAGATAGCAAAATAGTCAACCTCATCGAACCTGTTGTTGCAATGTCTCTCCTGAACAAAATCCCATTAACATTCAAACAGGTAACTCAAATTTGCGAACAGTTCAGACAAAACAACTTCGATTTGAATGATATAGTAACCAGATCGACAAATCATGTCATTTCAATATATCTTATCATATCTTTCATAGATATTATTTTATTTACGACAAATCTTGAACATACTATTTTAATATTTGCACTCAGTTTAATTATTCCAATATTTTTGGTTACTCCCGTCATTGCCATAAGTATAAACGCTTGGATTTACTTTAATATAGAATTTAGAAAATACGAAATTTCATTTTACCATATACATCCTTCGCGCACCGCTATTCCATCACTTGTAGAACAACTATTAAGATCTTACAGAGCAAAGTTCAATAAAAGCGAGACTTGTAGGGATTTACTGAACACACTATATATCTGTACTCAAGTTGAAAATAATGACAGCACACATTTATTCGATACTCGCTCCACCAAGTCTATCTCTTTACTACTGCTGCAGCTCAACCGAATGATACCGAATGAAGGGAACCTGTACCCATTTTATCAACAAATCCAAAGATTCCTGAGTCCTTCTGTGTTAACTCGAAAAACGGATGTCTTGAGTGAAGAACCAGAATCATATCTTACTCTCCAGCACAAATTGCGTCTTCCCTTAATGTTGGGGCTAATACGATCCCTGGAGGAGAGCGGAGATGCCAGCTGCCTGAAGACGTTACAACGTCTTGCTGCTCGTGGTTACTGCCCAGATGTCAAGCAGGCAGCTCTGAAAGCGTCCCCCGTTGTCCAAGAGCGTAGCAGGCTCAATCAACAGCCGTCCACACTGCTGCGCGCAGCCTCAGGGCATGACTCAAGCAGTCTACTTTTGCCTGCGACCTCTGAACCACTAAGTAATTTCGGATTACTAAAACAAACCGAGTATCCAAATGGAATCACTACGAGTACAGAGGCTAGTGCTACGGTTGTCATTAAAAATAGTGAGTAGGGTGAGCAAAGAGTCATCTATCACGTCGTTAACTGAAGGACCTACTATGTCGCTACCATTTGCTGACATAAGATCTCCTTTCTTCCGATGACGCGAAACAAAAAAGTATTATATTCTGGAGTCTTACAAATCAGTCTCACGGTGTGACATCAAGATCTCAGTATTCATCCGTTAGATGCCAGCATCAGGTAATTGCCTTTTAAGTACGCATCTCATTCATTACGATTCACTTTGCATCGGAATAGGTGTTCAGATTTACCGGAATATTCAACAAAAAGAACGATTTTCCAGATTAGTATGATAAAGTAGTGTATATGTTCACACTACATCATGATTGTCATACCCAGGATAGCTGATTTGAACGACAAAATTCAACAGAAGATGAATCTCAGAGCAGATATCTACCTTAGAAGTCTGCCAGAAGAACACTGGCTGAGAGTGCTCCATACCAGATTGGAGAACGGCTCAATCACTGAACCTCTTGAAGATATTCAACCCCTCATCGACTGTATCGCACGAAAACCAGCCAATACAGGTATTTTGAAGTATGGACTAAAACTTGGTTTTGCAGTCCGAAAAAACAACCCCTTTTCAATCCAGATAGCAATATGATCAATCTCATAGAACCTATAGTTGCAATGTCCATCCTGAACAAAATTCCATTAACAACAAAACAATTAACTCAAATATGTGAGCAATATGAACATAACAGTACCATTTTAAATAACACATACAATGAAGTCAGAAAAAAAGCGATCAAGGTATATTTAGGTCCAATTTTAGTAACAAGTTTATTCGTATTACTATTACAAGTGGTTAAAATGTACAGCACATATATTGTATTAATTTTGATTATAATGGCATTAATTACGTTCTTATTTTATAGTGTGTTTATTATATTATTTCCTATCATTACTTGTGTAGAATACTCATGGATATTAATTTATAAATTATTTAAAGAACATGAATATTCTTTCTATAATAAACATCCTTCACGCTCCTCCATTCCATCACTTGCACAACGACTGAAAGTGTCTCCGAGAGTTATAACAAACAACAATGATGCATATCGTGAAACCCTGAATACACTCTTGCAATGTACTCAAAATGAAAATAATGACAGATCGAGTATATACGATACTCGATCTACCAGACATATCTCATTACTATTGCAAAAATTAAACAGAATGCTTCATGAAGATAGTAGCACATATGCGCTACTAAATAAGATTGACAGATTACTGACTGTCCCTGTATTTCCATACATGAGAAATAAAGCTGATGAAGAACCTGAATCTTATTTTACTCAACTGCACAACCTGCGTCTTCCCTTAATGTTGGGGCTGATACGATCCCTCGAGGAGAGCGGAGATGCCAGCTGTCTCAAGACTCTGCAACATCTCGCAGCTCGTGGCTACTGCCCAGAAGTGAGGCAGGCAGCTCTGAAAGCGTGTCCCATTGTCGAAGAGCGCGGCAGGCTCAATCAACAGCCGTCCACACTGCTGCGGGCTGCCTCAGGGCATGACGCAAACAGTCTACTCGTGCCTGTGACCTCTAAACCAATGAGTAATTCGGGATTACTAAGACAAAGCGGGCATCCAAATGGAGTCACCTCCAGCCGCGATGATGTTGAAACCGTTGTAATAAAGAAAAGTGAGTAAGCTCACCTGAATATTCCACACTTTCAAATCAGATAGTTATCTGATCATACTTCACCAGTCCACTATTTAGTAGGGTCCCAATCTCATCAAATCCGGGCTGGGTATGTCGCCCTCCAACTTCCCTGCCCTAATGGAAATCGCATTCCTCCTGGGAGCATTCATCGTGAAATGCCCCCAGAAAGGTTTTGATGTCGCACTCTTCGCTACGGCACTCCGTTGCCCGCAATGAACGTTGGGGTGTAAGAGATATACTTCAGGGAAGGATCGTTGAAGCTGAGGGTAACCGTAATGCTTGCCCCTACTGCCAGACTGCTTTTTCCTACTGTGAAGTATGGGCTGCCAGGATAGGTAAAGTCAGTGGTTCCTTTGGGGTTATTGAGAGTGACCCAAGAGTGCAGGCCGGAAATTACCAGATTGAAGGGGCCGGTAAGTGCTGCGCCAGAGGCATTGGTGATGGTGACCTGCTGGACGAAGGTATGCGAACCGGGTCGATGAACAAAACCATGATAGGTATATCGCACAGCAGGAGCAGTGATGTTGTTGGCCAACTCGAACACTGTGCCATTTTCACTAGCGCCTCCATATGCAGTAGTTCCGAAGAGGTTCCCCTTGTTGTCAAGCGTTACAGAGTCCCAGGGATTATTGCCATCTGAACCATTGAAGCTATGGAGCAGTGAGAAATTACCCAGTGAGTCTATCTTGTAGACTGCGCCGTTACTATAAGCACCTCCTCCTAGAGTAGTTCCGTATAGGTTTCCCTGGCTGTCGAGAGTTACAGATGCCTCCGGGTAGCGGCCATCTGAACCATTGAAGCTATGAACGAGGGAGAAATTACCCAATGTGTCTATCTTGAAGACAGTGCCATAGTAGACATAAGCGCCTCCAGAATAAGTGGTTCCGTAGAGATTCCCATGACTGTCCAGAGTCACAGCGGCATATGGTACAGAGCCATCAGAGTTATTAAAACTGTGGAGGAGGGAGAAATTACCCAATGTGTCTATCTTGAACACCGTGCCATAGCCATAAGCCCCTCCCTCTTCGGTAGTTCCGTAGAGGTTCCCCTGACTGTCTAGAGTTACTGAGGTCTTGGGGACAGCGCCATCTGAGATATAGAAGCTGTGGAGGAGGGAGAAAGTGCCATGGCTGTCTATCTTGTAGACTGAGCCGTCACTACCACCGGGACCTCCATCTGGAATAGTTCCGTAGAGGTTGCCCTGGCTGTCCAGAGTTACAGAGGCTGTGGGATAGTAGCCTTCTGAGACATTGAAGCTATGGAGGAGGGTGAAATTACCCAATGTGTCTATCTTGAACACCGTTCCAGCGTTATAGGTGCCTCCATTTAGCGTGGTTCCGTAGAGGTTGCCCTGGCTATCAAGCGCTACGGAGGCAAAGGGATAGGAGCCATCTGAAATATCTGCGGCATTGAAGCTATGGAGGAGGGAGAAATTACCCTTAGTGTCTATCTCGAAGACAGTGCCATTCCCATAGGTGCCTCCCGCCTCGGTAGTTCCGTAGAGGTTTCCCTTGCTGTCCAGAGTTACGGAGGCTAAGGGATTGGTGCCATCTGAGCTATCTGTGTGGTTGAAGCTGTGGAGGAGGGAGAAATTGTACTGTGCCTCCGCCCTTTGAGAGACCGATTTAAACATCAGGCCAAACAGTATAAATGCCAGTATGTTCTTGCATAGAATTGATTTGCTTTGCATCTCGAGTGCTCCTTTTCTGTTACTTCGCGCTCTTGCGCCTGGTTTGGATCCCTGCCCGCACTAAGCCGGCAGCAGCAAGTATGCCGAAGCCTGCGGGGCTGTCTGTCTCTGGAACATTCGTACCACTAGTGAGGGGGCTAACGGAGGCAAACACATTCCCACCCGCACCACTTGTGTAACTGTACACATTCCAGTCGCTGGTCGCGAAACTGGTCTTGGTCAGATCAATGGTTGCAAACTCATACCC
>JAJZFJ010000054.1 GCA_021805395.1 bacterium
GAAGCGATGCTAGCCTCTGTCATAACTGGACATCAGGATGGACAGGCCACCCTTCAGTTAATGAGGACGAGAGCCGTTAGACAGGATGAGCGATATCTACTAACAGGCTCGCGGGGACAGGCAGAGCTAACGGTGAGCGCGGGGCCCACATCCGATCCAGCGCCAAGACTGGTGTTACAGCGTGCAGGCGAAACTGCGCATACCATTCGCCCGCTAGGGGTTTCTGAATATCAGCAGGATACGCCGTCACTTCGACTGGGGCGTATGCTGCAAAATTTTGTGAAAATTGTACGTGGTGAAGAAACAGACAGTGTACCTCTTCCTCTTGTGAGGTCACTTCTGGAAGTGGTTCATGCCTCGTTTGTATCTACATGTGAGCAGACAAAAGTGGTTCTGCCAATGAGGAGAACTCCCAAGCTGTTCGATCTGCTGCACTCGATGCAGGCGGTCCCTCGTGAGCTGCCGCCTGCACCAAGAGCATAGCCTGTCAGCGGCTACTCATCCTCTGTTATTACCGGTGTTATGCCAGTTGCCCCGCCAGTGGGGTTCACTTCTCCAGTTAGAAACAGTGTGTAAGCATGCCCCGCCTGTAGATTAAGGCTGTTCAGTGGCGTGGTTGTGGTGACAGCTTGATTGGCAGCTCCAAATGTTAGCGTGAAGGATAGTGGAGCAGAGTTTGTAAGTGGAATGGCAACATAGTTTGAACTGGTACTTGCTGCACCATACGCGATATTCGTCAGTCCTGCTACCGCCTGGCCATTACTGTCAAGAGTAAGCCCTGTGGTGGAAACAGTATCGGGTGCCAAATTTATCACTCTCAGGTATGTTACATTCAGAGATTGTGATATAGATGGTGCGCTGTCTATAAATCGGAATATCGTTGGTGGAGCAGTGGTTGATCCCACGAGTCCCCCAACTGCAATAGTGTAGGTTCCATCGGTTTTGCCAGGTGTGTTAGGCGCAAGGAAAAACGATTGCTGCGGTGCAACCGGAGTTCCAGATGTTGATGGATAGGGATAACAGTCGGTATCAACGCCCGATCCTGTAAGCGAGTTACCTCCAGCAGCTACGGTGTAGTAGGTTGAGAGTTGTGAAGCTCCTGTTATGGCAGGGGCCACGGTACCAAATGAGACGGCACCTCCGGTTGTTACCATTAGTCCACGTTGAACTAGATCTACACCCTGAGATGGTCCCAGTACCAGTGCATTGAGAAATCTTTCACGACTGGTTGTATTAGGTCCTACTCCACCAGCATTCCCGCACCCAGCCATGGCGACTGAAAGCAGTACAAGTGATCCCAAAATCGCAGCATTTTTCTTGTCAGGCAATGTTAGTTTCACTCCTTTCTAAAGTTATATGAAACCATACGAGTGTTGTATAGGGATGTGACGTCGTACACCGGTCATAGAATCGAATCATGCGTTGAAAAATGTCGTATTCCAATATCCATTTCTCCAACGTATATTGATGTTTGTTGTCAAAAATTGCAATTTAAGCTAGTATTGCGCTCTCTATCATAACCTCGTGAAGAGAAATCATGCTACAATAAATTGTATCAGCAGGAAACAATTTAACTGATGGAGTGTTTAACTTGTGATAGAGGGTTTAATTCAGAAGTATCATCAATGGCTGGAAGTGCCGGATAATGCGGAACTCATCTCATTAAATGAGGGAAATACTCCATTAATTGAGCTTCCGCGTTTGGCAAAATTGATAAGTTCAAATATTAAACTGTATGGTAAATTCGAGGGACTTAATCCTACCGGGTCTTTTAAAGATCGTGGGATGACAATGGCTGTAACCATGGCAAAATCAGATGGCAGCCATACTGTTATGTGTGCATCCACGGGAAATACATCAGCATCTGCGGCGGCCTATGCTGCCAGGGCGGGAATGAAATGTATTGTGCTTATTCCTGGGGGCAAAATTGCACTTGGGAAGTTAACTCAGGCTCTGATGCACGGTGCCAAAGTGATTTCAATTGATGGAAATTTTGATGAAGCACTTAATCTTGTTCGAAGTATATGCAAATCGAGCCCAATTGCTCTGGTAAATTCAGTGAACCCATATCGTCTTCAGGGGCAGAAAACGGTAGCGTTTGAGATTGTGGATGATTTGGGCAATTCGCCTGACTACCATGTTATGCCTGTAGGAAATGCAGGAAATGTTACTGCGGCATGGATGGGCTACAAAGAGTATTACTCCTCGCATAAATGCAGCAAACTTCCTAAAATGGTAGGATTTCAGGCATCAGGTGCAGCACCAATCGTGTTAGGGCATGTTGTTGAGCATCCAGATACAGTTGCGACGGCTATAAGAATTGGTAACCCTGCCAGCTGGAAAGGTGCAATTTGTGCACGGGATGAGTCTGGCGGTTACATTGGAAGTGTAACTGATTCTGAGATTTTGGAAATGTATCAGTTATTACCATCCACAGAAGGAGTTTTTGTAGAACCGGCATGTGCAGCACCACTAGCTGGAATAAAAAAGCTGGCACAAAGCGGATATTTTGACAAACAGGTTACTGTAGTCGTGACTCTTACAGGGCATGGACTGAAAGATCCGGATACTGCAATGGGAATGCATTCTGCAATAACCAGTTCGGTTCCAGCAACCAGAGAAGCCGTAATGGATGCAATTGGATTAGAAACATGAAACGTGAGGTGCGTGAGGACAGAGAGCAGATTAGTGCAGTTACCTTTGCACTAATGCTGCGTATGGTGCCTCAAATAGGAGAAAAGACCTTAGGACGTTTGTTGAGAACAGGTCTTTCCCAGCAGATATCTCCTGAAGATTTCCTCTCATTACCCTCAGCTATTTGGAGAAGCCAGTTTGAGTTAGACAAAAGAACAGTCTCCATACTTGAAGCAGAGCGGACAACCCTTCCTGGTAAGGCTCTTGAGATGGCGCGATTTCTACGTCTTTCGGAAGTTCAGTTAATTACCTGTATGAGCGTCAGTTATCCCGATAGAATGGAACGTTTTGATGATTCTCCGCCTCCAATGTTAATGGCGAAGGGTGATATTAGGCTGTTTTCACCCGAAGATAGAAATGGATTTACATTTACCGTCGCAATATCGCGTGGGCACTCACCGTTCTCTCTCGACAAACAGGAAGAGGTATCGAACAGTCTAATCGCTCAGGGTGGGATACCAGTTACAGGACACGACCGTATCCCATATCAAAGATTAGCACTAACCGCTCAAAGGCAGAATCGGCCAGTGCTGTATCTTCTCGATAGAGGGTTAAGAGAGGTACTGGGTCCAGAAATGGATCGACCACCCTTCGCTGCGGCAAGAATTCGGGAACAGACATTTAACAGCGAAAGAGATCTCATGGTGTCACCATTTAGACTGGACGACCATTCTTTAGGGAGCAATAACCGGCGTAGAGACAGATTAGTTGCCGCCATGTCAGATATAATAGTTGCGGTTGATGTTAGTCCTGAGGGAGAAATGCTGGGATTGTGCAGACGGGCTCAAGCACAGGGAAAAGCGGTGGTTGCGTGTTCTGAAGGAAGAGGTGGTTGCAGCACTCTGTTGCGGGAAGGTGCTATACCTTTAACAAAATCAATTGATGCATCGGCTTTACTTCAACCAGCAGGTTGAGAGGTAATAGTGTAATGGGTTCAATAAAATCTGATAAGAATTGTGAAGATATTATCTTAACTAATGGTATGAGTAGTATTTCCGGAGAGTTGAACAGAATGCTCAAGGAACTGCAGACTGTCTCAGGAATCTGTTCTATGGCTTTGCTTGTTGCTAACATCGGAGATGAACGACTGATTGGCGCACAGGAGTTTGATTTCCATGATCCCGATTTCATTGGAGCAACGTTCAACCTGGATCAATTTCCGCAGATCCAAAAATCTATTCTGGCTGAATACCCAATTCAGATATCCTGTGCCGAATTTCTTCCCAGTCCGCTCAATCTGCACTTCCATAGCACGGTAGCAATCATTCCTGTTTCATTGCATGAGGATATATTTGGTATCGTGGTGGCTCAGCTCGGTGATGATCCTTCCTCTAAATCTGAAGAGTGGAGACAGAATGTTCTAGAGCTGATACCTCACATAGCCATTGCTGTTCAGGCACTGAGACTAGCCACTGCTTACCAGGATGAGAGCATTCGAAGGCAGTATATGCGTGAGATAGCCTCCGACATTCTGCAGGGTGTTCCTTTTAATGAGATAGCCTCCAGAATATGTGATATTGTTTCATGCCGTTTAAATGTGGACAGGGTAATTCTGTATCTCATAAATCGTGAGCAATCCAAACAGCTTGTTACGCCAGTTGCTGTAAAAAATATCTCAATGGAATATGCAAGAATCATTGCTAAATTTCATTCAGATGTTCCTTCCAGAATCGAATCTCTGGCTTCAAGTATCCCTCAAATTAAACACAAAGTTCAGAATGATCCTCATTACAGTGATGAAATTCATGAACTTATGCGACAAGAGAACATTCAGACAATATTGCTGGCTAATTTGAAACAGGGAGACCAGTTCACAGGGATTCTTGCAGTCTATCCGCGTTCAGGCAGAACATTCAGTCCAGTATCAGTTGCAAGTCTGCAGGGGTTTGCAGATATGGCAGCAATTGCTGTAGCAGTTTCCCGACAGGTGGAACAGCTAAAAGATTTGGCCACCATCAGAGAACGCAACAGGCTGGCGAGAGAGATTCACGATACGGTTGCCCAATCCCTTTCAGCCCTCTGTCTTAAACTGGAGACAGTGCAAACCCTTTTGGTCCAGCAGGATAACGAACGAGCCATAAAGATGCTGGATGCTGTGCAGCTTCAGGCAAAGGAGGCACTGCGTGATACTCGCCGTGCAGTTCAGGATCTGTCAGCTGAGGCGTTACAGTCTCTTTCCATATCGCAAGCAATTGAGGCTGAGCTAAACAGAATACAGGCCGAGGGGCAGTTCATCACAAACCTGAACATAACAGGGTCTGAGCGCATTTTGCCACCAGATCTCTCTTCAACACTGCTTAGAATCGCCCAGGAAGCAATTAACAACGCTCTCAAGCATTCGCATGCAAAACGGGTGCGAGTTGGTCTGCAGTTTGGGGCAAATGAAATTGTAATGCTTATAGAGGATGATGGGGTTGGATTTGATACCACAGTGCAATCCACCGCAGATTTGGAAGGTGGCTATGGCATTTACAGTATGCAGGAGAGAGCAACGCTTTATGGCGGTACATTCCAGATAGAGAGCACTATAGGGTGGGGAACGAGAATAAAGGTTTCTCTTCCGATAAAAGATGATGAATTAGCTCAAACTGGGTCATCAGATCTTGTGGTTCAGCTACCAGATTTTGATGGCAAGAAGCTTCGCATTTTATTGGCGGATGATCATCCGTCTGTGAGAAGCGGTATGCGCTTGCTTCTTGAAACGGACCCCTCAATAGAGATTGTTTCTGAAGCCAGAAATGGTGAAGAGGCTTATGAGTTGGCAAAAGCGAGTATGCCAGATGTAATCCTGATGGATGTGAATATGCCTGGAATTGGAGGCATAAAAGCACTGGAGATGATTCATGAAGAGCTGCCATCCATTCCAGTTGTGATGCTAAGTGCAGAAGCAGACGAAAATGATATAACGAATGCACTCAAGGCAGGTGCACATGGATTTCTTCTCAAGAACATTGAAGGTGCAGAACTACTGAAAAGCGTTCATGCCGCAGTTGGCAAAGATGCAGTGCTATCTCCGCAAATCTCCAATATCCTCGCCGAGAAAGTAGCTGGCCAGAACACAGAGAACAGCCAGAGGTTGTCGCTTAACGATAGAGAGAGGGAGATTCTGGAACTGGCAGCATTTGGTGCAAGCAACAAGCAGATCGCTGCCGAGCTGTTTATAGCACCTAAAACAGTGGAGCATTACCTTCATTCAATCTATACAAAGCTGGATGTTCACAGTAGAGGAGCAGCAGTGCGATTAGGAATTCAGATGGGCTTAATATCACCTATTCCTATGAAGTAACCACACTCCTCATTCAGTTTTTATACTTGCAGATTTCACATAGTTCTACCGTTAATATGTAGACGTTTCTACTGATTGTAAGAGCATGCCGGTATTATGCACCCCAGGGATAACTGCTGTCTCTGGTATACTTCAAAGTGTGTGCATGCAACGAAATTGAGGAGTTGAAGTTTTTGACTACTAAAACCGCAATTACTGTTATCCCTGGTGACGGCGTTGGTATGGAAGTTGTTACTGCTGCAATGAGAGTGATGGAAGCAGCAAACGCCTCTGTAGAATGGGAAATTTGTGACGCAGGCAAGAAGGTGTTTGAACGTGGCATCGCCACAGGTGTACCCCAGGAGACACTTGTTTCGCTTTCGAGAACGCATGTAGCCCTGAAAGGTCCACTGGAAACTCCCATAGGATATGGTGGCAAGAGTGCCAATGTAACACTTCGCAAAATGTTTGAGACCTATGGAAACCTTCGCCCTGTGAAGGAACTGCCAGGTGTTATCACTCCATTCTCAGGAAGAGGAATTGATCTTGTTGTCGTTCGCGAGAATGTGGAAGACCTGTACGCTGGCATAGAGCATATGCAGACTGCAGACGTTGCGCAGTGTTTGAAGCTGGTATCTCGCAAAGGATGCGAAAAGATTGTTCGACTTGCGTTTGAGGTCGCCCGGGCAGAGGGACGAAAAAGTGTTCACTGTTGTACAAAGGCTAACATCATGAAGATGACAGAGGGCCTTTTGAAGCAGGTTTTTGAAGAGATATCGCCCGAATATCCAGAAATTATGCCCTATCAGATACTTGTGGACAACTGTGCGCATCAGCTGGTACGGCGTCCTGAGCAGTTTGAAGTGATTGTTACCACCAACATGAACGGCGATATTTTGTCTGACCTAACTTCTGGACTGGTTGGTGGTTTAGGGCTTGCCGCTTCATCCAACATTGGCTCAGATATCGCTATCTTCGAGGCGGTACATGGATCCGCCCCAGATATCGCTGGCAAGAATATCGTGAATCCTATCGCCATCATTCTCTCTTCTGTACTTATGCTCAATCATATTGGGCAAACCGAAGTCGCTAACGCAATTGAGCATGCAGTGTTCTGTACTCTGGAGAGAGGGATTATGACAAGCGATCTGGCTCCCCAGGGCAATGGTGTTGGAACTAAGGAGTTCACGGAAGCCGTTGTGAAAAACCTGGGCATCCGTTCCATTCGATGGTCTACCAGAGAAGCTAAACCAATTCAGCTTACACCTGCACATTCACCTGTTGTCACCAAAAAGACAAGTGAATACCAGATTATTGGGGCTGATATATTTATTGAGTCCGGCCTGGAACCACAAGAGCTAGGCTCTGGTCTGGAAGCACTTATCACTGAAGAGCCTCTGAGACTGAAAATGATGTCCAACAGAGGTACCAAGGTCTATCCAACAACCAGCATCGAGCCGGATTGTGTGGATCATTACCGATGCCGCTTTGTGTTTAAAGCCGGCATAGAAGGTGATGAGTCAATGATCCTCAAACTTCTTCAAACTATAGGAATTAAATATCGATGGATGCATGTGGAGCTTCTGAGATATTTCGATGGCAAAAAAGGGTATACCTTAGCCCAGGGTGAAGAAGAGTAGAAGAACAGTTTCAGAGCAGTGATAGTTATGAAAATCGGTCACTGCTCTGATTATGAATTGATTTATTTACATAACGATTACAGATCTGATCACATTCCCCGTTTCCATCTCATGAAATGCTTTCTCAACATCTTCCAGCCCAATCTTTTTGGTTACCATGCCATCCAAATTCAGTTTTCCCTGAAGGTAGAGTTGGGCAAGTAGCGGAAAATCGTAAGATGGCAGGGTATCACCGGCATGGCAAACACGTAATGCTGCTTTATTCCAGTAGACCCCAGTTGCCATGTCACCAAGATTGAGATTTACAGAGTGGTCTGCTGCTGGCAGCCCAATCGTGGTGGCTGTGCCTCCGTATGCCAGCATTTTAACAGCCTGCTCTATGCACGATGGGATGCCAGTTGCTTCGAAAGCAAACTCCACACCTCCATCGTAACCATCCTCCGTAAGTGCTCTCACTTGTGCCACAGGATCCCCGTCCTTGGCATTTATCACATGCGTCGCACCGAAATCTTTAGCCCACTGTAATTTCACAGGGTTAACATCCACAGCAATAATCTGTCTGGCATGTGCCAGAGCGGCACCCTGTATTACGCTTAAGCCAACTCCTCCACATCCAATCACAGCAATACGAGCACCTGCGAACACTGGGGTTGTATTCAGTACTGCGCCCACACCTGTTACTACGCCGCACGCAATTAAACAGGCTTTGTCCAGTGGCATCTCAGTGGGCATTTTGATGGCAGCCTTGCTGTGCACCACGGTGTAGGTGCTGAAAGTGCCGCACCGCAATACCTGCGAGCATACCGCACCATCACTTTTGCGGCGGATACGGAGTTTAGGACGAAGTGCTACGTAACAGTGACGTGGATCACCGCGACGGCATGCGGGGCACTGTTCACAGGGAGCACGATACGCTATAACCACAGCGTCACCGGGAACCAGATGCGTTACATCTGGGCCAACCTGCTCTACTATCCCAGCACCTTCGTGACCTAGTACAATTGGGAAGGGCATGCCCATGCCATGCTGGTGCTTCACAGTGAGATCTGTATGACAAACCCCGCTGGCAACGATTTTAACCATCACTTCATTCGGTCCAGGGGATTCGACAAGCACCTCCTCAATGCGTGCATCCTCGCCAGATGCATTGAGCAATACTGCTCTACCCTCCATCGTTGACATTATTATTCTCCTAGTAGTTTTAGAGTTGGTTGATGACTAAATGACCGCCGTGTCTGTATGGACTATGTTATGTATGCTTCTAACCTCGCAGAATACTTGCAAGAGCAAATCTCAAATTTGCTGGTCTCTCTGCCAATCGTCTCATTGTGTAAGGATACCAGTGGTCGCCGAAGGGCGTGTAGATTCGTATTCGATATCCTTTTCTGGCTAATTCCAGTTGAAGTTCTCTACGTACACCATAGAGCATCTGGAATTCGTATTTGTCGTTCCCAATACTGTTTTGGGTTGCGAACTCCTGTGTGGCATTAACCATTGCCATATCATGCGTGGCTATTCCTGGATAATTGCCGTCTTTTAACAGCCTTTTCATGAGTGAAACGAAGGATGAATCCACCTCTGACTTGTGTTGAAAAGCTACATCTGGTCCCTCTTTATATGCGCCTTTGCATAATCGGACTCTTGCACCAACCTTGATGAGCTTTTCGATATCGTCCGCACTTCGATGCAGATAGGACTGGATAACGACACCTACATTTCTATATGCATTCGCGCCATTCCACAGTTGATAAAAGCAGTTCAGAGTGGAATCTGTAAGTGCTGAGCCCTCCATGTCAATTCTAACAAACTGGTCTGGACCCGCCGCATCCAGTAGTCTTCTCAGATTTCTTTCAGCAATACTCTCACTCAATTCCAGGCCAAGTGCCGTAAGCTTAACCGATACATTCGAATCCAGATTTTCCTGTTTGATCAGCTTGAACAGTTTTAGATAGGTCTGGACTACCTCTTCACTCTCCTCTTCTGTGGTCACTCCTTCGCCTAAATAGTCTAAAGAGACTGATAATCCTTTAGAATTCAAGCGCCGCACAGGCAGTGTCACATCCTCCATCTTTTCAGATGCAATAAACCGCATGGCAAAGCCTTTGGCCAGGCGGTTGTGACTTGAAAAATGTTCCATTTTTCTACTGGCAGCCATCTGGAGCAGAATAGAGCGCGTAATCATTGGGGTTTTCTCCTTGAACCGCACGCCTTAGTGATACTTGTCACGATATAACTATTCTACCGCTAGAGTCACATTAATTCAGGTAATATCTCTCAATCAATACGCTTATGGTTAAAAGGAAGTTGGGTAATTAAATGCAATCGGTCCTTGAATTAGAAACTCCGGTACTGCTGTTAGATCTGGGTACGCTTCATGTTAATCTGAAGCTTATGTCTGATCTATGCAAAGAGCACAACATTGCTCTGCGGCCGCATATTAAAACTCACAAATGCGTGGAGATCGCAAAGATGCAGCAGAAGTATGGAGCAACAGGATTGACTGTAGCCACACTGCATGAAGCGGAAGTCATGTCAGAGGCGGGCTTTCAGGATATATTTATCGCTTACCAGATAGTTGGAGAAACCAAGCTTCAGCGGTTGATAAGCATCTCGCGTCAGTCATCCATACGCTCCGCAGTAGACAGCGTGGAGGGTGCCATGGCACTATCTGCAGCTGCAAAGCGAGCTGGAGTTGTGATGCCGGTTATGATTGAGATAGATACTGGCTTGAGGAGAGCTGGCACAAGAAGCCTTATAGAAACCAGGCAGCTTATGGCAAAACTTATAGAAATGGAAGGCATCTCAGTGGAGGGGGTTTTTACCCATGAGGGGCATCTGTATACCGTGCCGGATGCGGTTTTGCGTAATCGTGCAGTGAAAGAAGTGGTCTCGACTATGCGGGATTCGGGACAAATTCTTGAGGAATATGGAGTAGCGCGTCCAGTTATCAGTGTCGGGTCCACTCCTGGAGCTCAGATGATTGTTAGAGAGCACGGAATTGGGGAGCTAAGGAGTGGTGTCTACTGTTTTAATGATCGCACACAGGTGTATCTCGGTACAAATCCATCTCGTTGTGCTGTGAGTGTACTGGCAACAGTTTTGAGTGTGCGCAGCGACGGCAGAGTAATTGTGGATGCTGGAGTGAAGGCCCTCGCGAGCGATAGAAATATTCCGGATGGATTATACGGTTTTGTAATTGACCATCCAGAGTTGCAGTTTGTTGCATGCAGCGAAGAGCATGGTATGCTGCAATCAGAAGGTGATCGTGGTTTGAAGGTGGGAGACAAACTGAAAATCGTTCCTAATCACTGCTGTACATGTGTGAATATGCATGATGCAATGATGGTATTTTTAGATGACATGGTTATAGACAGGTGGGAGATTTCTGCCAGAGGCTGGAAAAACCCTTACTGAGATATTTTTCAAATATTGCGTAAACATCCCGGGGTCAGTTATATAGCTTGCACCTGAATATTCCATGAAAGTTGTGTTTTTGGTTATTGCACTCACCGCAATTCATGTTTAAACCATGCGTCATGGCATCCACCACATCTCGGTGGATTACACTGCCAGCTCTTACATCTACCTCAGCATTCTAACACTATTGCTCAAATCACCCAGCACCACCTACAATCTATCACCACTGATATGAATGGTACAATAACAGAAAGGAAACGAGTCAGCAAAGGAGATGCATCATGCCTGATGTTATGGAAGGTAAGAGCGTATTAATCACCGGTGCAAGGAACAAATGGAGTATAGCCTGGCATGCCGCCCTGTCATTGCAGCGAGAAGGTGCCAGAATAGCCTTTTCAGTTTTTGGAGAGAGGGAAGAAGGTGCGGTGCGCAAGCTGATTGCTGATACGCCTCTGGAAAGCTCACCAATCTTTCATTGTGACGCCACACAAATTGACCAGGTTACCACGATGATGGATGCAGTAGGGAAGGTTTTCGATGGTCATTTGGATGGACTTCTGCATGGCATGGCATTTGCCAAAACAGAGGAACTAAGTGGGGAGTATATTGCAACGTCGCAGGATGGATTTGCTCTGGCCAACAATGCGAGTGTGTACACACTTCTCTCACTCGCCAGGGCTGCCAGGTCTCTCATGCGTGAGAATGGCGGCTCTATTGTTACGCTTACTTACCTCGGCGCGGAGAGAGTTGTGCCTCGTTACAATGTAATGGGCGTGGCAAAAGCTGCACTGGAGGCTTCCGTGAGATATCTGGCTGCAGATTTAGGACCAGAGCAGATTAGAGTGAACGCAGTCTCAGCTGGACCTATAAAAACACTCGCTGCAGGTGCTATCAGCGGCTTTGATTCCATGATACAGACAGTTTCTGACAGGTCACCCATGAGACGTGCAGTAGGTGCCGATGAGGTGGGAGATGCGGTGCTCTTTTTAATGAGCAAGTGGTCCAGGGGAATTACAGGGGAAACACTGTATGTTGATGCTGGCTACAATATAATGGGACTTTAATAACAGGAGATAATTTTCTGATGACAACAAACTCTCTGCCATCGCCCCGCATTTTAATGGGGCCTGGGCCGAGCAGTGTAACTCCCCGGGTACTAGAAGCTCTGGGACGCGCACCGATAGGATATCTGGATCCTGAGCTATTCACCATGCTGGATGGCTTGCGTGCAAACTTGCGCACTGTGTATGGCACATCCAATGAGTGGACATTTCCACTTACTGGCACAGGAATGGCTGGCATGGAAAGCTGTTTAAGCAATCTGCTTGAGCCTGGAGACAAGGTGGTTATTGGTGTGATTGGTTTCTTCGGCGCCCGTATGGTTGAGCTGGCTAGACGGCTTGGTGCTGAGGTTACAGTGGTTGAGGGTGAGTGGGGTGGGGTTTTGGATCCCGATGAAATGGCGAAAGCCATTCAGCAGAGCGGTAAATTAAAGCTTGTGGGATGTGTTCATGCGGAAACTTCCACAGGGGTACATCAGCCACTGAAGCATATTGCCTCCATGGCACATGAGCAGGGGGCGCTTTTCTTGGCGGATGCTGTGACGTCTCTGGGCGGTATTTCCGTAGATATTGATAACAATGAAGTGGATGTTGCCTATTCTGGAACACAGAAGTGTGTGGGTGCACCTCCAGGTCTCTCGCCCGTAACAGTTTCGGAAAATGCATTCCAGATTGTCAGAAATCGAAAATCCAGACAATCACACTGGTTCTTTGATTGGAACCTGCTGCAGAACTACTATGATACTCCGCATATGTATCATCATACAGTTCCAGTAAATATGCTTTTTGCACTGAATGAAGCTTTACTCGAGATAGTAGATGAAGGGTTGGAGGAGAGGTTCAAGAGGCACCGCGATGTGAGTGCTTTCATGCTTTCAGGACTGGAAGAGTTGGGGATACATCCGTTTGTGAAAGCTGAGCATAGACTGCCTACTCTTAACACAGTTGTTATTCCGGAGAGTGTTGTTGATGAAGCTGCGGTGAGAGCCAGGTTGCTGCAGGAATTTGGTGTAGAAATCGGTGGTGGATTAGGTGCTTTGAAAGGCAAAATCTGGAGAATCGGGACCATGGGAGCATCTGCAACCCTGAGAAATGTACTGACACTCCTTGGTGCCTTAAAACGAGTGCTATCTGAATAGAAAGAGCCATAATGCCACTTTTTGAGTCAATTGAAGATCCGAACATCAACCCTTCCACGCGTAGAAGATCGTTTACGAAGGAAAAGGGTACCAGTACTGTTATCGCAGGTTTCGTGGCAATACTGTTGATATACACTGTGGGTGGTCAGATTCAGGACCACATACTTCTTTCCAAAAAGTGGCCGCCTCTTAAACCTAATCTTAATGGGTTAACTGTGATTGGCGCATTAAACCCCCCCGGAAGTTATAATAGAAACGTTTTCAAAGTGACTACCGAGACGGGGGAATCCCGACTGGCTCTCACTCAATATGGCTGGAATACCATATTTGACGAGAATAATGGACCTTTATGTAATCAGACGACAGCTTCAGAAATTCGATCCGCACTCAATACCGATGATTTAGCAGGTGAAGCGATGCTGCGCCCGTTTGTGCGGGCAGAGGTTCAGGTGATGCTGGCAAAAGAGGGTAACGGAGGAGATCCCAAGGCTTTCATGAGCCTTAGTGACAATACGCCTATTACAATCCCTCCTGAAACCACACACGGATCTGTTACGCATACCACACTGGGCGTTCAGCTAAAACGATTCGATTCCTCCAATCAGCAAAGCATGTCAGGACAGTCTGAGTCTACAGGATCAGGGGGAAGTGAGAGCGGCAGATCTGTAGAGCAGCTCATCTACCTGTCGCCAGACACGGCTGCATCTGTAATGCCTGTAGTGATGACTGGCAGACAGTTTACAAGCTGCTGGGTTGAAGAAGAGCCACCAAATCTTATTACAGGAACTGAGTATACTATCTGGCTGAATTTGACAGAGGAGGGGAGATCCCGATTCTTTCAATGGTCTCATAACCACATGGGTGAAGATTTACTGTTTATCCTGAATCATCAGTACCTTACAATTGGTCACATTTCCGAAGTTCTGGATACCACAAACTGGGGCATACAAAACTGTCCAGATAAAGGCACGGCCGATCAGTTGATGAATTACATTCAGAATGAGAACAAAAACAGAAGGTAGAGGATAAGTACAATATAAGGTGAATGAGTGATATATATGAGAGGTTATTCAAGGATACCAATCAATGCTCTATCCTTGGAATAATAACTATGTAACATTAGTTAATATAATCTGTCCAATAGCTGGATACCAACACTCATTCATGATATGGTTATGCTTCATGCCTTGTCGCAGTTGGAGCAAATCGGATTGCAGAAATATGTATTAATGCTGAGTTTCAATAGTGAATGACAAGGATAGCTTGATTTTTGCAAGGCAGTATGATATGATTACATATCATTAGCCTCTCACTGACTGCATCTGGAATGTGAGCTTTCCGGAGCGTGGTTCTAAATTTATCCAATTTGGAATCCTGTCAGTTCAGCTCAAATACTTCTCAAGACCACCTCACGGTGCCCCTGTTTGAAAGGGAGATAGTTCATGCCTTGTTCTGGCGATAAATCAGCGTCATCTGTAATGAGATATCGAATTGCACTCTTTATCCTCTTTGCTCTAACTGTATCAAGGCAAATATATGCAGATACCCCTGTAGTTCCAACTCCTGCCTCCACCATTTCAACCTATCATCAGATATATTCCAGCATATCCTCTGCAAACCTGAAAGGTGACATAAATACCTTTGCCGGAGTGGGATCCAGAATAGCTGGCTACCCTGGCGAGAAGAAAAGCGCAGATTTTGTCTACCAGCAGATGGTGTCAGCACTTGGCCAGCAGAATGTCCATGTGGACACGTTCCATGTGGTTGTTCCCTACGATCCGGGTGTCGCTGATCCATCTAAAGAGGCTTATGTGCAGATGGGCAGTCAGCATCTGAAGATGTACCCTGTTTGGCCCAACCTGGTAAGAACTTCAACCCTCCCAGTAAATGGTCTTACTGCACCGTTAATCTATGTTGGAGATGGAAATCTTCGTAACTTTAACGGTAAAAATGTAGCTGGCTCAGTCGTATTGATGGATTTTAACTGTGGTGAACAGTGGTTGAATGCGCCGCGTTTGGGTGCAAAGGCTGTAATATTTATTGCTCCCAACTCCACCATGAGGGGTGAAGCTGACTCCAAATTTCTAGGCATCCCTGTATCCATCCCCCGATTCTACATGACGCAAAAAGAGGCGGCTCCTCTTCTTGCTGCCTGCGAAGGCGGGATGCCTCCTACCGCAACACTCTACTGCAATATGCCCTGGAAGCAGGAGACATGCCGAAATTTTACAGGCATACTAAAGGGATCTGATCCGGCACTAAGCAAACAGGTAGTTGTAATTCAGAGCTATTACGACTCCATCTCTGTTGTTCCCGCTTTGGCACCCGGCGCGGATACATCGTGCGGTATATCCGCAATGCTTCAGATGATGCACTATTTCCAGCAGCATCCTCCCAAACGAACAATCTGGTTTGTTGCTACCAGCGCACACTTCGAAGCGTTGCAGGGTATCAGAGATTATCTGAACAAGCACATGAATCAGTGGATGAATCCTGATCTGGTTCAGACTGCTCTACAGAAACAGAATGAATCCAAAGTCGGTTTCTGTCTGGTATTAGTTCTGCTTATACTTATAATTCAGACCATTTACTATGTGAGACATTCTCCTTCCACTGGCAAGTCTAAGTTGAATGGAACAGTCATTGGTCTTTTGATAAGCATTGTGGTTTTGACCGCGCTTAATGTGGCATTCTTCGTTAGCAAACATGCTCCAGCAGGCAAAAAACCACCAGCCATCTACCTATGGTGTGGGCTTGATTTATCCAGCCACTCTCGAACTGTGGGGATATTCTATAAAGGCTGGTTCTACGATTTTCGAGAGGATATACAAAGTCGCTTCAGTGACATTGGCCGAGTGTGCAAAGATGATGCAGTTGATATTGGTACCCAGATGGGCTTCGATGGCTCGCATTTTTTCAACGATGGCATCAATCCTGATAACGGTAAAAACTGGAGAAACTACATTCCCGGCCAACCCGCATTTGATGCCGAACCGGTTACCATGGCTGGAGGAGATGGCGTAACATTTGCCACAACGAACGACAGCAGGAATCTGGTAGACACTCCTTTTGACACTGCGGATAGGGTGAATGTATCTAATCTGTCGTTCCAGACACGGCTGTTAACTTGTGTAATCTGGCACATGGCAACTGATCCAAATGATGTTGCAGACAGCGGTATTCCCCGCTTACCTATTATGGAAGCTCCATCGTGGTCCCGTATGGCACTACAGGGAGGATTTTCCACACTTGATGGGCATATTGAGACATTCAATCCGAAGAAATCGTTTATCTCTACCCCAGATCCCAAGCTAGCCGATTCTCTCGTTGTGCTCACCAATAATGTGAAGAGCTATATGGGTGTTCGTGGCAATATGATTGTGCGAACTGAGTGGGCACCATCAGCAGCAATGAAGGGGGTACCAGTTAACCCGAATGGGATACCTCTTGACATCGATCCCAAAACAGGGGCCGCTATAGCATCCAATGGACGCAAAGTACCCTGTGAAGACTACTACTCCTTCCCTGGTGTCGCTCCTCTTACTGCTTATGGATACACCAAATCAGTAACCCTGGCGGCATATGATCTGGATAACTCTTCTTATCGGCCAGACCCTGCTGATCCATCGGTACAGCAGCCAGATCCGCACAGGGGTGACATTGACTATGCACCAGACCTTGGACCTGAAGGTGCGGAGGCAACGCCGCTTAGCCTCTCAGTAACCTCTGCACATGTGGCGACTCCAGTCGTTCTGTTCCGCTGTGTTCCAACGGCTATCTACGATTTAGTTGATCAACAGTCATTGGAGGCTTTGACAGGTATAAGCATATTTGATGGCGTAACAGATGGCACACCACGCATGTATGGTTATGCTCTTGCGCCTCTTGATCCAACACAGTCAACATCTTATGTGGAAGATTTGGCGGTTATCTTTGCCCAGCCGGGAGCCAGACTGAAAATTGCGATGACTGACGGCCCCGGTGATATCAGATTACTACTTATAAATGAAAAATATGATCCCAAGCATCCATTCAGCACCAAATACTCTCCCTATCCGTCAGGAGAAGGCTATCTGGTGGCAGGAAATGTAAATGAGCGCCAGGGTGCTTCATTGGTTGGTAAATCTGCAGTAGCGGCAAGCAGCGTTTCTGACAGTAAAGACATAGCACGCTCGGGTGCCATCTATGATACAGCCTTACATGTTGCCGAAGACATGTGGGATTTAGATGACTACCGAATGCGACGCCTTGCCGAGTTCCGCATACTCAACATGAAGAGCAAGCAGGGGGTGCCCGGCCTGCATAACATGGCACATGAAGAGATCATCAAGGCGAAACAGGCTGAGGCTGCCAAAAACTGGGAGCTGTTTGATGCCAGGTCCAGAGAGGCGTGGGGGCTTGAAAGCAGGGCGTATCCGGACGTACAGCAGACTGCAATGGATGTTGTGGAGGGAGTCATCTTCTATCTGGCTCTCATGATGCCTTTTGCATATTTTGCTGAGAGACTGCTTTTTGGCTTTTTCGACCTTAAACGGCAGTTATCTGCTGCAGCGCTGATATTCCTTTTTGTCTTTATCATTTTCAGGTATATCCATCCGGCTTTCCAGATTACGATGAACCCCGTTATAGTGCTGCTGGCATTTGTTATGCTTGCGCTTTCCTGTATCGTTATAGCTATGATTACAGGCAAGTTTGAAGAGCAGGTGAAGCAGATGACTCACGATTCCAGCGGTGTTCACCGTGCAGACATTGGCAGAGTCTCAGTTGCAGTAGCAGCATTCAATCTGGGTATATCCAACATGCGCCGGAGAAAAACCAGAACCGCTCTCACCTGTATAACCCTCATACTTCTAACTTTCACTGTGCTGTCGTTCACATCTGTTGTACAGGTGCTTAAGTTTAACAAGGTATCAGCACCCAGCGATTATGGGCCAAGGTACAGCGGCATCGAAATTAGAACTCCCATGTGGGATCCATTGCAGGAGCCTGCTTACAGAATCCTGGCAGATGAGTACGGTCGCAACTATGCAGTTGCACCACGTGCTTGGTTCTATGGAACCAGCCCTGGAGATCAGTCTTTCCTTACGCTGACGAGAGCAGATCGTACCTATGATGCACGAGCGCTCGCAGGTCTCTCCCCGGAAGAGGCAAAAATCACCCGGCCGCAGGATGCACTCCTAACAGACAGTGCAGGTAAACCAATCGGAAGGTGGTTTAAGCCTGGTGACAGGTATGATATAATTCTGCCAGATACAATAGCTCAGGCTCTTCACGTTGATCTCAAGGATGTGGGAACGGCTGAAGTTGATTACAGCGGTGTGGAATACAGAGTGATTGGCATCCTGGATTCACAAAAGATGAAGCGGTATCTGGATCTGGACAATGAGATGATCACGCCTGTCGACTTCATTGCCATGAGTAAAGAGAGCTCTAGCAGTGGCGGAAGCGGCGGTGGAAGCAAAGCGTTCCAGAACTATATCCACCTGCAGCCAGACATGGTGTTTTACATCCCCTACAGAACAGCAATGGATCTGGGAGCACAGCTTCGCTCAATCGCTATCGATTTCAACAACCCAGAGCAGGTAATCAAACAGCTGGATCCACTCATGCACAGGCTGGATCTGAATATCTATGCTGGGCAGGTGTACAATAAAAATGGAACCAGTCCATCTGCAATAGGCAAGGTATACCGGTTCTCATCCATTGCATCTACCTCTTCCAGTGGGATAGAGCTGGTTATATTCCCTATTATTCTTGCTTCACTCATTGTGCTTAATACAATGCTAAACTCAGTGTTTGAGAGGGTGAAAGAGATCCATATTTTCTCTTCAATCGGACTGGCACCTTCTCATATAGGCATGCTGTTTATTGCAGAAGCGCTCGTGTATGGAATACTGGGATCTGTATTAGGATATATCCTTGGGCAGTTCACCAGCAAAATACTTGTGATAACGGGGTGGATGCCATCTCTCTATCTCAACTATTCCAGCACCAGTGCTGTAGGTACAACTCTTATCGTTGTTACCGTGGTGCTGCTCTCTACAATCTATCCTGCGCGAAAGGCTGCGGAGGTGGCTTCACCCTCTTCTACACGCTCCTGGAGGCTGCCGGAGCCAGAAGAAGATTCCTGGACAGTTCCTCTCCCCTTCGCAGTAACTGGAGATCAGGCTGCCGGATTAAATGCATTTTTGACAGAATGGCTGCAAGCATACGAAGAGTACAGTATTGGAGACTTTGTAACTCAGGGAGTTAAATCATCTCAATTTAGTTCTACCTATGGTAATTCATTCAGAATAAACTGCATGACATGGTTAGCTCCATTTGACCTTGGAGTTTCGCAGCAGGTGATGATTGAAACCACTCCCACTGAAGTTGAAGATGTGTTTGAAGTGATTGTTTATCTAACTCGCGTTTCAGGAGATGTCTCTAACTGGAAACGGGTTAACCGCCGATATCTCAACACTGTGAGAAAACAGTTCTTAATCTGGAGGACATTGAAACAGGCAGATCGTGATAGATACATTACGGAAGCACGTGAGCGTGAGGAGGCTGTTCTTGTTTAAGATAATTTATGCCCTTACAGGAGGTATAAGGCGTGTCTGCTGAAAGCGAAATCCTGAAGGCACGCCATATAGTCGAAGAAGAGGCGAACGATACCCAGGGTGAAGTTACCCATTATGAAGAGGGCTTTACCGGGAAAACCATAATTGGTACCCTCTTTGTGGCGCTCATCATGCTGCCAGGCGCGTTATACCTTGGGCTCGTTGCCGGACAGGGTTTAGGACCGGCTGCCGAGTGGGTTACGATCGTGCTGTTCTCCGAAATTATGCGAAGATCATTCCTGCCCATGAAACGTCAGGAGATCTATATTCTCTACTATGTGGCTGCTTCGCTTACAGGTTTGGCTGCTGATAAAGGTCTGTCTGGAGGTCCATTTGGAGGGTTGATATGGGCTCAGTACTTTGTGCAGAGCCCGCAGGCAGCGCTGGTTGCACACAGCATTCCTCACTGGGTGGTGCCTCCTGCAGGATCGCCATCTCTGATTCACCGCACGTTTCTAACTAAAGCCTGGCTCATACCCATCGTACTGTTAGTGACTGGACAGCTTCTAAGTAGACTGAACTGGATCAGCGCTGGCTACCTTATGTTCAGGGTGACATCCGATGTGGAGCAGCTGCCATTTCCTATGGCTCCGGTGGCTGCCTCCGGTGCTACCGCTCTGGCAGAAGCTGCCTCCAAGGAGGAATCGTGGCGTTGGCGTGCGTTCTCCATTGGAACTATGGTAGGGCTTATATTCGGCTTCCTGTATATCGCAATCCCAGTCTTTACCGGCGTTGTGACCGGTCACTCCTTCCAGCTGTTACCAATTCCATTTTTCGATACCACAACGAACACACAGTCCATTTTACCGGGTGCTATCACAGGTATCAATCCTAACATTGGAGTTGCACTCATAGGATTCGTTATCCCTTATCCTATTGTGGCGGGATCTCTTTGGGGAGCACTAATCTGTCGTGTGCTGGGTGCCCCATTCCTCTATCACATGGGTTTCTTTGGGAATGCTGCTTCCACAGGCTGGACGCCGGGAATGAACGGTATCTACACCAAGCAGGTTACGGATATCAAGTTCTGGCTCTCCATCAATATTGGACTGAACATTGCTGTAGCAATTATTGGTCTGATAAGTGTTGTGAGTGCTTTCAAATCTGCAGGCAGAACTAAAGCAAACCGGGGAATGAGAGTTCCCATTCCCAAAGGCAGAGGTGATCTACACTGGTCCATCCCATTCCTGATCTGGTTTGGGGTAACTGTCTTCTATATTGTATTGTGTAAAGTGTTAATAAATGCTGACTCTACGCCGGATAATCCTCATGATTTCCCACTCTGGCTGCTGGTGTTCTATGGGCTTATTTGGTCTCCTATAAACTCATATATCTCAGCAAGAATGACAGGATTAACAGGAAGTGGAGTAAGTGTGCCCTATCTTCAGCAGATCTCAATTATGGAATCTGGATATACACATGTAGATGCCTGGTATGCTCCAATTCCACTTAACGACTTTGGACCTGCGTCGCAGCGTTTTCGAGAGCTTGAGCTAACGGGCACAAAGTTTGTGAGTCTAATCAAAGCTGAATCGCTCATGTTCTTCGTGGTACTGCCATTCAGCTTTATATTCTGGGCTTTCTTCTGGCACACCAACCAGATTCCGTCTTCCCAGTTCCCGTTCGCAAACAAAATGTGGCCAATTTCTGCAACATTCGAGGCTATGTTCGATAAGATCAATGCACCTGGCGGAGCAAT
>JAJZFJ010000243.1 GCA_021805395.1 bacterium
CACCTATTCGGATCTATTGCATACTTCTCAAGGCTGGCATTCACTGTCTCAATTTCCACACCTCTTCTGTTAGCTAGCTCCATTGCCTTCTCGTTGGCTACAGAAGACTCATCCAGAGATACAACTTTGTACCCGCCTAAAGATGCCAGATACACACTGTTTCGGCCGTATCCATCTCCCAGAAACAGTACATTTCCATGCGGAATTCTGTGTGCCACATTTACAAAAAATCCGCTGGGTTCTTCCCCGAAAATATAACCGCCTTCCCTATAACGCTCATCCCAGGACATCGGAAACTCCCTCAAATTAGAAAATAGTATTTAAGTGACCAGGATAGTCTGATCAATCTAATTCATCATCACAATGATCCAGTGCTATGGTCTTTGCTGATGTTAAGTCTATTCCTCATGCACTTTTTTTGCGAGACACAAATAGGGAGGGTCTCTTTTCTGGCTTAAGAGGTTCTTTACTCTTCGCCCAAGCCGGCAAAAATGGAATTAGAACAATTGCAACGATTGTGAACAGAAATCCGACTATCAACATGTGATTCCACGCATACTGCTGAGAATGACCGTTGCTAAAGTAGTCGTACATCTTTGCACCCATCAATTCACTCAGGCTGCCAGCCAGTGCGATGGATGCCATTATCATCCCGTATATTGTTCCTTCAATTCCTCGCGGTGTAGCTTTAGCGGCAAGTGTAAACAGGCACAAACTGTATAACGTTCCTGTTGCGCCAGTGAATAGCGATACAAACTCTGCGGAATGGTAAGAATGTATTTGGTACATTAAAGGGTAGCCAACACAGTCCATCAAAAATGCATTCCAGACCAGTGACCTAACCGACAGGAAATAAGAGACGAGAGCAAAGATACACAATCCCAGCAGATTGCCTATCGCACTATATTTCCCAAGGTTACCTATCTCAATACTACTGAGGTGCACCACATTACGCTCAAAAAAATAGGTGGCATTACTGCTGCCAGGTGTGATAATTAGGTAAAAAATGAATAGTGTTATTGCCCAGGTGCCAGGCATTTTCAGCGTTTTCTTCAGAACCTCCTTGGCTTTTGCAGTCTGCTCCTGGTGCTGTGCGTGCCTGTCTCTCCTCTCCTCTTCAGTCATTTTGTGATACATTTCGCGTTTTTCAGGCAATAGAAATACTAGAGGCAGCCTTGTGATTATTGTGATGAACCAGATTAAAGCTGCATGCTGGAAAGTCCAAAAATGAGCTATAACTCCCGTTAGGTGCGCCGTAATTAAAATGGAGAATACTATCCCTATCATCTGTGAGGTGGAAATCATAATTCCAAAGGTGCCGCTGTTGTTTCCTATTCTCACCATGGTTGCATTCTGTGCAATTGTCTGAAGCTGACTCCCTACGTAAACAATAAGTAGAAGAGCAACTAAAAGCATGTATGTGAACTGATGTGTGTGTGATAACAAAAACACTCCGCACGCCTCAACAAGTGCTCCAACAAGGTAGTATGGACGGCGGCGATAGCCAAAAATGGGTTTTAGATCTGAACCAGCACCAAAAAAAGGCTGGAAATATGCTGGTATCCCCAAAATTAAATTTAGTGTAGCAAGCTGCGTTACACTCAGCATCATCTGCTGTTTTTCCAGCTTTATAAGAGTTAATCCGGTGAGTGAGCCAACAAATGCACTGTAGATTGCAATAATAGCAATATACATAAACATCTGTGCGACTTGCAATCGGGGAATCTGCTGTGAACCATCATTCGATTCACGGGAGGGAGAATGGCTTATTTCTGACAAAATTTGCCTCCATGAAAGGATTACAAATGGAATATCAATACTACGTCTTTTGGACGTACTACCGTTTAGAACTCCTGAGATTCATGAAATATTCAAGAGTACGCTCCAGCCCATCCTTAAGTGAGGTACGGGCTGTAAAATTTAAGTCCGACAGTGCCAGCCTGGTATCTGCAAGGGAGTGTTCAATATCGCCCAGACGTTTTGGTATGTACTGAACAGGTATCGGATGGTTGAGAAGCGATTCAAGACATGCCAGCAGTGAGTTTATGGATGTGGACTCTCCACTGCCAACATTGTAAATTCCACCAATGGCATTAGCGGAAGAGGTTGTGGCAGCCAGGATATTTGCTTGCACAACATCTTCCACATAACAGAAATCCCGGGTTTGTGTGCCATCACCATAAACCTGCACAGTGTCATTGCTTAAAATACGATCGATGAACTTAGGGATGGCAGCTGCATAACTGCTTTGAGGATTTTGTCTGGGGCCGAACACATTGAAATATCTGAGTGAGACAGTAGGTAGACCATATAATGATGAGAACAGTCTTGCATAATGCTCGCCAAACAGCTTTTGTGCTCCATAAGGAGAACTTGGTAAAGGTAGAGCGGTTTCACAAACTGGAGCGGTGGCAACCTCACCATATACAGCAGCAGATGAGGAGAACACGAATCTGCTAATACCATTTTCTCTGGCAGCTATCAGCATGTTGAGTGTGCCACCGGTATTCACAGTGTCTGAAAGCATAGGATCGGATACAGACACAGGCACAGATACCTGTGCAGCCATGTGGAATATGACATCCACGCCCTGGCATGCCAAACTGCACACCTTAAGATCTCGCACATCTCCCTGAATTAACTCTACGCCATTCCTGAGGATATTGATACAATCTGGAGAGGATCCAGACAGATTGTCCAGCACTCTCACAGTAACTCCCAGCTCTAAAAGTGCCTGAACCAGATGAGAGCCAATAAATCCTGCACCACCCGTTACAAGTGCACAGTTCATACTTACTCCAGAAGAGATGTGGTTTAGTGTTAAGATGATACCTGAATCATTCAATGCTAGCATCAAAAAAGCCATTCATCACACTGGCACACGTTCACCCTTCCCTATTGTACTAATTATGCGATACAATATGTTAATAACAATTAATCGCAAATCAATGATGCAGTGCGCAAATTCTGACAGCGTAGAGAGAATAACCAATGATGGTGTTGATGCAAGCCGATGCGACAAAAGAGCAGGTTTCCGAAGTGATGGAGACTATAGAGAGACACAAGCTTCGCCCACTGAACCTGCCCGGAGATGAGCATATCGCCGTGGGAGTTGCCAGTGCCATTCCACCTGAAGTTCGAGATCCACTCACTGCCTGCCTCAGTGCACTACCTGGAGTGGATCATGTTGTTCAGATCAGCCGACCCTACAAGCTGGCATCCAGAGAGTTCTGGCAGCATGATACCGTTGTAAATGTTAAAGGGATTGAAATTGGTGGCGCCAAATGTGTCGTGATGGGTGGTCCATGCTCCGTTGAAAGCAGGGAGCAGATCTTTGCATCGGCACAGGCAGTGAAAGACGCGGGAGTGAGCATCCTGCGTGGCGGAGCCTATAAACCTCGCACATCTCCTTATGCTTTTCAGGGACTGGGTCTGGAAGGCTTGAAGCTTCTTAAAGAGGTAGGAGATGCAATGGAGATGGTTACAATTTCCGAGGTGATGTCTCCAGAGGACGTGGATCTGGTTGCCAGCCATGTGGATATTCTGCAGATTGGAGCCCGTAACATGCAAAACTACTCACTCCTGGTAGCAGTAGGCAAAGCTGGAAGACCCACCCTGCTCAAAAGAGGACCCGCAGCTTCCATTGATGAGTTTCTACTGGCTGCAGAGTATCTTCTTCACCATGGAACTTCGGACGTAATCCTGTGCGAGCGTGGTGTTCATCCCCTTGACCGCACCTATACCAGAAATACTATGGACATTAATGCAGTGCCAGTGCTTAAACATCTATCGCACCTGCCTGTAATAGTGGATCCATCGCACGGCACAGGTGTCGCCCGGTATGTAACACCACTTGCCAAAGCTGCAATTGCTGCCGGAGCTGACGGACTGATTGTGGAGGTTCACCCAGATCCTAAGCGTGCACTTTCTGATGGTGCCCAGTCGCTCACTCCTGCCCAGTTCCAGTGTTTGGTAAATGAGGTTGGACGCGTGGCACAAGCCATCGGGCGCAGCATTTAAGCCAGCATGCCTGTTTCTGACCAGCCCACTCTTTCCATAGCGATTGTGAGCTGGCAGACACGGGATTTTCTGCTGGACTGCCTCAGGTCCATTTTCTCTAACCCTCCGCAAAATTCGTTTGAAGTGATCGTTGTGGATAATGCTTCCACCGACGGCACTGCAGATGCAGTATGCTCTCAGTTTCCAGACTGTATTCTGATAGCAAATTCCTCTAATGCAGGCTATGCCGCCGGTAATAATCAGGCAATTGCGAAAGCTTCCGGCGAGTTTGTACTGCTGCTAAACCCCGATGTTATAATCCCAGCGCATGGGCTTGATAATGCCATCAGCTTCATGCAGACACATCCCGACGCAGGTGCCCTGGGCGTCCGGCAGGTACATCCGAATGGCAGTCTGCAAAGGTCTGTGCGAGGCTTTCCCACTCCACTTTCTATTCTGTCTGAAATTCTGGGACTGAGTAGAGCATTCCCCGCCAGCCACATCTTCGGTGCCTATCGCATGACTTATTTTGGATACGATACAGTTTCAGAGGTAGATCAGCCGATGGGAACCTTTCTTCTGATGAGAAGAAAGGTTATTGAGATGGTTGGCGTGCTGGATGAAGCGTTCCCCATCTTCTTTAATGAGGTAGACTGGTGCTTGAGATGCAAAAAAGCTGGATGGAAAATCTTCTTCACTCCTGATATAGAGATAATTCACTTTGGAGGGGCGAGCACAACCCAGGTTCCCATCAAAATGGCATGGGAATCCAGGAAAAGTCTGCTTCAGTACTATGCCAAACACTACGCATCCCCTGTCTATATTCCATTAAGGATAATGATTGCTGCAGCCTCATGGCTGTATACTGCGCTGCAGGCAAGAAGAAGGAGAGTTTGACACACGTGGACCTTTCCATTATTATTCTCAACTGGAATACAAGGGATCTCCTGCGTCAGTGCCTCACTTCCATCCTATCCGATTCCTGCAACACCATACAGTATGAAATTATTGTT
The DNA here is from genome assembly GCA_021805395.1 of bacterium. Lineage (GTDB taxonomy): Bacteria > Armatimonadota > Chthonomonadetes > Chthonomonadales > Chthonomonadaceae > JAJZFJ01. Next base: position 5,013 of record JAJZFJ010000243.1, read on the forward strand.
GTCGATAACGCCAGCTCTGATGGCAGTCGAGATATGCTTAAGGCTGAGTTTCCAACTATCCATCTAATCGTGAGCAAAAGCAATGTCGGCTTTGGTGCAGGTAATAACAGTGCACTTCCAGAAGCGAAGGGGCGATATATACTGTTTCTGAATACAGACACAGTGGTACATCCCGGTGCACTCTCCAGCCTGATTGCCTATGCAGATAGCCGGCATGACCTGGGAGTTGTTGGCGCAAAGCTCATCAATGCCGATGGCAGCCTTCAGTACTCGTGCAGACATTTCCCAAATCTTGCGACTGGTTTTTTTCGAAACACTCCTCTTGGCCGCCTTTTTCCTTCCAACAAGTTTAATGCAGACTATCTCATGAGCTCATGGGACCATGCAGAGCCTAGAGACGTGGACTGGGTATCCGGAGCCGCCCTTCTATTGCGTGCAAGCCTTATTCCCAAAGTGGCAGGGTTTGATGAAGACTACTACATGTACTGTGAAGATGTTGACTTGTGCTGGCGGGTTGGACAGACGGTGAGAGATGTTGAGAAAGGTGATACCTGGAAAGTAGGCTACTATCCTCATGCTGTGATAACGCACTATATAGGCAAAAGCAGCGACAAAGCCCCTACAAGGATGACATATGAGTTCCATAGAAGCCAGTATCTGTTTTACAGGAAGCATTTCAAAAGCAAAACTCCAATCCTGTTACGACCTTTTATTTTGCCGGGTATTATGCTTAGGGCAGTTGGACAGATGACTAGGTATCGCGTGAGGAACCTTCAGAGACGCCTGGGCATAGGTGCTGGTACAAGGAGAAACAAGAGGAGATGAATTCAACAAATACTGTGTCTAATGCTCCAAAAGGTGCTGGGACTGGTCTCACGAATATAGACAAAGCAGTAGTTACACTCCTGTGTCTTGCTCTTCTGGTTGCTCCAGTTGCTGGAGGCAGTTTTGCAACTCCCATTGAAGGAGTTATCAGCTTACCCACTAATATCCTTGGCTGGATAGCTGCCTTCGGGGTAGATCTCATTGGCGTCTTGGTCTCTGTTGCATTGGTACTGTGTGTATGGAAAGAGTTCAAATCTCCTCAGGAAATAGGGGCTATTCCAAATCTTGTGACCTGTACCTGTCTATTAGCAGCTCTCGCCACTTTATCCTGCATCCCTTCACCCGTATTGGCAGACAGTTTTAATGAACTTGTACTGCTCTATTCTGGACTATCTGTCACCTGGCTCTCCGCTCGCTACTGCTGGAACAGGGATGCCATGACAGCACTGCTTTGCAGCATTGTAGGGGGTGCCGGGATCGAAGGTGCGCTCGGATTGAGGGAATACCTGCTGGCATATAAACAGCATGAACCCGACTACAGGATTTTTGGAACATTCGTGAATCCCGACTTTCTCGCTGGGTATCTTCTTCTGACCCTGCCATTAACTCTAGTACTCTTTGCGGGCTGTAAAGAACGTCTGGGAAAGCTCTGCTTTGGGATTGCACTTATGCTGCAGACATCTGCACTCATGTTCACAGGATCCCGGGCGGGAATTGGTGCAGGATTCATTGAGTTACCATTTCTGGTTTTAATTCTCTGGAGTTCAGGGATTTTAAAGCATTCTGCCAAAAAACTGGCTATAGGGCTGGCTTTAGTGTGTGCTGCTGGAATACCTAGCGCGCTTCCGCTTATTGGAAGACAGATCTCCCTGGGTGCAGTGCGTGCTGCTCATGCACCAAAACTGAAGGCTGCACCCGTGATGCAGACACATTCGCTGCTCTACCGGATATATACCTGGAGAGGCACAGTGAGAATGGCAGAACATCATCCTTTCCTGGGAGCAGGAATAGGAACGTTTCCAGATACCTATCCACGATATGCCATCACTGCATTCACTGCCCATGCACATAACAGCCTGCTCCAGTGGACTTCCGAGACAGGATTTCCCTCCCTTATTGTGCTTCTTCTTCTTCTGGCAAGTATTGCAGCATTCACAAGCAACGCACTTAGAATCCGTAAAATAGCACTTTCAGCCGGCGATACGTCAGATTCGCTGGCACCATATCATCAACTAATTTCCGAGCCTTCACTCATAGTGTGCGGGCTGCTAGCAGCACTAATAGGATCGGTTGTAAAAACTCTCATCGATTCTGACTGGTACATAGTTTCAACACTCATAACTCTTGCAGCAGTTCTTGGAGTTATGCTTGGCTTAGCCCGCCAGATCGCACCTCTCACCACAAAGCACCCTGCAAGATTAAAACCCGCTGCCCAGTATGGTCTGCTTGCAGCAGCACTTATTACTCTCATCCGTTCTGGAGAAGTAGCAGTAGCAACATACTATCGAACCCAGGCCTCAGCCCTGGTGGAAAGCGGAAACTTCAGTGCTATCGACCAGTTAAAAAGTGCCGCACAAACAGATCCTCTGAACCCGGATAACTGGCTGACTCTCTCATCACTGCAGCTGAGCGTAGGAGATGCTGCGGGAGCAAAAGAGTCACTTCTGCAAGCGGTTCATGTTGCCAATACCGGAAAAACCTGGTACCGACTGGGGCAGTACTATGAGGCCAGAAACCATCTGAAACGTGCCTTGAATGCATTTCAAAATGCTCTGCAGTGTGACCCTCATAATCTTCAGACGCTGCATCAGCTCGCGACAACCTGCCTGAAAGCCGGAAATACAAATGGGGCAGATGGCTACTACACGCGTATGGCGAAACTCGAAAAGCAGCCTTATGGAACGGTGCGGGCAATCGCCGACCAGATAGTTGAGGTGGAGTATGCCTACGCACACGCCGGACTGGCAGATATTGCCCTGCAACAGGGCAACTATGCGAAAGCCAACAGCGAGTATCAGCAGGCAGCCGGAACATTGAGACTATACTGGCAATGGAGGAATAATCCTGAAGAGCTGGCATCGCTGCCCGCGGAGCGCAGAACTTCGCTATATCATCTGTACCTGCATGTGCTTGCATCGTGGGCGACCACTCTCCAGAATCTGCATGCCCCACCTTCCCAAATAACCGCCCTCTCACAAGAGGCGAACACAGTGACTGCAGACCGGATTGCAGACCAGAGCAAGAATACCAAACAGTGATATCGGTTACCAGACATACCTACAAGTTCAACAGCCTTCCTGAAGCCCTGGAGGGATTCAGAATCGCTCATATCACTGATATCCACCGTTCGCACTTCACCTCAGACCGTGTCATACGGAAAGCACTGGCTCTTGCCATGATGGAAAAGCCAGATCTGATACTGCTTACGGGTGACTATGTAACTGAATCCTCAACCGATATAGAGCCTTGTGGACATCTCCTGAGCGTTCTGTCAGCCAGCAAGGGTATCTGTGCAGTGCTTGGTAACCACGACTACAATGCTGGTGCTTCTTCGGTAACACGTATGCTTACCAGACTGGGTATCACAGTACTGAACAACAGTAACGTACGGCTGGAGAACGGCTTATGCATTGCAGGGCTTGAAGATGACAGATACGGACGCCCCGAACCTGGGCGTGCACTGCATGGAATTGGCAGCAGTGAGCCGCTGCTAGTGCTGGCTCATAACCCTGCAGTCGCTGAGCTGCTGGCTCACCGGAGGTGTCTTGTACTATCAGGTCACACACATGGAGGGCAGATTCTGCTTCCTGTGCTAACTCCCCGCGAACTTAAACGCATTGGCGCAAAGCATTATAGATGGGGCTGGTACAGAGTTGGAGAGGCAGAACTGTATGTGAACAGGGGAATCGGCCAGGTAGGTTTGCCAATCCGGTTCCTTTGCAGACCCGAGGTTGCCATATTCACACTCGGTTCCTCAGGTTGATTCTGCATTTCTAATTGTGCGATTATGGTCTGGAGCATCACTCCTATTACAGATCAAGTGAATGCTAACCAACATTTCATGTGATCCGCAGTAAAAGTAGCTTAAAAGTCTGTTCTGTATTATGTTGATCGAATATTTCACTCATTAATCAATTTGAATATATCTGGTGGTATATTATTCATCGGAGACTAAATGGTCGTTTGGTTTATTCTTTATAGTCTTTTTACGTCCTGATATCTACAGTGATTCAACTGGACTTAACAAAACTGCCTCATGAAAATCTCTATTTTTGGATTTCTAAGCTGTAGATGCTCATGAGATCATAGAGTGTAATTATACACTTCAAACACATATTCATTATATATGTTGAATAATTGTTATTATGAAAATTTGGTTTAGAAAAGCCTGGAATAATATACATTCACTTATCAAACAGACACCCAGATCAGCCTGCCTGCTCTGGAACTGTAGCCCTGCGCATACTCTCTGCTATCTACTTATAACTCTCTTTTATGCTCTTATAACCCCAGTACAACTTTTAATCACGAAGATGATACTGAATAATCTGGTAGCATCCTTCCATACGAGTACAGTGCAGTATCACCTGAGGGAAATTATTGGGCTTATAGTCCTGCAGGCTGTTATCTGGTCACTCTCTAACGTGGCAGGGAAAATAGATGAAGTTCTACGCAGGAGGCTTGGCGAAGTATTGCAGCAGCATGTTAATATACTTCTGCTACAAAAGGCAGGGTGCATGGATCTATCATTTTTCGAGAATCCAGAGTTAATAAATCAGTATGAATTTGCAGCGCAGCAGAGTCAGAGAGCAATGCATTTTGTAGGTTATTTTGCTGCAATTATTCGGGTAGGCATCTCTCTTTTCACTCTATTAATAATGCTCTGGCCACTGAGCTGGCTGGCACCTTTTGTTATACTGGCGGTCTCTATTCCGCGCATAATAGTGCAAGCAAAGTATACCAAACGTAAGTTTAAATTGCTGTTTTGCCAGACCCAGAACTCCCGCATCGCCAACTACCTCTCTATTCTGCTCTCCACCAGGGAGAATATGAAAGAGATACAATTACTTGATCTGAAAGACCATATATGGACTCGGTGGCATAACGCTAGCATCAGAATGCTGCACGAGCAGAACAAGCTGCAGGTAAAAGAGGAGATAGTACAGACTGGGTGGGGTGTGCTGTCTACAATCGGAACAGGCGGTATCTGGATGTATGCTGCTCTGCGAGCTGTAGCCCATAGAATCAGTTTGGGCAGTCTGTTGCTGTATATGCAGGCAGCTAGCCAGATTAGATTTGATTTGGCCAGTCTTTTCCAATATACCGGTATTTTTTATGAGACTACTCAGCGTATGGCTAGCCTGTTTCAGTTTCTGGATCTTGACCCCTCCTCCATCACCGGCGCACTGGCTGCTCCACGTCAGGCAGAGGCGCCACTTCCTGCGCCAAAACCATTTCCAGACAGGCATTCGGTTTCAGAACGTCTCCTTTCGCTACCCCGGCACAGAAGAGAATGTACTTAAGAATGTTAGTTTTACAATTCAGCCTGGAGAGCGCATTGCCATTGTTGGCCACAATGGAGCGGGTAAAACCACGCTCGTTAAACTGCTTACCCGCCTGTATGACCCCACAGAAGGCGAGATTCTGCTGGATGACCGACCATACAGTGAGTATGATCTGACAGAGATTAGAAAGCGGATTGGTGTTATTTTTCAGGACTACATTCACTACGAACTGACACTTAGAGACAACATTGGTTTTGGTAGTATTGCAAACTGTGAAGATGCTGAGCGAATAGAAAAGGCTGCAACTGATGCTGGACTTGCCTCCCTGATCGCTGGACTGCCCAAAGGAATGGATACCTATCTGGGACGAACGCTGGAGGATGGGGTAGACCTATCTGGTGGGGAGTGGCAGAAGGTTGCACTTGCCAGGGCGTTTATGCAGCATTCCCAGCTTCTAATTCTGGATGAGCCAACAGCTGCTCTTGATCCCATGGCAGAAGAAGAGGTGTTCAAGAGTATGCAGGCGCTTACAGACAACTGCATGAGCGTGATTATCTCCCACCGATTCTCCACGGTGCGCAGTGCAGACAGGATACTCGTATTCGAGGGCGGCCGATTGTTAGAGCATGGATCGCACAATGAACTGATGGCGCGAGATGGAGCTTACACAAAGATGTACCGTCTCCAGGCTGAGAGATACCGGGATAGCGCTGGCTATGAATAGCATAGATGCCTACGAACCCCAATGCAGACTAATCCACCCTGGAAGTAAGTAATGCTAAAGCTTCCCTGCAGCTATTCATAACCTCTCGGTTTGTATCAGTCATACCTTGCTGCAGGAATGGTACTGCACCTGGATCCCCCAGTTTCCCAAGCGCTTTTGCAGCACTGCTACGGACTATCGAATATTTATCGCCTATCAACTCCACCAACAGTGGAAAAGCCTGCGGATCTCCTAACGACCCAATAGCCTCGATGGCGTGTGCTTTAACATCCATAACGGGATCATTCAACATATCTAACAGTGGAACCAGAGCACTTCTATAAGCAAGCGTACCTAGTGCGTAAGCTGCTGAACTGCGCACCCAGTATATATTATCCTGCAGCGTACTCATTAGAGGTTGCAGCACAATAGGATTTCCTAATTTTCCAAGTGCCTCAGCTACACTTGAACGAACCGAAGAGTCTGGATCATCCAGCAAGTTCAATAGTGGTTCAACAGCCCGTCCATCTCCTAGTTTTCCGAGAGATTCAGCTGCTTTAATCCGTACTTCACTCTCTATATCCATCAGCATTTCTATGAGAATTTCAACATGTCTGCTATCACCCAGAAAACCAATTGCATGAGCTACAGCAGCACGTGCTATTTTCCAATGCCTGCCCCAAAAGGTCAGTATTTTATCAAGGGAACGTTTGTCACCTATTTTTACCAGTGCCCGTATTGTGTTCACCATTTCAGAGTCATCGACTTCATCTATATGTTCAAGAAGTCTGTCTACTGCACCTATATCACCTAACTCACCAAGAGCTGTAACAGCATAATCACGAACATTATGGCTATCATCATTCATAGCCTGGATAATTGGCTGGAGTGCACGTGAATTGCCCACTCTTCCTAAAGCGAGTACTGTGTTCATTCTCAATTCGGAATTCTTGCTTTTTAAATATTTAATAAAGTGTTCAACTGCGCATTCTGCCTTGAGTTGGCCAAGTGCATGGATGACTTTGTACCGTACACTTGGAGTTTTATCCTTTAAAACCTGCATTAACGGCTCAATTGATTTTGGATCTCCTAGTATTTCCAATGCTTCAACTGCATTATATCGCATTCCCCAAAATGGATCTGAAAGGAGTTCATACAGTTGTGGTGAAATCTCACTTGCGCCAAGATTTGCTAGGGCATGAATTGAATAAGCAATTTCAGGTTGATCTCTTTCATTAAGATATTTCAGGAGCTGAGGAATTGCACGTATATCATTCAGTTTGCCTAATAATCTTATAGCATAACCTCGCCATTCTCCATCTTGTCCGTTTTCTAATGCATAAATTAAAGGTGACACACACATATCACCAAGATTTCTTCTATTCCAGTTGACTTCCAGATATGTGACTACTGACATTCGCATAATAGGATTTTCATGATGAAGACAGGGAAGTATGGCGTTGATATCGGAAGTCTCAAATAGCATATCCAAACATTGTTGTACTACATAGATATCATTTTTTTTACCGTTTTGTAGCATCTGAATGATGGGTTGTATTGCCCGTTCAGGATCTAATTTGACAAGGGATTCTGCAGAATTTGAACGTACACTTCCATCTCTGTCATTGAGTGACTGAAGGAGGGGTTCAAATGCGGATAGATCACCTATTTTCCCCAACGCGTCTGAAGTAAATATACGAATTACTAAATTCCTATCCTTCAAACAAGGCAATAGTGAATTCACCGCCCGCTTGTCGCGTATTTCTCCCAAAGCAAAAATGGTCTTAGTTCGAAGTTTAGTATCCTTGTCTTTTAGGAGTGCTATAAGATAATCTGTTGCTCTGCTATCCCTTATTTTTTCCAATGCTTCCACAATCGCCAATTTAGTCTCCAGATCTGTACTGGATATCATTGATGCTAAAGGGATTACTGCACGATTATCCTTCATATTTCCTAACCACGAAATCACTGGTAAATATACAGCTTTCTTTTTCGAAGATAACGCCCCTATCATAACTTCTATGGCTCTCGGATCATTGATACGTTTTAATGATTTGAGTACAAACGGGTTTATTTCCTCGTTTTCCTCATCCAGTAGTGCAAGCAACATTTCTAAAGCTCCCACATCATTCATTGATCCCAAAGCTGTTATTGCTGCATCACGTTCTCTGTTGTATGGATCACTCGCAATTGCAAGAAAGAGAATTAACACCCTGTGGTCATTTAGTTTGCCTAATGCTTCTATAGCACTTGACCGAACATCGGAATAGAAATCACCTATAAGATCGATTAAAGGTTCAACAGCTCTTTGATCGGAAAGGTTACCCAATGATTCCGCAGCTAGCTGTCTCACATCAGGATGTCTATCTCTTAATGCTTCTATCAGAGGAGCAACTACTCTCTTATCGGAAAAGCATCCTAAAGCATAACAGGCATGTTTTCTAACAAAAACATCATCATCGTGCATTGCTATCAGCAAAGTAGCAGGGTCAAATGCTTTTCTTGTCCAGACTGTCCCAAACCCTATCAAACCAGCAATTGCATCTCTTCTAACTTGCAGATCACTATCTACAATACTTTCGAGTAATGGTAAAGCTGCTGCACTATTTCTTTGTTTCATTAACCCTTTAATGGCAGCTCTTCGCACATCGGGGTAGATGCTTTTTACACCCTTTTTGAGGTGGCGCATAACTCTATGATCTCTTAGATTACCTAATGCAGTAAGTGCTGAATTCCTAACTTCAATGTCACTGTCGTTAAGCATACTTTCGATTACATCGAATGAAAAGAAATCCGAAACATCGCCAATAGCTGTCACTGACTTTGCACGTAAATTACTGTCATTTTCCGAGAGCATGGGGCTTAGGTATTGAATAGCCTGGGCATCCCCTAATGCTCCAAGGGTATCGAATGCTTTATTCCTTACATCAGGATTTTCATCGTTTAGTAATGCTGCAGTCATCTGTATAATATGTGGTTTCACCGTATATTTCGGACCATATTTCATTAAAGTGTCCATTACTGCTACTCTTATCTTTTCGCTGGGGTCTTCTAATAACGGTGTCAGGAGACTGATGCTATTCTCATTCAGCCCTATCAAATTCTTATTATCATGCAATTTTAGAGACACGTAAGCATTCATGACACTATAGCGGATATCATCGTCAGGATCTTTGAGAAGTGGCTCGAGATATGCCAGCCCTCTACTGTCGTTCATCTCCTGTAATGCCAAAATTGAGTTCAGTCTTACCTCTCTGTCTGTGTCACTCAAACAACGCACAATGGCATCAAACGCACTTTTATCACGCAATTTTGACAGTGCCCAGGCTGCATTTTTACGAACTTCACTACTACCATCCTTTAACGCTTCAATGAGAAAGGGAAGACCTTTTGTATCCCCTATCTCACCCAGAGCTTGGGCTGCTGCCTGTCTGACTGCAAAGTTCTCATCCGTTAGGGATTTGCAGAGTGGCTCTACCGCCTGACCAAAACCGAGAGAACCCAGCGATTCTGCGGCAGCCGATCGTAAGTCGGCATTTCTGCTCTTTAACAGATCAATCAGAGGTTCTACAGCACGAATATCCTCGAACTCTCTGAGTGTAATTGCAATCTGACAGCGGATAGCATCGGATTTGAGATCAAGCATGTGAATGAGCGGTTCTACAGCTCGCCTGTCCTTGAGTTTTCCAAGTGCGCAAATCACCTCAATACGAATATCCTCATTCGTGTCTCCAAGCACAGCGATCAGATATTCAACTGCTCTCCTGTCTCCTAATTTTCCGAGTGCCCTTGCTGCTGTACGACGCCGTTTCAATCGTTCAGTCCGAAGAATGGTTATAAGTGGCTCCAGTGCTCGTATATCACCAAGTAATCCTAACGATTCAGCTGCATGCAGGCTAACACTCTCCTTGTCGTTGTAGAGGAGAAACACAAGATGAGCTGCAGCGCGCTCATCTCCGAGTTTCCCAAGTGCATCAATTGCACTTATCTTAATATCCACATCAGTACTGTACAGCGCCTTTATAATCGGTTCCACCGCCCTGTCATCGCCCATATCACCAAGAGCATCTATGGCAAGTCTTGTAACACTGATATCAGATTGATTCAACTGATGAAGCACTGCATCAACAACCTGGGGATCCCGGAACTGGCTTAGCAAAGGTATGATGATCTGTTTCACCTGCGATGTAGTGCTGTTTAATGCGTCAAGAAGGGGAATGAGCGCATTCTCATCTTTGAAACTCTGCAACACTTTCACTGCCAGATCACGAGAGTGGATATTCCCAGTTGAGATAATTTTGGTAATTCTTGAGATGGAAGCTGGATCTTTTATTCTTATTAATGCTTCTGAAGCAGAGTTATATAGTAAATGACTATTTCCTTCAAGGATATCGCATAAGCCTGCATAATCACCCTCCATCTCCATCTGGTTAATGTCAATCATGCACAGCTCCTTCAACCCATAAAGTGTAATGATTTGAAACCAAGAAATTTCAAACAGATACTGCGATGTTGCCCAGTTTCTGACTAGACTACATTCCTGTCCATTCACATATTAAATGCAATGAACAATACTATGAATTTCAATTCAAGGTATATGAAACGAATTCCTTCAGATTTCACCAGCATAAAAGAGGAAATTGCACCATTATGTTAGAAAAGTGTTCGGTTTTTTACGAACAGCAAACCCAAGTAAATGAAAATATGGATTATGAGCATTTATACTCAGCATAGATTACTTGACTGAACTGAACTCTTCGAAAACGTGTCAACCTTCGTTAATTTGTATTAATGAACAAAATGGGTTATAATTATGATCTCTACATGCTGCACTGAGGTCGTACCTCATGGCAGAGCAGTTAATCCCACCTGAACGACTGGCAGAATCATTGAAAAATAATATACGCGCCTTATGGTGCATCTTTCCACTTTTCCTATCCGCTATCATTACTACACTATGCTCCCCAGCACATGCCCAGTATGTCCAGATTCAAGGTGCACAGTTCGTTAAAAATGGTGTACCTGTTCGACTTTATGGTGGCACTCTGTATCTCACTTATGACGGAACCCGCTACCTCACAGGTGGGGCATTTGCCAGTAAGAGCGAGGTCGCCGAAGTTGATACATACCTGGATACCTGGACAGCAAATGCACAAAACGCACACATGAACTGCCTTCGTGTAACAGACTGGATACCAGATGACTCGGCATGGAATAATCCTGTTATCTATCAGCAGTTGGACTATCTGTTAAAAGATGCAAAAAAGAGACATATCTATCTGGTACTGGACCTTTCGGCTTACAGGAACTGGCTTTTACACAAAAAACTTGACCCATACGATCCAAAAAACTGGACAGATTTCATACGGTTTATAGGTAATCATTTCAAACACAGTCATACGTTTGTAATGTATGGCATTGCTGGCGAGGTGCCTGCGCCGAATTACAGTAAAACTAACCCTACTGCAGACACACTGCTAAATTTCTTTCGCGAAGTTTCCATCGAACTGTACCATTATGATCCAAATCATCTCATATCGTCTGGAGGATTTATCTTCATGGATGACCCTCACTGTGGTATTCCATGGCGTCGAATCTTTTCTCTCCCACACATCAATATTGCCTCCATTCATGCCTACGCAGGTAAGCCTGATGGTGTCGCCACAGCAGCTTACAAGTATGTAGGCGGCTGGGCAAACAGGCATCACATCCCCTTCATGGTGGAAGAATGGGGCTATAAGCAGGCTCTGGGCGATGCTGTCCGAGCACGGTTGTATCAGGACAACTACAACATCGGCGTCCGGTATAAGGCAGTGGGAATGCTGTTCTGGAACTGGGGCGGTGAGACCATGCAGAACGATGGGAGCAAAACTGCCATGGATGTCAATCCATCTACACCATTAACGTGCGCTGTCGTTTCTCGTAACTGCAAAGAGAGGACTGAACAAGCGTCAAAGAAGTAGTGTAATCCTATTGAGCAGTGCTGACAAGATAGCCTCATTCCCGGTGCCTCACGAGTGGCTGGGGTATAATTTAACCTATGAAGACTATACTACTTGTGATCGATGGTGCAGCGGATTTTCCCTGTGAATCTCTCGATGGACAGACTCCGCTACAGGCGGCTCACACTCCCCACCTGGATGCACTAGCTCGCACAGGTATCGTTGGATCGGTACAGGTTACACCCGTCGATATGTATCCCGGAAGTGATGCAGCAAACATGGCGCTGCTTGGGTATGACCCCGCGAAATTCTATACCGGCAGAGGGCCAATTGAAGCAGCGGCAATGCAAATCCCAATGGAGGAGAAGGATGTCGCGTTCAGATGCTCACTGGTCACAACAGATGGTGTAACCATGCTGGACTACAGCTCCGGCCATATTGACACAGAGGACTCGAGAAAGCTGATTGAGCTTGCAAACAGCAAGCTTGGCACATCTTCCATCAAACTCTTTCCCGGCGTCTCCTACAGGCACATCATGCGATGGACAGGTGGTCCTACGGATGTGCGCACATATCCTCCCCACGAGACGGTTGGCCGCAAACTCTCCGAGATCTTGCCCGAAGGCGATGGCGACGTTGTACTGCGCAAATTCATTGACGATTCCATTAACCTGCTGAACGATCTCCCATTCAATAAACGGCGAAGGGAAGAGGGAATATCCCCAGCTAACACCTTATGGCCATGGTCCCCTGGACGGGCACCCCAGCTTACTGCGTTTTCCAAGAAGCGAGGTGTCACTGGTGGGCTTATCTCAGCTGTGGATGTAGTACGCGGGTTAGGTGTACTCACAGGCTTGCAGATTATCAATGTCCCAGGTGCAACAGGATACTTCGATACCAACTACCGAGGCAAAGCCGAGTATGCAGTGAACGCTCTGGATCACCACGATTTCGTATGGATCCACGTTGAAGCACCCGACGAAGCTGGGCATATGGGTAGTGTTGAGGAAAAAGTGAAGGCTATTGAGAATATCGACAGACATGTAGTCGGAACACTGAGGAGTCTGTTAGATGGCAAGGTGGATTATAGACTGCTTTGTGCACCTGACCATATGACACCTGTCTCTACCACTAAGCATGCCATTGGCCCTGTCCCCTTCCTGCTTTATGACAGCACAAGACCATTAAATCGTGGTCACCAGCTTCCTTACGATGAGCGAGCACTCGATCAGACCTCAACGGTTGTGGATGAAGGGTACCGCCTTATGGACATGCTGATCGAAGGGCAGGCTTAACCGCAGGAAGAATGTTTACGATCCAGTATTCCACTATGTACCCCACTGGGCAACCACACATATTCTTTCAAGGGTGGGTTATAAATCCCATCAACATCAATATTTTCCCAGTCTAAATCCCTACTCTATTCTAGTCAGTAAAATTACCCATAATTCGTTACCTACTTTACCGTAAAATTACATACGGTATAAATTTATGGAGTATATCGATCAGGAGAAAACAGGTTTTCAATGTCTCTATTTCCATGTAAAGCTCGGATGATCCGAATTTCAAATTCATTCGCTGTATAGAAAATCAAATACTTCTCAAAGTCCGGTACTCTCCATATCTTCATCCCTTCAAAGCTGGGATTCCCATATTTGCGAGATACACCCATTCCCGGCATTTCAGCGAGTTGTTCAAAAACTGTATTAATCGCATTTATGAACGAATCAGATGCAAACAGACTCTCCCGAACAATATAGTATGCACATTCAATTACATCAAATTGAGCGTCTTAGTGAACAAGGATTGCCCTATTCACTCCATTGTCTCTTTAGATGCCAGACGTTCTCTCACTACTTTTATGATGTGATCAGCATCGTCTTTGGTCCATTCACTCGCAGGTGATTCCAATCCTCTGATTAAGAGTGCATCAAGATGTGCTTCTGCTCTGCGCTTCTGGTCCTCCCGAACCAGATTCCGAAAAATACTCGCTAGTAGTATTGTATCCACCTGCGCCTATCCGCTCTTCAATATACTTTTTCATCTGGTCCGAAAGGGATATGTTGACAATTGCCATGGTCAGTTCCTTCAATCATATTGTATGGTTATGTTAATATAAATCCCATGGTTTTTGTTAACAGTTACCCATTTATATGGCAGATTACTCAGTATCGAGGAATCAGTGATGTGCCGTTACCCCGAACCAGCAACCCTGGAACTCTGATTCCACCCTCATATACAAGGTAAGTCTAGACATATAAAACTACTATGTATATGCCCTCATTGCAGGCGAAGCAGACAGATTCTTACCCTCCCTTAGCAAGCGTAGCGCGCGGCGAGGGGAGAGCCCAATGTTGTGGGCATCTGAACGCCTCCCCGATTTGTGATGATTCTCCCTACCATTTCGCATTTTTGTATCCTATTGCAAAGACAGCACATCAAGATATCGAGGACACAAACTACATCTCTAGCCCCAAATTAGTGACCCAAAAAGCTAATATGTTCGTTTTACATCTCAAAACGAACATATCTGAGGTATATGTTCATGGAACGAACATATTCTTGCTGATGTGCAATATCAGCTTTTTCAACATATCTGTATCCATTCATTGGATTAGGCACAGATATCAACACAAATAGGAAGGCAATAGTAGTGACTAAGAATCCTTCTCCACAATCTGATCACTTATCTGAAGAGGTTGGTTTTCGAAGAAATCTTCCCTACAATCAACTTCCCTAACTTCCGCCCGCAAAAATAATTGAAACTCCTGCAGTGCTTAAGAAAGCCATAACAGCATCCCGAGCTCTAGCTGAACTTCGTGGTATTGGCGACCAGATTCCCAACCAGACGATTTTGCTTCAATCGATAATTCTACAAGAGGCCAAACTGAGTTCTGAGATAGAAAATATTGTAACAACAAATGATAAACTTTACCATGCATATTTTCAAAATCCTGAACATGCTGATCCACATACTCGAGAAGTGCTTCGTTACCAGGAGGCAGTTTGGGAAGGTTATCTACTGCTCCAAAAAGGTGAGCTTCTGACGTCCCGTTTCTTTTTGAATATCGTTAGAAGTATCAAAAAAATTGAGTTTGGTGTCAGAGATTATCCCGGTACAGCAATACATAACCCTGTCACCAAAGAGATAATCTATACACCACCGGAAGGTAAACAGAGAATTGAAACCTTGCTTCATAACCTTTCAGAATATATTTATCATGATGACACAACGGATCCCCTGATCAAGATAGCAGTTTTTCATTATCAGTTCGAGGCTATTCACCCATTCCCAGATGGTAATGGAAGAACTGGTCGCGTTCTCAATATCTTATACCTCATCGAAAAAAAATTACTGGACATACCTATACTCTATTTAAGCAAGTATATCATTCGGAATAAAAATGAATACTATCAAAAACTGAGAGGAGTTACAGAAGACGGTGATTGGGAAAGTTGGATCTTATATATGCTCAACTCCATTGAAGAGTCTGCCATAGAAGCTAAAACTCGTATTCTTGCCATCCGCAATTCGGTTCAAGATGCATTAACCATAGCCCGTCAGCATATGAAAAACGGTTATTCAAAGGAGCTTATAGAATTAGTCTTCAACCAGTACTATGTAAGAATAAACACACTTATAGAACATGATATTGCGAAACGTGCAGCCGCTTCAACCTACCTAAAAGAATTAGAGAGCATAGGCATCCTCAACAGTCAGAAGATCGGAAGAGATACAATCTATTTAAATATCCCCTTGTTGGAGATCCTAGAAAGCTAATGTGTTCGTTTTAAGCCTCAAAACGAACACATTCTAGCGATATGTTCGTGACGTGAACATATCATAAACAGGCATCCATCACATCAGGAATGCTTTGTGCTATGATTTATGCAGACTCAAAGTCGGAACACTGTTCACCAGATTTAGGGAAGGCTGATATCCAATTGGAAGACCAAATCGAATCAGAGAGTAAAGAACACATAG
>JAJZFJ010000114.1 GCA_021805395.1 bacterium
ATTCCTGAAAAAAGCTTTCAAGATTTGTTGTGTAGTGTATTGTTTAATTCCATTGCTTATGGCAATACCTCTATTGCTAAAGTTTGGCCCTCATCTTACAGTTTACCTATTACAGACACTGGAAACAGTTCTCTGGATAATGGGTGCAGAAATGGCAGCATTGTTATTGCTTCTACGTGGGAAATATCGAGTCAAAAGGCGCACGATCTTTAGTGAAGATTTTAAGCAGAACGTAAGACTGATTACTTCCTATCCTGTACCACAAACTCTTTCTACTCTGCTCACATTCGTTCATTTATATCGTTTACATCCTGAGTATATATTGTTCGTATGTGATGCATCAAGAGTTATAGATTCTTATGATTCTAAACATGCATTTCATCAGACTATGGAAGCTAGCCTAGAGCCAGAATTACCATGTACCAGAGATGTTATTGGAAGAAAAGGTTTAGAAAAACTGAATGAATTGCTTAAAGTGATGTCTCGTTTTTCATTTCGCGGGATGGATACAAACGAAATATTTTTAATGTTGAATGTTCTCCGAAAATTTGGGGACAAGGATACTTTATCTATCATCAAAAAGGCGATACCACGTGCTCCAAAAAGAATCAAGATAGCTTTGGAGGATCTGGAAGGTGCTTTAACCATAAGATATACCGAAAATGAGCTGTTACGAATTACTTAATATTCAATACTTATAGTAATCTACTACAATAATGTTGCGGTATGCAATAGATATGGTATCCTTGTGGAGTAGCCTGTGGAGCTGATGAGATGGTGGAGGAGACAAGTACCCTCGCTGGAAGCAGCTGGCAACGAGCGGGCAGTACCTGAGAGCTGGGGGTGGGTGCAGCAGCCTGCTGATACGTCGCAAGAGTAGCACTGATGACGAGTTCCATCATGCGGATATGGTGGGGGTATTCGGAGTTCTCACAAATGGTACTGGTGGTTTACTTCAAAACAATTTGAGTGATGCGTTTGCTGTTCCACAATATGTAACACAGAATGCTCAAATACTATCCAAACAAATTGCTGTTTGTATGGTTGCTGTAGCAGAGCCAGGAATGCAGTCATCGCCAAGCGGTGGGGCAGTTTCGTCCCAGGCAAGAGCATTGAATGTAACTAGCAAGAAATCGAAAAAAGCCAAACCTTGTCATTCTAAGAAAAAGACCCCACCGGAAACACCTGTGTCTGGAGGTGGGCAAATCGGTGCAGATTGTTGTGCCAAGATGGCACATCCTCATGCAGGTTCAATGAGTAGATGTATCTACCAAATGTGTTGGGCAATTCATTATGGGAATCCAGCATTAATTCAAGCGTGCGAAAATAATGCATGGAGGTTGTTTAGAAACGTGCCATGTAGTGTCCGGCCATGGCATTATAAAACAGTATGGACATTACCATATCCAGATCCATTAATAGGCCATGATACCCCAGGTGGCGCCGGTGGTCCTGGACCTTTTCACGGAGGTGATGATGATGGTGAAGGTTAGAAATAAACGAATTTCGAATTCGTATGCTGAATGTTTGGTCAATAAGACACATAGATTACATGGATATATGAGGTTATTACTCCGCACTATCGTTGTTGTTATCGGCAGCTATTATCTGCTGATAACAATGAACAATATGGCATATTCAGCCGAATCAAGTCATCATCGTAGAAACAATTTTCAACATTCTGGTAGCAACCAAACTTCAATTATACTTGCAAATATGTACAGCTCCCAACATATTTTCAAGAATTGGAAAAATGGCTATCGTATCGCAACTCTGGGTAATCAACATAACAATATATCGAAACAGTTATATAGTGATGAAGAGATATTATGGTTGTTGTCAAAATTGGAACCGAATAAGATTTTAACTTATCAATCGGCAAGTGAGCGGATTAACTTGATAACTTCAATTCTTCATGTATCAGAAATGACTACCTTCCAACGGAAATTAACAGATTCAGTGTTGCTTCACATGCTTAAAGAACTCTTAACATCCCGATTAATAATATTTAATAAACCCAATAAATATTCGCGAGATGTATGTATTGATTTTTGTGTCAAATTAAACGAACTAGATGACCAACGCGCAATCCAAGTATTGCATTCATTTCTTTTGCAAAAGCAGTCCATTTGGTATTCAGATGTTCTGAAAGGATGTTTGCGTCATTTAATCATGCAACACCAAAATTCACATTGATTCATATCTAAAGAAGCAACATGAAAATCGTTATCAAAGATCCAATAGGTAACCTGCACAACGAAGTCAGATCTGGTCAGCGTCCATATAGCGGTGCATACACCAACTGGAGCGACAGCAATCGCAAAACTGCAGATGTCATCACAAACGGTGTAACGGTGAATAATGGTACCTATAGCTACGATGGAGCAGGGCGGTTAGATCAGTGCATCGACAGTGCCACTGGACTGAACGAGATCTACTCCTGGAATGCAGATACTACACTGGCAAGCATGCCTGGTCCAGGATACACACGGGAGTTCACCTACAACGAGGAGGCGCAGCTGCTCGGTATCTCGCACAGCAGCACACTTGCATACGAGTATGCATACGGTGCCGATGGCAACCGCCGCTGGAGCAAGGATATCGCTAATGACCTATGGACCTGGTACCCTTGTGGTGTAGCCTGCGGGGCTGGTGAGATGGTCGAGGAGACCAGTGACCTGACTGGTAGCAACTGGACAACAAGCGGGCAGTACCTACGTGCTGGCGGAGGGTGTAGCAGTCTGCTAATACGACGCAAGAGCACGACGGATGATGAGTACCATCATGCGGATCTGGTTGGTCGTAATAGTTCGTTTACTAATTCTACATCACAAATAATCGGATCTATTTTATTCAATCATTTTGGAGTGCAACAGACAGCTAATGGCAGTATTGATACTCCCTTTTTATATTTTATGCTTGCAAATGATGATATGATTTATGCCAAAGGAGCATATGTTAATGTAAATAGAGCAATAGTTCTCCAGGCACAATATCCGGGCGTTTCACCTGCTAGTCCTGGAATTTGCTCAGATTATAATAACGATTGTATTTCTATCTGCGGAATAGAGCTTGCAGCATGTTATTCAATAGCACTTGCAATATACGTACAAACATTACCTACTTGTGATGCAACTGTGGTATTGGGTCCATGGGCATACGTAGCCTGTGTATCATTAGTGACTCTCTATTTTGTTATAGAAATGGGTTTATGCACAATGACAGGTGATATATGTTTCGCAAGATGTAAGAATCAAGAAAATAAGTGTGTAGGATTGCCATTGGTACCAGTGCCATTATACTAATCCATTGCGTAATGAACATAATTAACACATAACAGGATGGAAAAATCATGTCAAAAAATCAATACTTTGTAATTGGAATGGTACCTTGTTTGATTTTAATAATGTTGTGGGTAGTGGCTATCAATTATTATTTGGTACAAGGCATACATACGCTAGCTATAGATCATCATAAAGATCAAATGATATCCAATTCATTTAGTTGGCTTGGAGTTATATGTACCATTTGGGTTTTAATTATTACTGGAATATTTATTTCATTAAGGAGCCGCAATTTGAAAAAAGATTAAATAAACATCAAAACGAATCCATTCAAACGCAAGATATGCGACAAAAAGATCAAACTTAAGCTGGTCATTTGTACGGTGTTAATCTGAGCTGAGGGAGATTTTCTGGAACAACTCCTCTTTATGGTTGGCATATGGATTTTCACATTCCTTGTACTGTATCTATTATCCAGTGTTTGAAGCGGCATATCTGTCACAGGAGGTATTTAGCCAAAAATCATGTAGATTATTCAATAATGTTTGTGGCAACGAAAGCTCGGAAACCATAACTTAAACGTTACTTTTAACCCAAAAAGAATAAGGGACCGACATGCTCGAAACTGACAACTACAACTTTGTTGATCAGCCACATAATCTCAAGGTACCGTACATTGGCACACTGGCGTACCAGTATGCTTATGGCGCTGATGGCAACCGCCGCTGGAGCAAGGATATCGCTAATGACCTATGGACCTGGTATCCCTGCGGAGTAGCCTGTGGCGCTGGTGAGATGGTGGAGGAGACAAGTACGCTCACTGGAAGCAGCTGGGCAACGAGCGGGCAGTACCTGAGAGCTGGCGGTGGTTGTAGCAGTCTGCTGATACGACGCAAGAGCAGTACGGATGATGAGTACCATCATGAGGATATTGTTGGTGCATTTGGAGTAATAACAGGGACAACAGGCAATATCTTACAAAACAATCTCAGTGATGCTTATTCTGTCCCACAGTATGTTGACCAGAATAGTCAAATACTAACTAAGCAAATTGCTGTTTGCACGGTTACAATAGCAGAGCCAGATATGCAGGCGGCGCCAAGCGGTGGGGCAGTCTCATTCCAAGCTAGAGCTTTGCATGTGGCTAGCAAGAAATCCGCGCCACATCATCCATGTAAAAAGAAGAAAGGACCACATAATACAGCCCAATGTGATGGGTTAAATAACTTCTGCATGCATAATGGATTATCTTCAGCATGCTCACGTATCCTTCACCTAATGGAAGGTATGGGAGGAACGACATGTATAATTCTCTGTGGAGCTGCGGTAGTTACTAAAGGAGCTTTAGCACCAGCCTGTGCATGGTGTCTCGTTATTGTATTTGGATCTTCCATGGGTGAAATTCTTGGATGCTGGCGTGAAGTACTGAAGCGCAATGCATATTGCGAACGTCATTTAAATCATTGCTACCAAACAGGGTACTGGAATTATTAATAGTAGATCTTCACCTGAAGATCCACCAGATGTGATGCCAGGAAGTTGATTACGATTACCCCTCACTTATCTTCCTGGCATGGAGATTTATTTTGATAGAGAATAAGTTGGATAAACAGAAAGATTCTGTCGAAGTTAGCGAGTTGCTAAGAATAGCTCGCGATATTGAGGATGTGATCGAGTACAGCGAAGTAGAAGTGCATTATAATGGATTCCTGAAAAAAGCTTTCAAGATTTGTTGTATAGTGTATTGTTTAATTCCATTGCTTATGGCAATACCTCTATTGCTAAAGTTTGGCCCTCATCTTACAGTTTACCTATTACAGACACTGGAAACAGTTCTCTGGATAATGGGTGCAGAAATGGCAG
>JAJZFJ010000143.1 GCA_021805395.1 bacterium
GGATGATTTGAGGTAAGTTATACATATGCGGCTCTTTTCGTAGATTTATCGTCAACTTAATATACGCTAAAGAGCCGTTTAATTCCTCCTCATCCAGACTTTTGCAAAAGCCTCTAATATGAAAATAAACATGTGCTACTATGCATTACAATGGTGTCTGCACAGGTCCAATGTTAAGCATTACAAGCGAAAGTCACTGTATTCCTGTACCAGCGATTTGCAGCCTATCCTGGGGATGAAGCTACAGGTGCTCCATCACCTCAATTTCGCGTACATACGCTGTCGGACTGAGGCTTCTACCTGTGCAGAGCTGAAGCCACTCCTGCCAGTTTACACTGGCTCCCGGGGCAAAAACCTCATCCTTCAGAAAGGTTCCAAATGCGTGTGTTCTAATACGGTCTGCCTTATCAATTAGCTTCAATGCTTCGTTCTCAATAGTATCCATTAACTGAGAAGTCATCATGTCGCCAAGCAGATAGTTATGGTAATAAACAGGAGAGCTTGCCACATGAATTTTAGCTGCCCAGTCGGGGGCATTTCTTCCTTCAGGACGAATCACGAGCTGATACTTCTCCACAAGGTCCCACCATAGAGTATTGAGATCCTGGTCTGGATTGGCATACAACTCTTTTTCAAAATTAACCATTACAAAACACCAGTGCATAAACACAAGCTGATGTTCAAGCTGAGCTTTTCTGGATCTACTTGCTATCTCCAGTGCGTCAGAGGGGTTCGCATCTGTAAACTCTATCAGCCATCTCACATCATCTGTAAGACGCCCCATCATAAGTGCAATCGATTCGGTGGTCATTGTATGCGAGCAGGTTCTCTGCAGATAGGGAAGAGACTGATCCACATACTTCTCATAAACTGCATGGCCATACTCGTGGAGATTTGTGGTCATCCATCGCTTACAGGGCTGGAGATTGCATAGAACGCGTACATCACCCTCACGGTCCATATTCATACAGAACGCATGCTGGCATTTGCCTGGCCGTTCATAAAGGTCGGAATGGGAAAGCAGATCGTCCACAGGAAGCCCAATCTGCTGGAAATAACGTCTGGTAACCTCTTCTACATTTATGCTTTTGAACAGATCATCTTCACTCTCTTCAGAACTCCCAACCGTCTGAAAAAATCTGTTGGAGTGATGCCACGGTCTGATCTGATCTGTTGTGCTATTAAATTGGGAGGCTATCTTCTCATCGAGAGTCAGCCGGAAGCGATTCCAGAGCGGCCGTGTCTCCTCCTCAAGGTCGTGCAGGATCGAAAACAGATACGACTCGTCAATTTCCTGTGTGGTAAGGCTCATTTCATAGTAATCTCTAAACCCCATTCTATGAGCTTCTCTATTACGAAGTTTCACAAGCTGCAAAATGCGGGATGCATTTTCTGCACCTACAAGCTTGCTAGCTTCCCATGCCTGTTTTCTGTAATCTGATTCGGATGAGTGGAGCAGTACATGATCAAGCTGATTGTCTGTAACCAGTTCGCCAGCAAGATTGGCACGAAAAGAGTTATAAGCCCCTGAAAGTTCGGCTGTCATTGCAGACATCTTTTTAATTGTTTCGGGATCTAACTGTCCTGTAAGAAAACGCAGACTGAGTATTTTGTGCTGACGGGCCAGATACGGATCTGTGAGTTCAGACGCATCAATCGCTCTAAGTTCTGCATACTTGGCAGGGTCTGCAAATAGTTCTGCCACTCTGGCACCACACTCCGCTGCACGCTTTTCAGCAACCTCACCGCCCTCCGTCTGATGCTGCCATCTGGCATGTGCTGCTTCACGTGCAAGCGGTGCCAATTTTGAGGTGAATTCCGAAATAAAGTCCTGCATTCGCATGTCTGCTGTCATCATCTGCTCCTGGCAATATTTCTAGATAACTCATACGGGTGTGAGGAACTAGATTAACAAACTAATGACTATACGTTACGCAGGGGAGTAATGTCACGGTGTATAGAAGGAAAGCGATGTGGTGAAAGCGAACGTAAAAACAGGACGTTTTAACCGGTGTACAGTTGTGTAGACGTTTCTAAAACGTGTGAATAATTATCAGGAAAAAATAATGCCGACTGAAATGGATGACTATCTATTTGACCTTCAGGGCTATCTGGTCCTTAAAAACGCGGTCTCAGCTTCACTGTTAACTGAGTTAAACAACGCTTTTAACGCTTTTCCGGCGCTTGAATGTGGTGAATGGTGGGGAAATTCACAACGCAGAGACTATACAGAAGAGACTGGTTTTGAACTGCATAACTGCATTGAAGCAGGAGGGCCATTTGAGACGCTGATAGATCATCCAGCATGGATCTTTCATCTTCAACGATATTGTGGAGAAAAGGATAGCTATGTTGAAGGTCTCTTTATCGACGAATGTATAGCTTCTATCAGGAAAACTGGTGGACATCATCCTGTTCATTCAGGCTGCTATCGCGGAGCTTTAAGAGGCGCCTTTGGATACAAAAATGGAGTCTTCCGCTGCGGACAGTGCAACATTATCCTAACGCTTGGAGATATTGCGGAAGGCGATGGTCCTACAATGGTAATACCGGGAAGCCATAAATCGAACCTCCCTCACCCTATGCAGGGCGACTATGCGAAAGGTGAAAGAATGGATCACCTGCCAGGTGCCATTCCTGTATATATGAAAGCGGGAGATGCTCTTCTGTTTGTGGATGGACTAATGCATGGTGGAAGCAGCAGAAATAACGAAGGTGAAAGGCGCGTGATAATCTACCGATATGGACCGATCTGGGCGAAAACACGATTTGGATATGAGTACTCGCAGGAACTTTTGAACCGGCTCACACCGGAAAGAAGAAGAATACTGGATCCTGTCCCACCGACTCGACCACCAGTATAACTTAACAATCCGGGATAGCAGAACATTGAATGCATAAAGAAAGATAAAACTATGAGAGCATATCAGATCCTTGATGGAATTGGTCTTGAAAAACTAAGACTTACAGAGATGCCAGAGCCAGAGCCAAAAGAACATGAAATTCTAGTTAAAGTGAAGGCTGTCTCTCTGAATTACCGCGATGTAATGACGTTAGAAGGCACATACATGCCCGCAAAACATGGAATTATTCCCCTCTCTGATGGGACGGGAGAGGTTGTGGCAGCTGGTGCAAATGTCAGTCAATTCAAGGTGGGAGACCGTGTAGCTGGCTGCTTCTTCCCAAACTGGATACATGGAACAGCTTCCCGGGAGATGCTTGCTTTGGCTCGAGGTGGTGGCGAAGTCGACGGGATGGCAGCTGAATTCGTGGCTATTTCGGAAGAGAGTGCCGTGCATATTCCAGAACAGATGAGTTATGAAGAGGCATCCACGCTGCCCTGCGCTGGGCTTACTGCATGGTGTGCACTGATTGAAGAGGGTGGGCTTCAACCCGGTGAGCGCGTGCTTGCGCTAGGTACCGGAGGGGTATCAGTGTTTGCCATGCAGTTTGCACTCATGGCAGGTGCTGAGGTAGTCATCACTTCCAGCAGCGACAGCAAACTCAAAAGAGCAGAGGAACTAGGCGCACATCACGGTATCAACTATCGAACATGTACCGAATGGGACGAAGAAGTGCTGAAGCTTACATCTGGTAAAGGTGTTGACCATGTTGTGGAGGTGGGCGGTGCTGGTACACTTAACAGGTCACTACGCGCAGTTAAGACCGGCGGATTGGTAAGCCTTATTGGAGTTCTGGCAGAATCTGGGCCACCGGTTAATCATGCCGTCATGCTGGGCAAAAAGATCAGACTGAATGGTATCTATGTCGGCTCGCGAAGCATGTTTGAGGCGATGATTTCAGCGATGACACTGCACAAACTGAAGCCAGTAATCGGGGAAACATATCCCTTCGAAGAGCTCCATCAGGCATATACCAGTATGCATAATGGGTCACACTTTGGGAAAATAGTTGTGCGCGTAAACGCAAACAACTAGGATTACAGTTCATTACTGAGATCAAAATAAGCCATTAGAGAAGTTGAGCACTTCCCAATTCTGCAGAAAGCGCTGGTGAGAAAAATGACATTAGATATACATCCCACAGTTATCAGCAGATCTCTCATTAACAAAGGAGATACCAGCCGTCTGAAGGCTGTGATATCTCGAGCGGAAAAGGGTGAACCTGTCACCATTGGTGTCATAGGGGGATCCATTACACAGGGTGCTAACTCCTCAGAGCCAGACCTCTGCTATGCAAACCTTGTGTTGAAGTGGTGGAAGGATAGTTTCCCCAATACTAATTTCCATTTTGTGAATGCTGGAATTGGAGCCACTGGTTCGCACTATGGAGTACTCCGAATCACGAGAGATCTGTTAAACCATGCGCCCGACTTTGTGGTTATTGAATATGCTGTGAATGATCCCAATACCAAAGATTCGGCTGAGACTTTGGAAGGAATTGTACGGCAGCTGCTAAAATCTCACAAAGCCCCAGCCCTGCTCCTGCTGTTTATGATGCGAACCAACGGTGAAAACGCACAGCAGTGGCTATCCAAAATCGGTGAGCATTACAACCTCCCAATGATTAGCTTTAGGGATGCCCTCTGGCCAGAAATTGAGGCGGGAAGGTTGCAGTGGTCTGAAGCGATGGCGGACGAGGTTCATCCTAACGACAAAGGACATGCTTATGCTGCCGAACTGGTGACCAGATATCTTGAAGATATTAAAAGAGACACTGCCAGCCAGATTCAACTACCATTTTCAGAACATTTGCCCGTACCGCTCATCTCTGATCTATTCGAGAGAGTGCATCTTTACGAAGCAGGCGAGCTATCACCCACGGTTGATCATGGATGGACACGCGACACAAGCAGCTCCGAATGGACTGCCAGCACACCAGGGAGCACATTTGAGTGTGAAGTGTATGGAAAATATATTGCAATCCGCTACTATCGCATCCATGGAGACATGGGTCGAGTTGGTGTGTATGTAGACTCTAGACCACCTGTAGTACTGGATGGATGGTTTGAAGAGACCTGGGGCGGATACGGTGCAGTGGATGTGGTGGCGAGAGATCTTGAGTTGGGTAACCACAAGGTACGTATTGTTGTTCTAGATGAGATGGCACCTGAAAGCAATGGGCACCTCTTCCGGCTGCTTGGTATAGGTGTTGCCGTTTAAATGAGAGAATTGTAGATTTACATAGTATTTGCCATCTGTTTAACTAAGCGCAGGGTAGAATCAATATATTCAGACCAAAATAATTTCAATCGGGGTGTTCATGGAAAGCATCACTCGGAGAGCCTTTGTTGGCATGGTAATGTTTTATGCTGCCCTGTCACAATCCTCGGCGATGATGAACACTACCAGACCAAGGAAAAGACAGTCATTGGAAATGATTGATATCCCTCACGGCATATATCGATGCGGTACCGATAACGGCTTCTGGAACGAAGCTCCCGAGCATACTGTAAATCTCTCGCATCCATACTTCATAGCCGCACAGCCGGTAACGAACCATCAGTTCGAGATGTTCGATCCTTCGCATGGTCAGTATAGAGGCGTCTATAACACCCCTGCTGGCGATGAGGACCCTGTGCGCTGTGTGACATGGCAGGAAGCGGTGAGCTATTGTGAGTGGCTCAGTCACAGTGAAGGCACACATTACCGCCTTCCAACCGAGGCTGAGTGGGAGATTGCTTTCACAAATCAACCCCACAAACTCAAGGGTGGACGCGAGGTTGAGAACTGGTGTATGGACTGGTATGGGCCCTATATGCACACTGAGTCCACCGACCCGATTGGCTTCAAGACCGGTGACAGCCGGGTAGTACGCGGAGGCAGCTGGCGCGCTCCTGAAGGCAGTTCCGACCTGCCGTCGGTACGCACGCGCCTTGGAGCACTTCCAGATGACCGTAACCCGGCAGTGGGATTTCGGGTTGTGAAGGGTCATCCGCTATCGTCAACACCTTCAACCGATCGACCTGTTCCCATCTGGGCGCAAGACGTTAGCACAACCGGTTGTGACTGGAAAGCCTCCCTCCAGACCTCTGAGCCGTTTTTTGGAACCCCCATCCCCTATGTGCTGATTCCACCGGGATCAAACGGACCGCTCTTTTCACACCATAATCACGACCCTGCACTTGTATCATGCAGAAATGGTGATCTGCTGGCTGTTTGGTATACAACTGTCGACGAGACAGGTAGAGAGCTGAATATCGCAGGAGCACGACTGCGGAGAGGATGCAGCGTTTGGGATAGTGCAGACCTCTTCTGGGCAGTGCCAGGCAGGGATAACCACGCACCGGCACTATGGGCTGATGAGCACGGAACCCTCTTCCATTTCAACGGCATCGCAGCGGAAGGGGGCTGGTACGATCTGGCGCTGCTGCTTCGCATCAGTACGGACAATGGCAAAACCTGGACGCCAGCCCGCTTCCTATCGCCGCACTATCACCATGGCAATCAGGCTATCCCAAGCCCGTTCCGATCCAGTGAGGGCAGCATCTACCTGCCATGTGATGCTAGCCCGCTTGGGCAGGGTGGTTCACTCCTGCATACGAGTTCGGATGGAGGCACCAGCTGGAGCGTGCTGCACAAAGGCGCCGATCAGTCAGTATTCGCCCCCGGTGGCACTGGCCCGTGGATAGCTGGCATCCACTCCGGGATCGATCAGGCAGCCGATGGCAGTTTAGTGGCAGTCGGCCGCGGCGATACCATAGATGGGAAGCTCGCACGAAGCGTAAGCAGCGATCAGGGCAACAGCTGGCACTACAGCGCATCACCGTTTCCACCAATCGGCGGTGGGCAGCGGCCAGTGCTGCGGCGTCTGCTGGATGGCAGTCTGCTGCTGGTATCCTTCACAACCGGCTCAATGTTTCGTGGTGCCGACGGCAAGGAGTTCGAGGGATTCGGAATGTTCGCGGCTCTTTCGATGGATGGGGGCACCACATGGCCGTATCGACGCCTGCTAACCGATGGGGTTACCCGCACGCTGGATGGCCGGGGCTGGACTCACGACTTCACAATGGACGCTACTCACGCTGAACCCGCTGGCTACCTTGCTGGCCTCCAGACCCCGGATGGAATGTTTCACCTTATTTCCAGCGGAATATACTACCACTTCAACGCAGCCTGGATCCGAGAGGCCAGGGCCGTGGAATTATGATCATCTAACAGGAAGTAGAAATGATAAATCTGTAATATCAAAACAAACAGTAACCGATAGTTGTTCGATAGAACTGCTGCCCTGATAGAGTGAGGAGTTTATCACTCATCCTCAAGATACTGGACGCCGGCTTTCTCCATGACCTTCTGGATACTCTTCACTTTGAGTTCGGCTCTTTCGATAGCGACCTTTAGCTCCTTCAGGTTGGTGGGGTTCATAGCTGCGAAGAACTCCCGTTTCTGACCATCCTCCATAAACGAGATTTTAAGGTTGTGTACAATCACAACTTCAGAAGGTGTAATCTCAAGGTCATTAGGGAAGATGGGTCTGATGTCTGTCAAGATCCTTGAGTGGCAGTAGGTATGGTTGTTATCTACCAGAACCTCATTCGCTTTTGAGGTAATCCCAATTGATTTGTCTATGTTAAAAAGCTGTGCCAGACGAGTTGTTAAGATCTCTTTTTCTTCAAGTGAGATAAGAACCTCATCGATGTCGGTAAATTCATTGACTCCTGAACTAATCCGTTCAGCAAATTCATGAGCAGAGATATCTAAACTTGAATAGAGTGGATACAGGCAAACCAGAGCCTCCACAATCTCCCTCACTTCGCGCATTTTTACTGTAGGAGAGACATCATTCAATTGCGAGACCAAACCCGAAGCTGTGAGCGAAGGTTTAGCATTTTTAATTGCGGCAAACAGATTTTGAAACTGTTCGTCTGTGAGGTAAAGAAGGCTGATAATGCCTGATTGATATGCATCTGGTACAGAGATTGCTGTCATTGTTTAACCTTTAAGTTGTGCTGGAGAGTATGGCAACCGATTGTTGTGATGGTATGCTACCACCTGTCAGTGATGCCCATAGCGAATGGTTGAAGCGTCATAGCTAGACAATTCAATACTTCACGCAGCAGTCTGAAATTCGTTTTGTGAGTAGTGATGCAGTGATCATTTCTCACTGTTGTACTGTATAACCCATATCATACCCGCTTTTATGCTGACAGGGGAAACCTGGCACTGGTCACCAATCCAGACAAAGTCGATAATTGCCGTTATCCATCCAAAAAATGAGTGACAGCCTTCTCCTCAAAGGTGGCATCAATCTGAGTAAATGTCGGCTTAAGCAGCACATTCTCAGGTTCCTTGCATACAGGCTGCAACAGCCCATCATCTGGCATAGCCGAAGCGCGCAGCATCTCCTCCGGAGTGACAGCGAGGCGTTGTGTTAGAACTGCGAGGCTGTCCTGTGCTGCAGCTGCCAGTATCGGATCCTTACTCTTTGCAATGTATCTCTCAAGAAACCGGACGGAACTTCCATTCCCAACCATTCCAATTGCTCTTAAAATTCTGGCAGTTGGTGTGACAGTAGGCAAAGGACTACCATGTACAGATCTCATCAACCATCTCATCAAGAGTTTTGGAGCAGTCATAATGTAGGGAAACAGGAATGATAAATATGAGTTGTCTTTGCCTATCGGAGGTACTATATCGCTTAGATCCACTTTGTCCTGAGTGCATAAAAAGTGCAAACTTCCTACCTGACTTTGATTCAGAACTGGGCTATTTTCAATCGTCAAATCATTGCTAAGCTCCCCGATGAGGAGAGAGGTTACTGGATAAGAGAGAAATGCTGTATGAGATGAAGCTGTAAGTAAATCGCCAATAGCTTCCTGAGAATCGCTTCTTGCTGTGTCTATTCCTGCTTTAAGTGTTTTCTTATAAAATTCGAAACTTATGATAATGCAAAATAACAGATTTAGGAAACCAATTGATTGCAAAACGTTAGAATTCATTACAAGTCCTACAATTCCGACTCCATTTGCAATCAAAGCGATCAAGCAAATTAAATATAACTTGAACAAGAAGGGGCTTTTAATTTCTCTTTTTGTAGTTTTCTCTAAACTGGGACGAATGCACTGTTCAAGTGACTGGCTTTCATGGTAAAGACCATTCGTATTCTCTAAGCTTTCATTGTGCTTTGCTGCTTGTTTCAGTGTAGATTCGATAAGATCATATATATACGGAGAATGTGTATTCTGCATCCTGCTCCGTAACGCTAGCACAGAAGCTTCATCTCCTAAAATTCCAAGAACCCTTATCGAAGAAGATGTGAGTGAAAGGCTGTACTCCTGCAAAGTGTAGCGCTGAGTTGGCTTTAAGGTACGATAATAGTCGTTACCAAAATCTACCATGCTGCAAAGAATCATTCGCTCTTGAGAAGTCAGCTGCGGTACCGAGTTCTCTTCTATACTATCCAGGATGACTTTCAAATTACAGATCACTCGATCCTTTATAGCGCTCTGCTCCCTTCCCCCGCATATCTCCTGCAGAAGGTTAAGCATCGGTCCAAGAGCATGGCTTCCCATACGATTTACAAAAACCTGAATCCGTCTGTTTTGCTGAATAAACCCGTCTCTCATCCAGGTTAGTAAAACAAATGGCATTGCGGGAACCAATACATAACTTAACATGGTCCATGTAGTTAGCAACATGATTATTAAAGGAGACACATAGTATGTGTGCGACGCGAGAATCCAAGAAAAAAGACCAATCGGAAGCCCTACAAAACCGCTCATAAGAAGCGCATATATTCGTAATAACCTGAATCTGCTTTTACGGTCGATCTGTTTTACTGGAAATGTGTCAGGAGTGTCGTTCCAGTCATCTCTGCAAGATACATTAATGATGGGCGGTTTTTTGATTCGTTTTTGCAATAAAAATTCATAAAGAATGTCCTGTTCTTCATCCTCTACTTCATTAATCTGTATTAAATCCAATCACCTTAACTTACCCCCACCTATTTGCTTCATAAAAACTTCACATTAGTTTTTATTATGAATATTGATATATAACCTGATCCATTATCCATTGTTAGCCAGCCTTCAACAATTTAAGCATACCATCCTCAATCTCCATATACTGGCAATTTACAGAGTGCTTCCTCAGAGCATCTACAGTGGGCATATGGCAAGTGAAATAGAAGATCTGGTGAGTGTGTGCAGCTTCAGCAATGCATCTGGACGCACCATCACGGTGATCGGCATCGCAGTTAACCAGCACATCATCGAAAATGACAGGCAGACTCTCTTCTTTACTGGAATAGTCTTCTATTATTCCCAGCCGAAGACAGAACATCACCTGGTCTTGTAAACCCTGATTCCACTGAACTGTTTTGCGTTCTCCAGTACTACCTAAGAGTATTGGCTTTCTCTTTTTATCGTCCGTATGCAGTATGCCAGTGTAGCGTCCATGTGTAATTGTGGACAGATACCTGCCGGCGTTCTGGAGGATAGCGGGCTGATGCTCTTTTTCATAGCGCTGCCGAGATACTGTCAGCAGTTCATGTGCTATACGAAGCGCTGCCCACTCCTCAGCCAGTGGTGCAATCTCAGCCAGAACTGCCTCTCGTTCAAACTGCAGCTTTGCAATATCATCACTATTCTGAATTGCTTCCATCCTGGTATTTTTTTCGCCAACCAGTTCATTCGTTCTTTGCAATTCTGCCTGTAGCTCTTTAACTTTGGCATCAGCGGCTTCTATAGCCATCTCAATATCGGATAGTTCACAACCAGCCAGTTTTCCTTTAAGAATTTGGACAGCTTCACCCGGGGCAGAGAGTGTTGTGAGCTTCGTAATTCCATTCGCAACAATGCTATTCAGTCTCTCTTTTTTCTCCCAAAGCTCGGCACGATTATAGAACTCCGCCTCCGTTGATGCTCCTGCCGAGTCCAGAAGGTTAGCTAACTTCTGCAGTTCCTCCTCTCGTCTTTTCTCTACGGCCTCCAGTTTCTGACGGGATGCAGACAGTTCATTCTCGCGTTGGGATCGCTCTGTCGCTAGTGCATCTGCACTAACGAGCCTCTCCTTCAGCTGGTTGCAAAACTGAACCAGTGTCTCCTGCTCAGGGGCATTCATCTCCAGGCGAACAGCCAGCTGAGCGCCTAGTCCTACGATGCTGTCCATAGCCTTCTGGTTAGCCTCCAGCTTCTCTGCATATTCACTGCGAACACTATGGAGGTGCTTTACCTCCTTGATGATTTCAACTGCACTGCTGAACTCCTGCGATCCGGTAGTGAGGCTGAATGGTGTTGTCGCCAGTTTGGACTGCCATGAACCGAGTGCTGTGCTAGCAGGTGTAAATGCATGTGCTCTATCAGTCTGAAGTCTTTCCAGCTTAGCCCGCGCAGATGCTAACTCACTGTGCAGCCTCTTCAGTAACTTAGCTCCATTCTCAATGTCCCTGGATCCAAGCTCTGCTTGCTGCTTTCTGTTTTGAGCCTCGCTTAACAGCGTGGTGCATCGTATAGCGAACGTCTCCAGCGACTCTTCCACCGGTGCAGACAGCCCCAGCATCCCAGCTAATTCAATTCCATCTCCCAGTATGCGTTGAACGCTAGCAGTAAGCTCTTTAACTCGAAGCTCAACCTGATTCAGCCTGTCTAACAGATTTCGCATCTCTCTAATTGCAGATCTCAGTCTGGGAAGTGCTTCCGGCGTTGTGACAGGATCTAGCTTTAATCCTGTAAGATAGGCTTTCCATTGCTGGGTCTGTTGATCAAAAGTGGTTTTTGCAGCTCTGAATTCTGCTTCGCACTCTGTATAATCATCCTTTTTGGCTCTAACGGCACGGGCAAGCGATTCCATCTCCAGCCTCTCCTTATCGAAGCTTTCCCTTCTCTTTCGCTCGTTCTT
The DNA here is from genome assembly GCA_021805395.1 of bacterium. Taxonomy (GTDB): domain Bacteria; phylum Armatimonadota; class Chthonomonadetes; order Chthonomonadales; family Chthonomonadaceae; genus JAJZFJ01. Next base: position 11,802 of record JAJZFJ010000143.1, read on the forward strand.
TAGCTCGCTATTTAGTGTCTCAATAGATTCATCGGTTATCTCGCACTGCAGGATTTTGGATAGCCTCTCACGCTCCGCCCCGCTAGTTTTAGCCTGGTTTTCAGCGGCAGCTATACTACTCTCCAATCTCTGAATATCGCTCTCCAATATGCCAGTTGGAGAGATAGAGGCACGAGGGCGCCATTTGGAATGATAGGCAACCACACCTCCCACAACCATAATCAGTATTCCAATACCGACATACTTCATATTGCCATGTGTAACACTAATGGCCAACAGTCCCACAAACAGTAGAACTATTCCTATAGTAAACTGTAATATTGTCTTAGTGGTAGGTGTACTTTTCTCTTTAACTGTCTGCAGCTCCGCCTGCTTCTTCACCAGTTCAGCTTTGTCTGTTACTATCGCCTCACTTAAGCGCTTCTCATTCGCAATAAGCGGTACAGCGGCAGCCATCGCCTGGATCTTCTCATCGAGAGCTTCTGAGTCTGGTGGAACCTTAGCCCATTTAACATCGAATGCCCTCTTGTTGTCGGCTTCTTCACTGGTAGCATTCTCAAGTCTGCCCTTCAACCGCTTCAGGTTTACTTCAGCATTCTGCAGTGACTGTAGCGCGGCAGACAGATTATTTACATGCGTATCTGCTATCTGTTCGGCACCTATTGAGAGATCAAACTGCGCAACTGTCTCCCTGTTCCAACCTTTAAAATCTGTAAGAGATCTGTTAAAATCCATTTCCAAACGTGCTTTCAACTGGTTTTCTTGCACTATATTTGCGCGTTCATTAGCATAAAGAAGCATCTTCTGATTCAATTCTTCAATCCTGGCTACATGGTTTATTAGCGCATCATCCAACACATCACTGGATACGTCAAGATTTGTGGAAGATGCCAGCTGCTGAAGCTTCTCCTGCTCCTCTATCTGCTTCTCAACATACTCAATATACTGCTGCGTATTACGAGGTACGCTGATACCTCCATCAGTCTTGTCCTCGATTGAAAAGGTATGCAGGGCATTCATTGCATCATCAGCCTTTTTCAGTTCGGCTGAAGTGCTATCAAGTGCCTCCGCTGCAGCACGCCAATCCTGCATAGCCTCTACGGAAGTGTTGAACTTAAGCACCTCCTCCTCATTCCATCCTGGGAGAGCGGCGAGCTTAGCTTTGATATCCTGCGAACATTGATCCAGCTTTATGTTGAAATCACCAGACTCTTTAAGCATTTTCTGAAAAAGTGGCATCTGATTATCAAGCTGTATAATATCCTCCCGGCTGCCAATAACCCTAACATCTGGCTGAACAGTTTTGAGTTCATCTGCGGCCTTATTGAGATCAATCTGCTGATTTGTGAACTCCAAAGTATATTTTTCTATGGCAGCTAAATGTTCTCTGAGCCTCTCAACTCCACGCGCTGGGAAATTATCAAGGTTGGATGGCAGCTCATGCAGCTCAGTTTCAGCGTTGCATATCTCTATCCAGACAGGCCATGCATTTTGTAGCTGCCTTGCTTCAGAAAGATGCTGTCTTGCCACAGTGACCGCCTTTTCCAGATTGGTTCGTTCCTGTTCACATTCGTCAAGCTCCTTCTCCAGCCTTGCATAGTCCCCTTCATTAGCTCGGAGATCCTTCAATCTGCTGGAATATTCATTAAGTGATTTTAGCAGCTTGTTGATGTCGGGGTTTACAGCGGCTGTACCAGATTTGTATATTGTTTCTGCACTCTCTTTTATTGATTTCAGAATCTCATCCACATCTGCCGTACCAGCATCAATCACAATTCCACCCATAGCAGAGCTTATCTCGTGATAAGAGTTGCCAGTCCCGTCCTGAAGGTTAAGGTTATTGATGGAAAAGATACTTCTGTAAACTTCAGCGGATGCTCTGCCGGAAAGCTGTGCTGTTGTTATTTGACTTGCTGAACCAATGGGTGAAACATTGCGCTGCTTGTTCAGGAAATTTGCTGTAACTAGCTGCTCGCCGTATTTTGAGTGTCGAATGAGTGCCCTGCCCCCAAAACTGTTGCTTCTCGGCGGTTTATAATCCCGAATATCAGAGGTTCTGGCATTAGGATCCCAAAAGAGCATTGCCTGCATGAAAGCTTTAAGAGTTGATTTTCCTGCACCATTAGGAGCATACACAATTATAAGACCACTATTCAGCCCGTCAATCTTTACGTCTCTGTAGATACCGAATCCGTCAATTTCAAGTTTAAGAAATTGCATCCCTCTACTTCTCCAGCCTCTCTAAAGAGATATCCCTAGCACGTGCAATAATCCTGTCAATGACATCTTTATCATGAAGGGATGGCAGATAACCTTTCAGATTCGCACTATCAAACAAACTGTTGAGCTCTTTGAGCAGTTTTGAATCCGCCGTATATAATAAATTTGGATCCTCAATAAATGAGTCAGCAAGACGTACTACCTCACCACTGAATGACTGCTCTCCTCTCTTCTTCTCCACACTGATAGGAGGTCGCGTATCCCATTCAATGCGCTCTGTCCAGACAAAAGGATAACCTGCTCCCCTCTCACGAAGGTGTTCCAGTATCTCCACTCGCCATGCATGGCTTTCAAGCTGTGTGTGTACGAAACATGCCCCAATGCACTTAATTCGCAGTGCTACACTCGTCTCCCTGTTAGCTACAGATACACTGTCAAGCAGCGTAGTCAGAGATTCCTCAACATCGTCAAGGGTCTCCCAGGTACGCGCATCTGCCTCCACACTCTGCCACACGATAGGACTCAGTGGCACAAACCGGGCATCGATCTCGCGGTTTTCGCTCACGTCCACGAGCATGCAGCCATGCGGTCCTGTCTCGGTGGGATCCAGCCCCTGTGGAGAGCCGGGATAGACCGCCAGACCATTGTCCACCCTGTACTCGGCGCGCGCATGGATGTGCCCCAGGGCGATGTAGTCGAAGCCGGTCGCCTCCAGCTCAGGAAGTGAGAACGGCGCATAGTTGGTGTGCCCAACGCTCCCCTCCAGGTTGCCGTGCAGCATCGCAATCGAAAACAGGTGAGGATGAGCGTTCCTGTAACGAGCTACCAGACGTTCGGTGACCCTCTGCTGCCCGTAGCTGATGCCGAATATGGCAGCAAACTCCCGACCGTCACGCATAACAATCTGCGCCTCGGTGCCAGTGGTGGGGAAGATGTGGCAACTGGCAGGCAGGGCACATCGCGCCTGTCGGGGCAGCAGGGGGTCGTGATTGCCACAGATTACGTAGGAGGGGATGCCTCTGGAGTCCAGTTCGCGAATTCCATCGCGGAAGCGAAGTTGAGGCACCTGCATGTTCTCATCGGAGTTGAAGCAGTCGCCAGCAAACAGTACGAAGTCCACACTCTCATCAATTGCGAGAGCTATGATTCGATGGTAAGCGGTGTATGTGGCATCTCTAAGCTGCCTGGCGATTTCACCATCGCTGCGTTGAATTCCTTTGAAAGGTGCGCCAAGGTGCAGATCTGCAGCATGAACAAATTTCATACAGCCTCCCTATCCATTGCTAAGAGTTTAAGTACGATTAGTAGGCCTGTCGCGAGGGGTTGAAAACAAAACGGGACAGAGTTAATAGCTATTTCACCAACAAAACTGCGTTTCCCTTCCCATACTCTCCTAAAAGTTACATAAGCTGAATTTGAGGATAGACTTTTTATAGGTAAATGGTGCTACTGTGCATTCAACCGCATGCTGAAAATAGAAGTCGGTAAATTGTGAAACAAGTTTTGCTTTGAGCAAGAGCGTCTAGGTTAGCATCAATTTGTGGCTAAGAAGAAAATACCATTCACCTTTTTGACCCTGTTAAACAGGTGCGTCTGCTCCTCATGGTATGGAGAGGCAGACGCATTTTCTGTAAGGATTTGCAGGTAATTACTTACTTCTACGGATTTTCTTCCACGAACTGACGCAGTGCCTCCAGTCGGGAATCCCATCGTTTCTCAACCTCAGCGATAAACTCCTTAGCGGCGTCCAGCGATCTGGTTTGGAGTTGAACATTAACGTCTCGCCCTTTTGGTTCAAGCTTAACCATATTCGCATCCACCAGGATTTGCAAATGCTTCCGAGCTCCTTGCCGTGATATGCCAAGGTTGCTGGACACTTTGCTGATAGTTACTGCCTCACCCCGAGATAGCCGTTGAACTATCTCCAGGCGTATGGGATCGCCAAGTGCTTTGAATACCTCCACAACTGCAGTCATTTTTGTGCAAACAACTTTTCCAGACGATCCAGCATGTAATTCCAGCCGTCGGTATTCTCTTCGAACTTCTTCTGCGCGACCAGCTCTGGCAGGTTTGCGAAGCCGGACTCGACTAGCGTTAGTAAAGTGCCATTTGGATCATCTTTCAGACAGAACTCGACTAATGTATTTGGAACTGAGAGGATGTCTCCTTGAAACCCGTTAGCGCCATCTGGATTCCCTGGTACCCAGCGATATGCAAAATAGTCGTAGGGATTTGCTGCAACAACATGAATCTTTTCAAAACCATACTCCCCAAAGTCGAGTGTGGGTGTAGCACCAACTTCTAACGTACCATTTATTCCATCTGGAAACCATGAGGTGATCTTTTCTGGATCGGTGATTGCGCTGTATACGCTCTCTTTGGGTGCGCGAATGGTGATCTGTCGCTCTATTTTATCTTGTATCATTATAGTGTCCTCGTCTATCTATGTGTATTTTAGTGTAAAGTTGGCAATTCAGTTCCATCAATCAAAAGCCGTATATTCTCTGTCCAAACCTTTTCACCCAGCGATGATTGCAGAATACACTACAACCGCAATCCCGAACTAAATCGCTGATGGCTGCGTAGCAGTTCAATCATATTACTGGCGTATACCTCGAATTGCTTCATGTGTTATGTGTCTAAAACTTTTCCTGAGCAATTGCTGGTCATTATGGTGACCATAGCTGTATAACTGCCCTTTGGAACTGCATTCTAGATTCTGCTGTCAACGAATCTATTAAGGAAGCGAACAGTAAAGGTAGAGCCTTTATTTGTCCCATCCAGGCATAGCTTCCGCCCATAACTCTGATGAGCGGGAGATATTGCGTCAGGCATCCGATGACATTAACTACGTGGCAATTCTCCGATAGTATTCAGTTTGACCAGAGTACGTTGATGAATGGGAAACCTTTCACCAATAAGCAACTAAATAGTTGCCTATGAAGATATTGTATCATACTTTTCCGTAATATGCAACCATTTATTTGCATTTTTTCTGTTGGGATACCCTGGGTGTGGTTAAAGTGATTGAATATCTATGTCACACGCCAATGGGCAGTATGTCAGCCGAGGATGATTTTTGAACACGAAATCACACAAAAATAACGAAACTACTCGCGAAAAAAGAACCCGAGATTCAATTGCAATTAGAAACTGGCAATTGATCAAGGATGAAGGTCAATCAAAAACATCATAAAATTAATGTCATCCCTAGATCTAATCATTGACAGCATGGCTGTCAGGTGCGAGTATTTCGAGTTTGCACATCCTTGAGGGACAACTACTATCAGATCAACCAAGTCCAGTTATATGGCGTTAGTATAATACTCAACAGCAGCACTACGATCCCAAGGAGGATGATTTTGGTAGTTCTGCTCAAAGCAATTGATATGGTATCTTTGCACTCTTTTAGTAAATCATCGCTGCACGTGTAGAGGTAGTCTGCAAGGAAGCCAGTCATAAAGCCGTCCCTCAGACATTCTCTGAGCGGGGCAGGTGCCTCTGCGAGATCGTCGCCATCTACATCTATGTAGCCTTGTCGTGCCGACCAGACAAGGCTATCCAGTAACTGCTTACTACGCCGAAGAGCAGGGTTGGCTGAGAACCGATCACACGCTTCCGAGATGCTATCACCTGCCTGCAGTGCGTCTGCCAGCTCATGGGACCAGTACAGAGTGCATACCAGTTGCCCTAATCGACCCGGCACATTGCCTAGCAGTAGCGTGAGCGGACGCCGGTAAATCCATACTGCAGTATAAATTGAGCCGCAGACTATAAAGTTGGCAATGTTCATTTCCAGGAAGATGCCATCATTCTTTCCCATGGATAACAATACAGACTCCATTATGCCGGTAGAGACCATTTGTGTGACCATGCACAGGTTCACCAAATACCTTGCGAACTGCTCAAATGGCTCGTTATCCAGCTCATGATGATCGAGACGAACACCTTCCAACTGCCGTAAGTGCTGGTTTGCTCCATACTGGCAGGTCTTTTGTATCTGACCGCTGCGCTTAAGTGCTGACATGTTCCACTTTCATTCGCTGCTCTCTTTAAAAGGATGGCAATCTAGTTCCACTTTCCAAACACTCTTTATTGTCTCATGCATTACCTTTGTTCTGTATACTAGACAATATCTTCTTCGCAACGCCTTCCATCATTCCATTCTGTTTCACCACAGTCTGGGACTATAAATCGGTTCCAAGGATATATCCATAATCAATTACCAACCAGATGATTATACGTGACTATTGCTAGATTGTAATTATATGCCATTTTCTATACAAACGTGAGTCACCTCTTTGCAACCTCATCATTCCAGTACACCTACACAGCTGTGAGTATAACCGTAGGATTAGACAGCATGAATACATCTCTTCTTCATGATGCCTGCCACTTCGCAATGTTAACATGCATGATCTATGCTCTAAAGGAATCTGTTATTACGCTAAGATTTGGAGACTTTTGTCAACTTGATGCTTTGTCTCGATTTCTTTGGTCATCCTTCACAAGCCTTGCATTCCAAATTCATAAAGGTGCGAAAACCGTTTGATTCAGTGCTAATAGCGTTGAAATCGAAAATTTGATAATATGTCACAATACTTGTTTAAAATCCTGATTGTTATGTGTTGATAACTCTTGTGCGATCATTTTTCCCACAAAGGCCAACAGAGTCTGTCTAGCCTCGTAAGGAACTCCAGACCAGTCCAGTAGCTTATCAGTCGCATCATCGTTTATTATCTCATAAAAAGATGCTGAAATATTGTCTGAGTATTCAGTCATAGCTATCAAACTAAATGCAGCAAAGATCCTCATCATCACATTCGAACTATCTAATTGTGCCTTTGCATATTCAATTTCTTCTTCATGCATCTTAAGAGTGGAATGTTGATGTGTCTCAATAAACATTTCGGCTGACATTTTCATTTTTTTAAGCCAGACTGCCTTATGAATGTGATATCGCGCAAGAAGTAAATCAGTGTCCTTATCTTCTAATAAGGAATAGAGAAAACAGAGCACACCAATCGATGTCTGATCACTGAAAATTGGAGATGACTTGCATTTGCTGATTATGTCTGTATATTTATCACAGTTTAAAGCCAAATCATTAGATGGGGGTGACTCCATCCCTGGATGAAGATGTCGTTGTGTCAACTCATGGATATGGCTTCTTAATGTTGTGATGTCTATCTCCGATCCATTAAAGATTTCCTCCAACTTTTCATACGCTTCATCAATGGATATTAAAATGAGGAGATCATCGGACAGGACAGTCAATGGATTCTTCTTATACATCTTCAAATATGTATTTAGTATCTGGCGTGCTGCTGTACAATTCATTACACTTGGTAGCATTATCATTTGGTTAATTCCATGGTGAGTAATTTGAAGTTTGTTTTAAAGAGTATTTCATCACTTCCCTATATTTAGGAGGAGAAATTTTCTAAGCCAGAACCGATGTAATGACAAATAGAAATGCGGTTACAATTCTGCCAGTTCAAGCTTGCTGATTATGCCGCAGATAAGTAGCATACATCAATGAGATATTGCCTTTTACTCTTTTGATACTAAGAGCATTGACAGCACAGGTTGCATATTATATCTCAAGTACACTTTTATCACTTCACTTCAATAGTCATCTTAGTTTTGGAACTATTACTTCTAATTGTTGCGTGAGGTAAGTATAAAATCACGCCGTTTGCGAATTTGATCTTACAATTACTGAAATCAAAAATATAATTATGCTGATTACGTGATATGACACCGTGCATTTTCTTCGCTGAAATGCTTATATCATGAGGATTATTAATTGTTAAAACCATAACCTTTGATAAGATGATGCGTCTGGGTGAATGCTCCAGGTGGGTTACAACACAATAACTTATAGTCACAAAAAATACAAAAAATGCCAAGCCAGGCAGTCTACTAATAAGATGATTTGATTGGGTATGTTTGGTTTGCATTTCAAGCTCCCTTATATTGAACAGATGTGCATACTGGCTGTTTCATACAGTTGATTTTAAACTAATTCTAACAGCTTTCAGTAAGAGGATTCACAGCCAGTTATCAGTACTGAGGTACTCCTGAAGCCATTGTAGAAGGAAATAGTCGACTTGTCAAGTGATGGTGCCATGTATTTTCGAAACATATTAGGTTTATTCAAGACCCTTTATTCTCCTCACCAGATATCATTAAATTATAATCCTTTAAGACCATATGTCTGATGGAAAGCAGCCTGATTTTCACATCTAATGCAGCTTGCGTGACACTAATTCTAAGTGGACTTACATAAACATAAGTTCCCTTAATATATTTGCTGCCTAAAGTTAAGTATAGCCGTATCCATCTAGACACCAATTCTAAGAACTATGCTCTCTTTCCCACCCCTCCCAGCAAGCGTACAGCGCGGCAAGGGGAAGGTCGCGATGCAGTCGCGGTGGGAGGTACCGAAGGCAAGGCAGCGGTACATACAGCCCATCAACATTACGACCAGAAAGCAGACTATCGCGTCTAGCCCACGCAGGTGGGCTTTGGGGTTTCAGCACGGTACTTCAGTGCCGTGCATATAACGACGCAACCGCGGAGTCGCTGGCGGGCTAACTGTCTGCAAGCGCGGACGTGATGCGACGGACTGTATACTTTACACCGTCGACTGGTCGGCTTCTAGTCAACACTAAGCACCAAATCCCACATTGGAATCGGTCGCACTCTGCCCACCCGCGCAGGCAGGTGCTGTCAACCAAGGCAAGTGCCTCGCGCGG
>JAJZFJ010000315.1 GCA_021805395.1 bacterium
GCCTTTTATTCTTCTAGGGGGAATGGCACTTGAATACTACCTTGCACACCGACCTCTCACTGGTAGTGAGATTGAAGCGATGCAGGCAGGTTCTTTAGACAAAGAGTACCCGATTGACCAGCAGATTAAAGCATTGAAGGAGATTAGGAAAAAGTTCAAACCGTGGGTGGTACAGCATAGGTGGATGCTCACAGATGTACAAAATTCGAAGGATGTGCGGCCAGCAGTTAAATTAATTTGGAATAGCATTCCTGAAAATGCCGGATATCCGGTGAATGAGAGTTTTAATCCAAAGGTGGATTTTTACAGCCATCACACGGAATTTCACTTCATCCCCTATCGATTATATGGATTTGCATATACTTGGACAGGTATATTCACAACTCCGTTGTATAAACTTGTTAATGGCAATTTAGTACCAATACCAGGAGGTGGAAGAACGGGCAATACTTTTAAGGAATGGATACATACAGCGGAGAAAGACCATGATTTCATCATAGCGGCAATCTACTGCCCTGGAAGATATAGTTCTCAGCTATGGCTATCAGGAAAGATAACAGAAAGGGTTGAAAATGAAGTACCAATTCCCGTAATAATCGGTAAGCGAATTGTTCAAGGTCAGCGTCTTCAACAATCTAATTATCAACAAGTGTATAGTGGGTATACATTTACAGATTGAAAGCATGGAGACGTTTTAGATTCAGAAATATTTTGCTGCGTGTTTGACAGGGTGAACCGGAAGTTGACATATCATGCTAAAGACTGACGTATCAGAGGCTGCACTTACAAATCAAGAATCCATTCGGAATGTGTCAAGATATTAGTGGGAGTAAATGTTCTTCGTAACAAGTTTATATCACTTAAACTGTGAATTGAAATATTTGAATACTATGGAGCGTGCTTTGGAGCTATTGTGAAGATACATCAATACGTAAGATGAAGGATACTATGAAGCCTTTGAAAGCATTTACACTTGTTGAGTTACTGGTGGTGATCGCAATTATCTCCATCCTTGCTGCACTCCTGTTTCCTGTGTTCCTGCGTGCCCAAAGCAAAGCACTTCAGACTGTCTGTCTATCCAACATGCACCAGATTGGTCTCGCAATCTCAATGTATGGCCAGGACTATGATGGGCTGTATCCTTATGGATTGGATCCAGCTGATAAGCATGAACCAAACCTATGGGCAGAATACCCTGCATTCAATGCCCAAATCCCGCATCTCCCTATGCTGCATACAATACTGATGCCCTATGTACATTCATCGGAAGTATTTCACTGCCCTGCTGATTCTGGTTTTCAAATTGATGAGCAGACTGGCGCGCAGATCGATCCGTTTTCCAACCCTCCCAATGCTGAACCCACATGCTTTAAGAAGTATGGCACAAGCTATATGTACCATACTATTTTGTGCGTACTTCATCTGAATGACAATGCACTACCATATCCATCACAAACCCTTATTATGCAGGATGGGTCTGGCATGTGGCATGGAGGGCAATTTCACCTGGATCTTCGCTATAACACACTTTTCGCCGATGATCATTGTAAACTGTTAAACTACTACCAATTGCAAGCCTCCTGGGATGAGCCTGTGCAGTAGAGTTGTTGGATTCTATCATCGAACAGCAGAAGAGTTTATGGGCATTTCGCCTTGACAATAAATGCAGACGAAATGTCTGAAGTTGTCATTTTTAGTAGGAGCACACATATGAAACACAAGTTTAAAAAATATACTGCAGTTCAGTATCTCCAGACAGTTCTCATTGTCACTCCTATCCTCCTTGTGGGAGTTATGGCACTGGAGTACTATCTTGCACACAGGCCATTAACAGGTACTCAGATGGAACAGATGCAGGCGGAAAGTGTGGATAAAGTATATTCAATCGATTCCCAAATCAAAGCATTGAAGGAGATAAGGAAAAAGTTCAAACCTTGGGTAGTGCAGCATAGGTGGATGCTGACAGACGTGCAAAATTCAAAGGATGTACGACCAGCGGTCACGTTAATCTGGAACGCGATACCCGAAATCGCAGCTTATCCTGTGAATGAGAAATTTGATTCTTCCACTGATTTTATGTGGCAAAATCAGGTATTGCATGTTATTCCTCCCAGTCTGTATGGTTTTAACTATCTGTGGACAGGCCTTTTTAAATGCCCAGCAATTAAAATGGTGAATGGGAAAGCAGTTCCAGCACCATCCACAAGTTTAGCACCTCAGAAATTTAATGAATGGGTTCAAATCGCTGCCAAACAGCATGACTTCATAGTTGCTTCGATCTATTGCCCAGGCAAATATAATTCCCAATTGTGGTTATCTGGTAGAATTACGGATCGAGTTCACAATGAAGTACCATACCAAGTATTAGACCATGGAAAGGAGGTGACTGCATCACGGCTTAAATTATCTTCATATCAACAGGTTTATCAACCATACTCTTTCTAAATTGTATGAGATATTTGTTAATTGATTTCCCTGGTATATAATCAAATGAGTCGTGCATCTATGGCTGATGGTATAATTTGCTCAGAACAAAATCTATAATCGCATTCAGTTAGAGCCTTTTTGTCATATCAGCAATAGCTGTTAAAATTCATGACATCGTACCACCAGATTCCTCGATTTAGAGTACTTACGAATCAACCACATTAAATCCATGAGAAGTATGTCAAAATACTGTCACAACCACCTTGATTTCACTTCCCTCATTCTGCTGGTGGAGGTTTTGGGCAACATGATAATCCGATGAAATTGTGAGAACTACTCAATATGCATTAGGAATTAAGTATAGATTGATATTTCTGAGTTAAGAAGGATGCTATGAATGATAAAAAGGCATTTACACTTGTTGAACTTTTAGTAGTGATGGCAATCATCGCAATTCTTGCAGCACTTCTGTTTCCTGTATTATTGCGTGCCCAAGGCAAAGCACTTCAGACTGTATGCCTGTCTAACATGCACCAGATAGGACTTTCCATCTCCATGTATGATCAGGACTATGATGGGTTGTACCCTTATGGATTGGATCCAGCAGATAAGCATGAACCAAGCCTGTGGGCAGCTTACCCTGCATTTAATTCCCAGATCCCTCATCTCCCTATGCTGCATACAATTCTGATGCCCTATGTACATTCATCGGAAGTATTTCACTGCCCTGCTGATTCTGGTTTTCAAATTGATGAGCAGACTGGCGCGCAGATCGATCCGTTTTCCAACCCTCCCAATGCTGAACCCACATGCTTCAAGAAGTATGGCACAAGCTATATGTACCATACGATCCTGTGCATACTCCATCTCAATGACAGTTCTCTTCCATATCCAACTCAAACCCTTATAATGCAGGATGGGTCTGGAATGTGGCATGGTGGTCAATTTCACCTGGATCTTCGCTATAACACACTTTTTGCCGACGACCATTGTAAACTGTTAAACTACTACCAGCTGCAAGCCTCCTGGGATGAGCCTGTGCAGTGAAGCTATATAAGTTTTCGATTTGGTTGTCTAGTAAGATTAAGGTTACGTCATTCGATGATACAAATGAGTGAAGTGACCAGTTCATGCGTTAATCGACATTGCCAAGCAATCGGTTAACCAAACGATACACCGTTGTGGAAGAGTTACTGGATTGACATGGTCTATTTTGGTGATGTTTCTCAAGTACAGCCTTTGCATTTTTTAATGCATCTGATCTTTTAAATTCTAGTCTGGTATAGATATCAACTAGATTTTTTTGATACTCACATTGGAAAGATTTGGTCCAGTGGGAATTAAGTGTCCTTTCTGCAGCAGTACAGTTGAGAAAAGATTGTGTGGTGTGGAGAAAATGTGCAATCAACCATACCTCAAAACAGGGATTCGAAATGGCAACCTTAAACTTCAGAGCTTCTGCATCTTTTAATGCATTTTCTACTTGAACCATATTATCAGTAGTTTCCACATCAAAAACGCACCAAACCTCGTTGTAGGGTTCTGATCGATTTTCCTGCATTTAGCAAGGGCATTAGCCCTCTTGATTGTTGCAGATGCTCCACCACCATCAGAAGTCTCTATGCGAACTGTAAATCTGTCTCGTACATTCTGAGCCTTTACCAGGTTGGCGAAATGGGTGATTTCCGTTTTACTGCCTTCACATACGATCAAGATAGAATGTTTAAGTAATATAGGTTTTTGGGATCTCCTTAGACTCATTCATCTTCTTTTCGCAATGCAAATCTGAGGGGAACATTGATTTGAGGAGTTCCTCCATATCTGCCAGCCATATAGTTTTTAAGATATGCCTCTGTATTACGTGGAGGTGGAACAATATCTGCTAAAGAGTAAAATTCTGATGCGTTATTTCGTTTTTGAGCTAGCCATATCTGATCCCGTCTAAATAGCTGATTATCAAGCAATACTGTATCATGGGTGGTGAATAAAAGTTGTGCTCCATTTTTATTTACTTCAGGATCCTGGAACAATTCAATGAGCGAACGAGTCATGATAGGATGCATACTTGCATCTAACTCATCAATCACAAGAAGTCCTCCTTCGTTAAATGTTGTAAGAAGTGGACCAATTAGAGAAAATAAACGCTTAGTGCCCTCAGATTCTTCTAACTGAAGATCAAATGGTTCTATATTTCCCATCATATCTTGACGCGTTACTACGATAGAATGTTGTCTATCCCATGGGTTAAAGTTCATGAAATCCAGGAGAGAATCTAAATATTGATTAGGAAACTCACTTTTATACCGTTTTGTTATGTCAGAATCATTTTTACTATTATTGACAATAGTAATATTTTCGATGCCGATATCAGATGTTTTCATAACTTCTAGAACTTTTTGTAGCATATTATCATCATGCATATAGACATTATTGGCTAAGTGAAGTAACTTTCCAGGTTCTTCTGCCATATTTAATGGCATTATTTTGAATACAATATAACTATAAATTTTTTTGAATAATTCAATATTTTCTCTTGAAGCGGAAGATAGAACAAGAGCATTCGTGCGAGTTCTTTCTATAATCAAAGAAGAATGGGGTGCCAATTTGGTATCAAAATGCCATTTATATATGTTTTCAGAAATATCAAATAATCGTTCAAATATTAAATTTTCATTTTTCTCTGAAACTTTCTTTCTATACAAATATTCTTTCTGAACTCGTTCCATATCACAAACAAAACCATATCGGTAGATATGTGCTTCAGAAACAAATGAAATTTCGAAACCAGAGCCTTGATCCTTTTTTGTATCTCTGAACTTATGAAACTCTGAATAGGGAATCATGTCACCTTCATTAAAATGGGTTGCAGATTCATGTATATTACGTCTAGCTATTGTGATTGCCCTAACAAAATTGCTCTTTCCTGCAGAATTTGCCCCAAAAATCCCTATAGATTTGAGAAGTTTGAACTCTTTTTGCTTAATTAAATTTTCAGGAAGTCTAGTAGATTTATCTGCTACAAAGCTAATTGTTTGCTCAGCATTGATGGATCGGTAATTGGAAACTTTAATTTCAATGATCATTTTCGTCGTTTCTACCGCGTCTGATATGATGCATGCACTTCTTCACTTTGTGCAGAAAATCTGCATCTACTATGACATTATACAGATATTTCACCTGAAAAGACAAAATTTCGTGCAAATCTTCTGCAAAGAACGGAATTCTTCTAGTTTGAAACTTATCATACCTAATAACTTCAATTACCTTGCTCATTCGTCATATATGCTGCATTCCATTGCTGCCGAGATGAGATACGCTACTGTTCTACTGTGCCAATGCTCAGATTTGTAACCTCATCAATTCGTTGACAGTTCTTCCTGCTTTCCGGTATGCTTCCATTAGTGCAGACAGGTCTGCCATATTGCTAATTAATGGAGTTTATGTATGCCCCGCGTCCTGGTAAGTGATCCTATTGCAGAGTCTGGCTTAACGCCCCTCCGCTCAGTTGCTGGTATAGAGGTTGATGTAAGAACCGGTCTATCTCCTGAAGAGTTAAAGTCCATCATAGGTGGATATGATGCACTGCTTGTTCGCAGTGAGACAAAGGTTACCGCTGATATTTTGAAAGCTGCACACCGCATGCAAATTATCGGAAGGGCAGGAGTTGGGGTTGATAACATCGATATCCCCGTTGCTACCGAGTGCGGGATTGTGGTGGTTAACTCCCCGGATGGTAATACACTTGCAGCGGCAGAATTAACCGTTGGCCTGATGCTCTCGCTAGCCAGAAATATCCCCGCTGCAGACGCTACGATGCGCGCAGGCAAGTGGGACAGGAAAAGGTTTACTGGTATTGAGATAAGCGGCAAAACAGTGGGGATCATCGGCCTGGGCCGAATTGGGTATGCAGTGGCACAAAGGCTGAGAGCTTTTGACGTCACACTGATAGCCTATAATCCCTTTGTGCCAGAGGAGACTACCCGGCAGCTGGGAGTGGAACCTGTCTCCCTCGACGACCTGCTTCGACGCAGCGATTTCATTACGGTTCATACACCTCTCAGCAAGGAGACAAAGGGCCTAATCTCCGCACCTCAGTTTGCACTCATGAAGCCAGGCGTACGCATTGTGAACGTGGCACGAGGTGGCATTATTGATGAGCAGGCTCTGGCAGACTCTGTGAAGGACGGCAGAGTCGCAGGGTTCGCCTTCGATGTATTCACCTCAGAGCCTGTACTGCCAGACAACCCACTGCTCGGTATCGAACAGAGTGTGATCACTCCACACCTCGGTGCCTCCACCAAAGAAGCGCAGATTAAGGTTGCCATCGATGTATCTGAACAGGTTGTGGATGTGCTTCAGGGGAAACCAGCCCGAACTCCGGTCAACCTGCCTACCTTGTCAGAAAACGAGATGAACCTGCTTGCACCTTATCTCACGTTAGCCACACGCATTGGAAGCCTGCAGAGCCAGCTTGCCCATTCCTCAACAGCAGAAAAGATAAAATCGGTAGAAGTGGTGTTTAATGGGGATTTTGCTGGGCTGCCTACCGGGCCAATCACACGTGCTGTCCTTCGCGGTCTGCTTACACCGCTGCAGGAAGGTTCAGTTAACATGGTTAACGCTCCTTACCTTGCTGATCTCAAAGGCATCAAGGTTGTGGAGCAGCAGCGCAAAGCTACACCCGATCACAGCTGCCTTCTTTCCGTGAGGGCAGAGCTTGCACAGGGTGAGCGAACCATTTGCGGCACTGTTTATAACGATGAAGCGCACATTGTGCATATCGACGGCTACCATGTAGACATTGTGCCTCAAGGTAATATCATCCTTACTCATCATACCGATCGGCCAGGAATTATTGGCAAGGTTGGAACTCTACTTGGTGAGGCTGGGGTCAACATTGCGGGAATGCATGTAGGCCGTGAAAAAATCGGGGGGCGGGCAATCATGGCTCTAATGATCGATGACCTGGTGCCTCCTGAACAGATGGACCAACTGCGGCGGATTGCAGGGATGGAGACCGCACAGCAGGTTACACTTTAGAGATGACAGCGAAAGAGGGGCGCATTCACGGTACAGACAGGCTCAAGGCCATAGTGGTTGAGAGCAACTCGGTAAAGAGTGCTATGCTTGAACAATGCTCCCTCTCTTTTGAACAGATAGCTTCAGCATTTATCACATCCCTTGGTCAAGGTAACAAGGTATTGCTATGCGGTAATGGTGGCAGCGCTTCCGATGCCCAGCATGTTGCCTCGGAGCTTGTGGGTAGATTCCAACGAAACCGGAGAGGGCTGCCGGCTATTGCACTAACCACGGATGGTGCTATGATGACCAGCATTTCCAATGACTTTGGCTATGAGAAAGTTTTCTCCAGACAAGTGGAGGCACTGGCAGAGGAAGGTGATATCGTTGTAGGGATCAGCACAAGCGGGGAGTCAGCCTCAATTCTGCAGGCCATGAAGTCAGCGAGAATGTGTGGTGCTGTTACAGTCGGCATGACCGGGCAGTCAGGTGGAAAGCTGAAGGATGTTACCGACTTCTGTCTTTGCGTACCATCCACAAATACTGCTCGTATTCAGGAAGCCCACATCACTATCTGGCACGCACTTTGTGAAATAGTAGAAGAGACACTATTCAGCGGGTAGAATAGTTCTATGCTTACGTGTATACAGTGGCCAGAAACCCCAACCCCTGCTCTTGCAGAGGCAATCTCTGATAATCTTAAGCGATGGTTTCAGATCAACAAGAGAGACCTTCCATGGCGCGGAGCAGATCCGTATGGAGTCTGGGTATCTGAAATTATGCTTCAGCAGACTCAGGTTATTGTAGTAATAGACTATTATAACCGGTTTATGAAGAGATTTCCGAACATTGAATCACTGGCTCAGGCGGATATCACAGATGTGCTGAGAATATGGTCTGGTTTAGGTTACTATTCCCGTGCGAGATGTCTGCATCAAACGGCCCGTGCAGTAGTAGAACTGTATGGAGGCAGCTTTCCATCGGATAAAAAATCAGTGCTGAGTCTACCTGGAATAGGGCGATACACTGCTGGAGCAGTTCTATCCATAGCATTTAATCGGCCTGAAGCTCTCGTAGATGCTAATGTTACAAGGGTGCTTAGCAGAGTGTTTGGAGTGCAGGGAGATCCGAAATCTTCCGATAATATTAGTGCAATATGGTCATTAGCTGAATCCCTTGTTCCAAAATCAGAGCCTGGGAATTACAATCAGGCACTCATGGAGTTAGGTGCACTGGTATGCCTGCCATCGGATCCAAAATGTGGTATGTGCCCTATAAAACAGTACTGTTTTGCAGGCAACACATCTAATCCGGTGCAGTTTCCAGAACTTGTGGAACGGAAAAATGTAGTACATGTATCGCACAGTGCTGCAATTATTCATGGAGGAGACAACTCATATTGGCTGATACGTCGACCAGAGAGTGGTTTATGGGGCGGGCTTTGGGAGTTCCCCAGGGTAGTCTGCAATCCAGGAGAGACCCCCATGGAGGGGGCGGAACGTGCAGCTTATGAGGTACTCGGATGGAAAGTAGACGCAGAACAGCGCGTGGCATTAGTGAAACATACAGTGACCCATTATCAGATCGCACTGCATGGAGTGATAGTAAGCCCTCGAATGAGGAAACCATGGTCGATACCACAAGGAATAACGGCAAGGTGCGTTCCGTTATCGGAGATGGAGAAATATCCTTGCGCAGCACCACAGACAAAACTTCGCAAGGCACTGGAACATCGGTTTTACAATCATCATCAGCAGACAACGCTTCCCTTGGAACCTCTTTATTTAGAGGAGGCAAAATGAAGACACGCACGAACATTTACTTTTTTTTTCTGGCTATCGGTGTTGCAGTAATACTGATGGTAGCGGGTGCCAGCCTGCAATCTTCCAGTACCAATGCTTCAAAAATGCTGCAGGTAGAGACTCATAATCCTTCTCTTTGGTTTCTGGATATAGCTTCGATTTTCTTTGTTATCTTAACATTCTGGATAGGTTTTGCCCTCCGCAATCAGGAGATAGAAAATCAGAAACTGCTGGATGAGCAACAAAAATTACGGGAGCTAGACGCTCAAAGAACTGCCGAACTCCTTACAAAATTGGCAGATCAGGATGAGCAGCTAAAGCTTATGCTCTCCAAGCTGGATGTTGTGGAGGATGAAATACAACGCAATGCAGAAACTGCTCTCCTTCCAATCTCCGATAGAACCAATTCACTCCAGAGGCAGATGGAAGCAGTGCATCTTGCATTGCAGTATCAGCGTGGTGATCTGCAGCAGGTAAGGCATGCATTGCGCGCAATGCCGGTAGCTAACTTGCTGAATACCGACAAAGACCTCACTCCATATACTATGAGTTTAACTCCAGGGAGTGCTGAGATCGAGGCAGAATCAATCGAAATGCCTCAAACTCCTGATACAACTCTTAGCTTCTCTGAAACTAATGAGGAATATCCTGACTCCAGCTCCCCAGAAATGTCGGATACTATTACGCCACAGCTTGAATATTTTCAGGAAAATCCTGCTTTGGATGCGTCATCTCCTGAATTTGCTGATTACACTCCAGATGAAGGTGAAGTAGATACGGATGAGGTACAAATCGAAGAGAACTATCCCAGATCTCGATCTGACGTCTATTTAAATGAGCAGAATTATGAAAACGAACTCAGCGTTGAGCACCCTATAGAACCTCTTGCAAGTAGTGCAGTAGACTTTGAAATACCACTTTCTACTGAGATGCATGATCCTGTCGACATGCTCACACCAGAGGATACCTCTATTGCGGACACTTCAGAGGATCGACATAGGCAGGATAGTGTAGATGTGGATTCTACATACTCAGCAGCTCCAGTGGAAGAAGTAACGGCGTCAGATGTGTTTCCCTCCTGGTTCAGGGACTTGCTGCCAGATACGGAAATCGAAGAGCCAGTTATTCCAATGGAAGAGGTTAGTTCAATCTATGATGAATACTTTGAATCTCAGATTGATTCGGATGTAACTAATTACAGTGAAGATCCATACAATGCATCTTCTCTTGCAGACACAACTCTTCATGACAGTGCAGACAAAGAAATTCAGCAGGAAAGTGAGGATGAGGAGTATATCATGCCTCATGATGCCAGTGAATGGAGCGCAAATGACGCGTCCACAATTGTGATTCCTCCAATCTCATTACAGATGGATCCTGAATTGGAGAATACGATATATCCTCCTCATCATGATGTACTCTATCCTATGGACAGCATGCTTCCGGCTTCCACTGATGAGGATTCAGAAACAACATCTGCTGCAGATTCCATCCTTCATCCTGTCACACTTACAGCAGAAGAGATGAATCTCCTGACTGCTCCACTCTCTGATACCGATGACCATTCCACTCACAAGGATGAGGAAGATAAGGATCAGGAAGATGACAGCAGAGCAACAGGGTGGCATCGTAAACTGTGAGCGCTGCTTTCGTTATCGAGCCCTCTCTTGCAGAGATCATTGAGATCTTCACAATTAATCATCCTTCCAACAGAAGAATATGTCCCGTGTGTGGGTTAGTGAAACGCTCTGTTGTACGGTGTATGCAGCAGGTCTATTCCGAGATGATCAATGAACCCAAGTTGAGGGCAGAAGTAAGAAGTCGTTTGGGCTTTTGCCAGCGACATTCTGATCTAGCCACTACAGTGGGAGATCCTCTTGGAAACTCTATTCTATTCGCCGATCTGGTCCATCATTCTAAAGCAGAATTTGCTCCCACCAGCAATATTTCAAGAAGAGTGGTAAAGCAGCCTACCTATACATGCACCTATTGTGATGTTGAACACGATGCTCAAACCAGATATCTCCATGCCTTAACGGATGGATTAAATTCCATGCATGGCTTATGGGATAAACTGGAGAACTCACCCGCTATCCTGTGTGTGGCACATGCCAGAAGGCTGGTTCGCTTATTAAATAAAGAGCTGGTACCACAGTTCAACAAGATCTATCTTATACAGCTAGAGAAATTGGAAGACGATCTCAAAGAATTTATCAGAAAAAATGATTACAGATCAATAGGCGAGACATTGGGCGATGAACAGCTGGCTTGGCAACAGGCTATCTCGCTTTTTTCCAAAAAATAGAAAACTTGTACCTCTTTTGGTACTCAGGGTATATAGAAAGGTACAAGTGTAAAAGATAGTGATCATCTCATTATCAAAAAAAGGAGATCTATAAATGCTGGAAGATTTGAGTAGAGAAGTTGTTAATATGAGGAGACGAATATCAGAGCTGGGAGACCATCTTTGACTCGAAGGGATTATCACTTAAAATTGCAGAACTGGAGAAGTTAGCTTCAGATCCTGACTTGTGGGAAGATGCAGCTAATGCACAGGCTATTCATCAGGAAATGAGTCAGTTAAGAGAGAAACTTACTCCCCTATTTTCACTTGAGAGCAAGATAGAAGACCTTGAAGCATACATTGAGCTCCTGAATGAAGGAGGTTCCGACGAAGAATCTATTTCAGAGCTCCAGATCGAATCGAACAAACTTAATTCCGACATAGAAAAACTGGAAACTGAGACTCTTCTGAATGGAGAGTATGATGCAGGCGATGCCATTGTTGAAATTGAAGCAGGTGCTGGCGGTGTTGATGCTTGTGACTGGGTATCCATGCTTCAGCAGATGTATTTGAAATGGGCTGATGCACAGGGTTTTAAGTGCGAAGTGGTGGATGAGAGTGAGTCGGAAATTGCTGGTTTAAGAAGCACAACATTCATCGTGCGCGGTAAACATGCATTTGGGTATTTGCGAAGTGAGCATGGTGTTCACAGGCTTGTCAGGATATCTCCCTTCGATGCCGCAAAGCGACGGCAGACCTCGTTTGCCAGAGTTGAAGTATTGCCAGATTTAGGAGATCAGGCTGAGGTAGAAATAAACCCCGATGATTTGCGTATAGATTACTATAGGTCTAGCGGAGCAGGTGGTCAACATGTTAACAAAACAGAGTCAGCTGTAAGGTTAACTCATATTCCCTCAGGTTTGGTAGTCACCTGTCAGAACGAACGGTCTCAGCATAAAAATAAGGCAATGGCAATGCATGTTTTGCAAGCCAGAATGGTTGTTTTAGATAAAGCAAAGCAGAATGAGAAAGAGGCGGCACTTCGTGGAATTGTAAAAGCGAATGAGTGGGGGAACCAGGACCGATCGTATGTTTTTCAGCCTTATACTATGGTGAAAGATTTGCGAACCGGATACGAAACAGGGGATGTGCTTGGCGTGATGAACGGTAACATTAGCCCCTTTATGCAGTCATACTTGCAATGGCGGCAACAGCGTAGGGAGGTTGACTAATTATGAAATCCTTGAGAGCAACTGCAGCATTCATTGGAATAGTTCCGGTTATGCTATGTTTACAAGGTGCACAGGCTGCTCCAGTGTTTCATACTACTGTTGCGCTATCCACCAAAGATGCAGGCATGAAGGAGATGCCACTTGGAGATCTTATGGCAGATGCAATTCGCGTCTCCTCCCACGCGGATATAGCGTTAATAGCAGCATACTCGTTCCAAAGTGGGTCAGCCGATATTCCATCGGGCACGGTAACTGAAGCAGAGCTTAATCGCTCGCTTGCATCTCCATCTGACACAATTACCGTCATTAAAATTACAGGAAAGCGGTTAGATGAGGCGCTCACGCATGCCTTTATGCTTTATCCACTCTCCTATAAAGCCTTTTTGCAGATTTCAGGACTGAATGTGAAAGTGAAGTCTGACAGTGCCAGTGGTGTACAATCAATACGCCTGACACTAAATGGGAAGCCAATTCAACCTGCACAAACCTACACAGTAGCAATGCCTCAAACCCTTGCTAATGGTGCACTTGGGTACTATATGTACTGGGATAAGGACGATATCACCAGTTCCTTATCTACCTCTCTTAGCACTGCACTGGATAACTATATGTCATCTCATTCAACCATCACTTCTGGAGACAATAGAATTGCAGTTCAAAGTTAAGCCAGTCAGCGTATTAATACTGCTTTTGGGAAGTGCTCTTCTATCTGGGTGTCATGTAGCACCCGCTCATTCTCAAGGCCCTCCTCCTCCTGGTTTAACCTCAAACAATGCAAACAGCGCAGCTGTGAAACCTCCTGCATTTAATGCCGACTTTGCTTTCACCATGCTTAAAGATCAGGTTGCCTTTGGTCCACGAGTGTTAGGTACAACAGCACACCATAAATGTCTGGCTTTTCTTACCAAAGAAATGAAAAAGTATGCTGACTCAACAGTTCTACAGCAGTTTAAATACAAGAACCTTCGTGTAACGAATATAATTGGCGTTATTAACGGTAAGGGGAGAAATAAGCCCTCAAAGCATCCAATTCTTCTTCTTGCTCACTGGGATACCAGGCCAGTAGCAGATGGTCCAAATTCAACTGCAACTAAGGATGGTCCCTTCATATGGGGTGCGAATGGGTGGAATCGCATTGACCCTATTCCAGGAGCCAATGATGGAGCTTCAGGGGTAGGGGTACTTCTGGAACTTGCAAGAATGTTTCATAAAAACCCGCCAGCAAGCGGAGTACTGCTCCTCCTTGATGATGGGGAGGACTATGGTGATTTTAGGGCCGATGGCGGAAAGGGTGACGGCGTAGTGCTTGGTGCCGAATACTTTGCTACTCACTATCAGGATAACCCTGTATTTGGCCAGCCAGCAGAAGGAATCCTTCTGGACATGATAGGCGGCAAAGACATGAAAATCTATCCTGAAGTTAACTCAATGTCATACGACCCTGATCTTTGCAATCAGATTTTTCAAATCGCTGATTCGCTCGGTTATAATGATATTTTCAGTCAGGATCAGCAGGTGGATGTAGATGACGATCATATTACCATCAACGAACAGGGGCACATTCCTACCATCGATTTAATTCAACCATTACCTGGCCCTGGCAGCCCACCAGGATCTTATAAGCCCTGGCATACCATTCATGATGATGTGGCACACTGCAGTAAAAAGTCCCTTGAGGCGGTAGGAAATACAGTGGCAACATATATTTATTCACAATCCTCATAAGAGAGCTAACAAAAAAAAACCGGCACCAGAGTGCCGGATTTTTTTGCCATATCGTATACTGATCAAACTGCGTCAATAATTAGTCCATCAGATTCACTCACGATTTTTTCAACCAGATTTCGCGTAGCTATCCATGGTAACACCAGAGAACTAAAGATGACAGGTGCTACCACCATCTCCAGTCCATCAAATACGAAATCAATCGGTAATCCTACAAGTAGTGATGCCAGCACTGTTTCTACAGGCAGTTCCAGTGCTAACATACCTGCCAGAATTAGACATCCAAAACTAATAGAGAGTAGTTTGGCTCGCTGAGATACACGCCTGTCTCTAAATAGTTTAAATCCTAATTTAATGTCAAAGAAGCCTCTACTTTTTGACTTTAGACTTTTATGTACGGTTTTTTCACCAATAGCTTTCAATAGAAAAGGAAACATTGTAACCATCCTTCTTTAAACTCCACACGTCAACCTAATCATCAGTACGAGATGTATGTGGTACAGGTTTCGTTATGCTGGAAGTCACCTTCCTTGTTCATTTGCACACCAGATACTACCCAGGTGTTTATCATTAGGTTGAGTAATGGTATCAACTGTTGGACGTAATATCTATTCATCAAGTAACAACTGCTCTATAGCCACATAAGCGATATGCCGTATGTGAAACAAAAACAAAACAGGATATCTGCAGCACACGGTATTTTAATCGATTACTTAGGTGTACCATCAATCTGCATCTGCTCTACAGATGACTTCAGAGCAACTGCTTTCCTATGAGCAGGCATTGCCAACGTCTGTACCACTGCTCCCACAACAATCACAGCGAAGCAGATAATGAACGATACAGTCCAGTGAAAGTTTAACAGATGCAGAAGCGGTATGGCCAGTAACGGTGCGATAGTACCCCTGATGCCGAAGAGGGTGGAGTGGATAGCCTGATACTGCGAAGCACTTCCCGATTCTGCAAACATTAAGGTTGCATTGAGATACCCAAGATCTACCCCAGATTGCGCTGTACCTGAGAAAAGGCCAGCCAGCATCAGCCATGTGATAGAGTGACCAAAAGCATAGCACAGGGGTACCATACAGTTTAATCCTACTGAGCAATATGTTGTGGTAAGCGCATTAAATCTGTCTGTAAACCATCCCCAAAAAGGATATCCAAATACAGAAGCAAGAGATGAAGCGATAACAATGGATGCAATCTGTTCAGGAAGTATATGGAAACTATCCACCTGATAGAGGGGATAATAAGTATTAGCACATAAATTGCCCATCCCAGCTAGAAACACCCCGGTTGAGAACAGTCGATAGGCTCTGTTGTCTCTTAATATTCGCAGGGCATCTCGCATGAAATGATGAAGTTTTGGCTTCTCTTCTCGTTGCACTGCTGGGAGTTTTAACTTATAGAACGCAACTGCAGTGAACGCCCCAAAGATTCCTCCTACCATGAATATCCATCGGTAGTCTATATGGTATTGCTGTTGGAGCACTCCCATAAGGCGTGCAGTAACGAGCGTTGCTACAGATACACCTACTCTGACTACGCTCATTAATCGCCCCCGTATTTCTACAGGGTATATCTGCTGCATGACTGACGTGTATGCGGGATTAGAAATTGAGAACGCAATAGGTGTAAAGCAGATTAGGAACAGAAATGCTTCTCTGGCGTGTGTGCCATGAACAAGCAGTGGGGTGAGCATGAAAGACCCGCGAGTGAGTAACCAAGTAATAGTAATGAAAGGCAGCTTTGGCCGTCCTTCCATCTGATGCGCCCAGAAGATAACAAACAGATACCCAATGGCTTGAGATGCAACGGCAAAGCCCATCTCATAGCTGGTGGCATGCAGGGATCCGCGGGCAAGCTGGAGAGCAAATGTCCAGATGCTGCCCTGATATACTCCAGTACAGACACCAGCCGTGATATCAAGCATCCAGTTATGGAGAACTGTTGGGTTCGCACCTAAATCATTTATTGGAGAGAGGTACTGAAGGATGGCGTGTATAAATGAAGTTAATGAACGGCGCGGAGGCTCGTCACCTTGCCCTTGAAACGGGGAGTTACGAGGCACATAGATCTCCCAACAATACAGCGATGAGGTACGACCACATATTGCACCTTTGCAAGAGAACTAGTTTACCCTAAACTACTCAAGGGTAACGAAGAGATGCAGTGAGACCGTTGGCAGCTTCATCCTTGATGTAAGGAAAGCCAACTTGATACAGCTTTAAAAAGATATTGAACTGCAATGGTGATATTGTAACCAAGTGGACAACTCCCTTACTCGTTTTTGGCTAAATCACTCCAGCGGTACCATTACAGGAGCGAAATACTGGCTAACATGGTAGTTAGTTTCATTGAAGCGAATTTGAAATTGAATGCTGAAGAGATGAAAAAGTATGAGCATGAGTTAAACATACTTCCAAAAGAGGAGCAGGTGGATATAATGGAATTCACATCCAGCTGGTGGCAGGCAGGTGAAAAGGAAGGTATTCAGCATGGCATCCTTGAAGGAATTCAGAAAGGCAAACAGCAGGATCTTGAACAAGGCACATGGGAACTGTTACTTGGTCAGTTGGAATATATAGTTTTGGAAGCCTTTCACAAGCGGACCGCAAGCGGCTTCAGAAGCTGACGCTTGAAGGTTTAAATGCGCTTGGTAAGCAGCTCTTTGAGATGCAGTCACTTAAGGATGTCTCAAAGTGGTTGAAAGAGTACAGTCAATAGGCAATATTTTATTCATATAAATTTGTTTAAATTAGTAGAACTGGAAAGCTAGAAATAAACATTAGAGATTGTATGCTGTTGGGACTGGCAATAAACATCAAACGCCCTCAAACTTACAGGTTGATATTGTTATGCATTCAGAATTTATGCACACAGAGATTGTTCTTCCGACAATCTGTAGGGGGATAGGTACCTTGTAGTATTGCCTGAGTGAGAATAAGCCAGATCAAAACAATATACGTACATCCACTTAATTAATTGGACAGAGTGGGAAAATTAAACGACGGAGTCATAAAAAAAAAGCCAGCAGCATGAATTGTTTCAGGTCTACTGGCTTACATTTGCTCCGGAAGTTAGCAACGTTCCCATTACAATTTTCTAAATTAAATACCAAGATAGTATACCATGCTTTAGATATCAAGTCAAGGCTATGTTGCTTATTTTGCGATTATTCTCTTGTTTTGAGAAGAGTGTTACTTTATTGTGAATTTATTCATGCTATGTCATAATATTCAATTTGTGGCTATTTCAACTGAAGTCTTTTAATTTGTGAACTTCTCAATTATGATCGCCCCAAGCGAGCCTTTCTACTTTTGTGAATTTCAAGGATTGATAATGGGTATACAAGTACAGCAGATATGGATATAAGAATGAGTACCACTTTGCAATCATAAAGTAATACAAGTTGCAGCATTTTGACAGTAAGTTTCGATATCCCGAAAAGATAAAGCAGGGATAGGAAATGAAGAACTATCAAAAATTTGAAAGTTGAAACCGCTAACTTCCAAAGCCTGCCATTAACCTTAGAAATAGAGATTTCATCTGTACAGCAAATACTAAGTGCGAGCCAGACCACTACTCCCAGCACTGTTAGCAATCCTAAGCCAATCACCATAATAATGTGTTCTATCGCATGCATAGGCCCTTAATTCTCTTAAAACTGCTATTATATTATACTATCCACACCATTACTTCTATGTGGAGAAAATAGAGTTTTCAGATTTCTATGATCTATAAAGAATGTGAGGGAGTGGATTTGTTTGGCGGGTATTATGTGATTTGGTAGAAGGTAAGGAATAGACCGACAGTGTTGTTAGGAGCACTCAACTGGAACTGAGCGATATAAAACTTTTCTGTGATCTTGTGGAGACAGGCTCATTCACAAAAGCTGGCGAAAAGAATTTTATTTCTCAGTCTGCCGTCAGCCAAAGACTGAGAGTGATTGAACGAAAATATGGTCAAAAGTTTCTGGAGCGCAGTAAAGGCAAAACCAAGGTTGTTCCAACTGCTGCAGGTAGAGTTCTATATGATAGTTCTAAAGAATTACTGTTACAGATGGATTTGCTTGATGCAAAGATGAAATCTCTGAGTGATGAGATCATAGGTACTGTACGTGTCTCTACTGTGTATTCTTTGGGTATGCATACTCTTCCCGACAAATTAAAACCTTTTCTCGCTCAGTATCCAAATGTGAAGGTGCATCTGGAGTACAGTCACACTTCACGTGTCTATCGTGACGTGTTATCAGGTGTTGTAGATGTAGGAGTAGTTGCAGTTCCCGCGGAGAAGCCTGGTGTTGAGATTTTGCCTTTTAGTAGTGAGCGTATGGTTCTTATCTGTTCACCAAATCACAAACTTGCCAGTCTTTCCCATGCAGAACTGTGTGACCTTGAAGGAGAGAATTTTATAGCGTTTGACAATGAGATTCCGACCCGTATGCTTATCGATGAGCACCTTAATCAGACTGGCGTTCACGTAAATATCTCTATGGCATACGATAATATAGAAACACTGAAAAACCTGGTAGAAATTGGAAGAGGTGTATCACTTGTTCCTGAGGGTACTGTATCTGATGAGGTGAGCAGAGGTTCACTTGTGAGTGTGCCATTGGGAGAGAGCAGTTTTCACAGGATATCAGGAATCATTCTGAAAAAAGCTCAATCTCGCCCAGCAGCAGTACGGGCATTCGTTGAAGCAATTTCGCCAGGTTAAACCGCCTCATCCCATAGATACTCATCTGACCTGAAAACCGGACCTTCACAACAGGCTAGCGAGATCCTGCTTCCTGTCTCATCCTTCACTCTGACTGCGCACCCATAACACGCTCCGGTGCCACATGCCATGGAGGTCTCTATTGAGACCTGGCACTCCACCCCGTAACTCTGGGCGATGTCTCCAATTGCATGCAGCATGCCCATTGGTCCACATGCATAAATAGTACTAGGGATGTGAAGAGATTCCTTCAGAAGCTTATCCAGTGCATCTGTCACCCTGCCCTGCATTCCGTGGGTTCCATCCTCTGTCAGAACATGAAGCATCACGGGGAGACGGGCAAAATCGTCCACTCCTACAAGCAGATCACGGGTACGTGCTCCATTAATAACGACAGCCTTTGGCTCAGAGGCGATGGAATGCACCCTCTCTGCAAGGAAATGGATAGGAGGTGCACCTATACCTCCAGCAACCAGAACTGATCTGTGATGAGGATTGCTATGCCAGTTGAAGCCATTGCCTAGGGGGCCAAGTACCGATACTTTGCCACCAGGGCTGTATCTGGCTAGTCCACTTGTGAAAGAACCTCGAGCCAGATATACTATGCTGAACGTGCCCTCATCAGCAGATGCTTTGTAGATTGAGAAAGGTCGTCTGATAAAGGGGGAGTATCCATCTCCAACCAGGAGGTGTACAAACTGCCCAGGCTGCGCATTATTCGCAATGGGAGGTGCACTCAGTTTAATCTCATATTCATTATTGAGAATGTTTCGATGCGAGACAACTACAGCATCCATACAAAATCGTTTGATTGGAAGGTTTTCAGTGTGCAATATTGTACATTTCTACTCTCCTGTTCTAGTCAGGAGAAGTGATGGTAAGGTAGTGGATGAGCTTCCATCCAGACTGAGACGATACCAACCGGTTTTCATGATTGTAACGATATTTTTAACAACTTTAACATTATGATACATAGGCTCAAAGGAGTACGAGTGAACCTGTTCGGATGGTTTCGCCCGCCATTTCCCAGCAGGTAGGTATACGGGAAATGTGATGGTGGAGTCTGAAGGATTTGTAATCGGAGCTCTTAGAAGGATTGGGGATATTTGCCTGATGGCTCTCAGAGCACCTTGTATGAAAGCAGGTGCAGTGTCCTGAAATTTTCCAGACAGCGGATGTGTATCACAAAGTGCATTAAACAAAACTGGAACACCATATACGGCATTAAGATAGACAACCCAGCCTGTATAGTAGTTCATGGAAGCTGTGTACGTACCATTCAAAAGATGCTCATCAGGCATCTTCTCTGTGCCAATTTCTTGCAAAAGAGGATACACCTGCTTCTGGAGATAACTTTTCAAACCAGCAGAATTAATGAACACTAAATTTGCCGATGCTATTTTTTTGGCCTTCAGATCCTGATGAATCCAGTACGGGTAGAGCCGCTGACCAAGAAATCCAT
>JAJZFJ010000030.1 GCA_021805395.1 bacterium
TATCGCTTTAGCTCTCTCAGAGCAGATCAATGTTGAAGCAACAATAGATAATCCGGAAATCCACGAGAAGGCAATCAAGGATCTTCTGCTTCAGTCTGCAGAGATGTTCACAACATCGTTTCACTGCAGCGCTTCGCTCACAGTTGAAAGTCTCTTTACTTTAACGGAAGATGCAGCAGTCCTGCTATCCAACCTTGCTAGTGGTGGGGATGGATCCGGAGAAATAGCCGCGTTTGAAGAAAGTATGAGTGCACCTTTAGAGACCGCAATGTCTGGAGTAGCACGTGGACTGGCAACAGCATTAAGTAATACTCTTGGCGAGGTGATCGAAGTAGAAGGATGCACTTCTCATTTCGGACCTCTAACGCTTCCACCTGTTTTTGCAATGAGTGAGACGGCACTGGAAATAGTGCTGCCTTTAACCATAGTTGGTCTGCTGGATACACAGCTTGTACTTCTCATCACCCCGGATACAATGCATTCTCTGCTGCCCGCATCGGATGAAAATGACGAGACGCCAATTCTGGATGAGAGTGCTCTCACAGCCATGCTGAACGACATAAGCGCACTTTCAGAAGATGACTCAATGTCATCAGCGCCGGTAATGCCTCCAGCACCTGGGAAGCAGCAGCAGCAGTCGCCTATTGGAATACCACGAGGTATCGATCTCATCCTGGATATTCCGCTGGATGTCACGGTAGAACTCGGGCGTGTTCGAATGCTTATTAAGGATGTGCTGGAGTTAACTTCTGGTTCCATAGTCGAGCTGGATAGAGTTGCTGGCGAACCTGTGGACCTCCTGGTGAATGGCAGATTAATTGCCAAAGGTGAGGTGGTGGTCATTGAGGACAATTTCGGCATTCGTGTCACCGAGATCCTGAGTCCCGTAGATCGTGTAGCTGGTCTTTCATCCAAGAGGTAAGAATTATGTATACCACTTCACTATACAAAAGACAACAGTTTATCAGATTAGCAATGGTGTTTATTCTTATCCCAGTGTTTACATGCACTGCCCGTGCCAAGTCTGACCAAGTCAATAAAACCGCTTCTGTTACCAGTGCAAAAGATTCATCGCAGAACTCGCTCTATTCCCAGACCAGACCAGATAATACCGCTTCAGCTGAGTCTCAAAAGCCGCTAGACAGCCCGGCAGCTACAGTTGGACAAGGCTGGAAGATGCTTGTGCTGCTACTACCAACACTTCTCATAATTGTGGGGGTGCTGAACCTGCTGAAAAAATATCAGGTAAGGAACGGAACTCTTCCCAGCTTTCTGAAGTCATCCGGCACGCAGAATAAAAGCAGCGGTATGGCAGGCTGGATGTCATTAGCTGGGGATTCGCTTAAACGAATGCGGCAGCCAGAACGAGCCGGTCACATGCGCCTGGTGGAGACACTTCCTGTTGGCGGTCAGCAGATTGCTATTGTAAACGTTGGTGAGCGATCTCTGTTATTAAGCGTTTCTGGAAGCGGGATCTCCTTACTTACAGAGTTGAATCTGAAGCAGAATGATAGCGCTAAAGAGTTCCGTTCTCTTCTGCATGCAACCAACACAGATTCAGGTGATCTCAATCTTACGGATGATCTCTCCACCGCAGCAGTTATGCTGGATGATATGGATGATCTGTTAATGGATACTGACTCAGCTCTGGCACGATCACTGAACAGATTGAGAATGCAAAGACACATGGAGGACATGGAGTGAGTTCCAATTCTATCTACAAACAGTCACAAACAGCTTTCAAAAGCAGGTATGCACGTAGAATAATTCCATTCTTCATATGTACTCTAATTGCAGTCCTGGTGCTTTTCATTATTCCAAATTGCGCTCATGCGGCCGATATGCCCATACCAAGTGTCCAGCTGGGAATGGGTACAGCACATAACCGTAGTCAGGTGGCAGTAACCATGCAGATCCTGATGCTGATGACTGTGCTGACGCTGGCCCCCTCTATTTTCATTCTCACCACCGCTTTCACGCGGATTGTGATAGTGTTTTCCATCCTTAGAAGTGCACTTGGAAGTCCACAAATTCCACCAAATCAGGTGATGATTGGCCTGGCTTTGTTTCTCACCTACTTTGTAATGCAGCCTACTGTGAATGCAATCAACAAAAATGCAGTGCAACCCTATATGAAGCATCAAATTGACCTGCCTACCGCTCTTGATCAGGCTGAGTTACCACTACATAGCTTTATGATGAGACAGACATATAAAAGTGACCTTGCATTCTTTATAAATGCCTCACATGCGCAAAGACCAAAGTCCGCGGCTGATGTCAACATGGTTACTCTCATTCCTGCATTCATTACCAGTGAGCTTAAAACTGCCTTCATCATAGGATTCTATATATACCTGCCATTTCTGGTGATTGATCTGGTGGTGGCATCTACTTTAATGAGCATGGGCATGATGATGCTTCCTCCAACGGTTGTATCCTTACCAGCTAAAATACTGCTTTTTGTTATGGCTAATGGCTGGACGTTAGTAATTGGATCACTGATACATAGCTTCAGATAGCATAACCACCAGGTTCGCGCGAGCATAATTTGTACCTGCAAATAGAAGATGCCGTTTAATGGATATGGTTCCATTAAACGGCATCTTCTGCTTTACCGGAGGGCTCGGTACTTTATAAACTTAGCATCATGTGTGCCTGTTACTATTGTCGATATGTTTAAAATCTAATCAATACTTCGTAATTCAATTCAAGATTTGATTTTACCATGACTTCTCGCACTTTTTCTCTGATCGTCTATAATGCGCTAGAGTAGGAAACTTGTTGGCAAGCCGTCGGGAAACAGACCTCCAAATGTAGGATCGGGATAGACTCCCTGAGATAAAATGGGATACCCATTCGAATTGATGGGATATGTTGGAGCAAACACTTTCAAATCAGGTGGTGGGTTCGAAAACCATGCAGTCAGGTTGATGGTTACACTTTTCATCACCGGGTCGGCAGGGAGTGTAATCACAGGTGCATCCGTGGAACCTCCGCCAGCGAGATAGGGGATTTGTCCGATATCCAATCCACTTGTGGTTGCCATGGTTGTAAGCTGGGTTTGTGCTGCTGCAAATAATGGTCCGTATCCAATGATAGGCATCTGAAGCACAGTTGGACCAGTTGAAAGCTGCTGAAGTGTTGGAATAATGGTTTTCTGAACCATTGAGAGCAGCTGATTTGCCTGTGTGCTGTTCGGAATTAGATACCCGCCACTTCCATCGGATGGTCTGGCCAACACTCCAGCAATTCCGTTCGTTTCCTCTGCTGTTGTGCCTGCAAGAGCCTGCTGTGCAGTTGTGAAGTAAGTTGCGCTTCTAAGAGTGAGGTATGGGCTTGGCGGCAAATACTCGTTGGGCTCCAGTTTTCCATCTCCATTCAGATCCACCGGAGGCTTGCCAATTGCGGGAAGTGGGACATTGGAGCTGCCCGACACACTTCGAATGTATGCCAGCGAGAACGCCAGCTGCACTCGCAGTGTGTCAATGTAAGCATGGAAAAGCTGAACCTCAGGAATTCCTATCGTTACAGTTTTCCCTGAATTTAAGGTCAGTTGATAAGTGAAACTGGCATCCGATTCCACCGATGTTAGATCTGCATCTGCCTGATTTAACTGTGTGAGCATCTGTTCTCGCTGTGATGAATTATCCTCTTCATATCCGGCAAACGGCATCAGACCGTATCGTAAGTCTGTAATGGGAGAAAGCATACTCATTAGTGAAAGCGGGTTAGAAACAATAGTATTCAGATTCCAGATCAAACCTGCAGAGTTATCGGGTGGAGAAGTCTGCGGTACTCCATTATAGTTTGGTGGGGCAGGTGGAATTGTTGATGGGACTAACGATGTTGTGGTTGTAGAAGTGGAAGCTAAACCAGGTGGGGTAGGAGGTAACGGAACAGTTTGGACTGGTGTGGATGATATTCCGCTACCGGCAGATCCTGAGGAGGTTCCAGAACTGCCGGGTGAGAAACCATCCATCTCGAATCCTACTAACCCTGCCATACAGATTGCATCACCAAAACGTGCGGTAGGATCATTTCCATTCTGCTGAACTGCCTGCTGGAATAGTGATACCGCGTCGGAAAGTGCAGCTGCTGAAGGAGTTTGCTGGCCACTTGCCAGATTGTTAAGTGCTGAACGTCCCGCAAGCAATGAGTTAACAGTGCTACCCCCTGAACTTCCGGATCCACAGCCACTTAATGCAGAACCGATTGAGATGGCAGCCAGAATTGTACCAAATGAGTTGAGTTTCATAAAGATTACCTCGTAAAAAGTTAGAGATGTCTCTCATCAGTAGAAACTGGGGGGTGGCAAGATGTGAGATTGGAATTCATGTGCTTTAATTACACACTCATAGTGACGTAATCACTTCATAATCTGTTCTAGTATCCACCTTTATAATTCAAAATTCACTTTTGTCATTTCATGAACTTCTTTTGGTTACATCAGTGCCAAGCATTTAGCAGGATTTCACTTTATAGAAAGAGAATAGAGTCTCAGGGGATAGCCATTCAGCTGCTCTAAAGTTTAGAGATTAGAAAGAGATAATGTGCAATGCCAATACGCGTTACTGTTTGGGGGGAGAATTACCATGAACAGAAGAATGAGCATATAAGAAAAATCTATCCTAATGGTCTTCATGGAGCCATCGCTGAGGGAATAAAATCTCATTTGGGGGAAGAAGCTGAAGTAAGAACAGCTACTCAGGATCAGGATCACCACGGGCTCACCGATGACATTCTCGAACAGACGGATGTGATGACCTGGTGGGGACACGTGCAGCATCACCTGGTTGATGATGCAATAGTAGCCAAGGTATATCAACGTGTGCTATCAGGTATGGGACTAATAGTACTTCATTCTGGCCACTGGTCCAAAATATTCGTTAAGTTAATGGGTACCACATGTGCATTGAGATGGCGGGATGATGATAGTGAAACTGTATTCACTGTGAACCCTGGGCATCCAATTGCTCACAATGTTCCACCGGTATTCCATATTCCTGAACAGGAAATGTATGGTGAGTACTTTGATATTCCTCAGCCCGATGAACTTGTTTTTCTGAGTTCTTTTAAAGGTGGTGAGGTATTCAGAAGTGGCTGCTGTTTTACGCGAGGTCAGGGTAGGATTTTCTTTTTTAGTCCAGGGCATGAAACATATCCTGTTTACCATCAGGATGAGGTGAAACAGATCATAGCAAATGCTGTGAAATGGTCTTACAATCCTCCCAAACCCAGATATGCCACATCTACCTGCGTGCATTCGCCTCTTGGCTGGATGAGTGGTTCAGAACAGTCCTAACAGGACTTCAGTAATTAGCATCCTGTCTATTGGTTGCTAGATAAAGAGGAGAGCAGTGTATCATCTGATCATTTTGTACAGTAATCAACACAGCTCTCCTGCTGTTCAATCCTTATATGGATCGAACTCATCCGCACCTGCCATAGCTACACCTAATGGTGTTAATGTATGTAAAATCCGCACAGTGCAATCATGATAGCTTAGAACATCTGACAGCCTCTTGTAACAGTGAGGGCTCTCATCCAGGCCGCCACCTTTTAACAGTACATTTGCCTTGTTCAGCCATTCAGCCATCATGGATGGTTTGACACATCCTTCGGCAACAAGTTCACCTGTTTTTCGATTGAATTTGCCAGCTGCTGCTGTTCGGGACATCACTCTACCTGCTCCATGAACAGTTGAGTAGAAATTCATGGCACTCTCTGGACTGTCAACTCCCTCAAGAATAACCGATGGCTCACCCATTGAGGATCCCACAAACCCTTTCTGACCAGGGAATGCTGGAGTCGCTCCCTTCCTCACCACCCATACCTCCTCACCATTGTGCGTCTCTTTCCATGCATAGTTGTGGTGGTTATGAACCTCCTCCACAGTGTTCGCACCCAGTATTTCGGCAACTTTATTGCAAACCCAGTCTCTTCCAGCATATGCATACCTGCCAGCCAGCTCCATACCCAGGATATATTCCGACCCCATCTCTGATTCCGAGTCGAGAACCAAAGGATCGGCTTCCATATTCTGCTTGGCAGCTGCAGCTTTAAGAAAATGGTTTGCAATCTTGTAACCTAAACCTCTTGATCCGAAGTGGCAGCCTATCCAAATTCTATTCTCTTCATCCTCAAAAAGATCCACATAGTGGTTGCCAGATCCGACAGTGCCGAGCTGTAAAATCGCCTGATCCCGCAAGTCCCTGAAAGCTGGGAGTTTCCAGGTTTCATCTTCGAAGAGCTCATGATCTACCTTCTCATTGTTTTTTCTGCCTACACCAAAGGAGATTTTGTTCCAAATTGCGTCCATGAACTCTGCAAGATGAAGTTTCACCTCTTTCACATCAGCATCTGTTCGTACAGCTTTATTGCCACATGCAATATCGAAACCTACTCCAGAAGGTGAGATTCTGTCTTTCATCACCATAACTCCACCAATAGGAACGGCATATCCATAATGTCCATCCGCCATCACTGCGAAATGATCAGAAAACCGCAGGCAGTTTAGTGCCTGAAGCACTGTTTTCTCGTCAACTTCACCCCATACAGGAATAACGCCATGTTCCAGCTTGTATAACATTTCTATCCTCTCGTTTTTTCTCCTACAGTCAGCATAAGCTGAATCTTGCAGGAACTTAATAAAAATTATTCTTTGCCTGTTTTATCCAGTCTGAGTAGACAAGTCATAAACTTTGAAAGTTGCATCACTCGAGAATGCAGTTACCTGGATAATGGTTTCATGATATCCCTAAGGATTAGATTGCTTTTCCATGCTGCAATTCTTAACATTTTGGAATTACTAGATGCATGAGATCGATCCTGTTTTACTACATGGTGGCAAAAAGTATTATTACTATTGACTGGTACCGGTTAATCTGATACAATAGTATTACCATACTAAGCTTCAATAGAACCAAAATGGAACCAAACATGCTTAATCCTGAAATTATTAATCGATCTGGGTCGCAATATGTGGAGGCTGTTTTAAGAGAACGAATAAAGGATGAAGTATATCCACCAGGTAGCTGGCTTCCTGCGGAACGCATGTTGGCTGGTGAGCTTGGAGTTCACAGAAGAGCTGTGAGAGCAGCAATATCGTCTCTTGTATCAGATGGATTGATTGAACAGAAGTCCCGCTGTCGGCCCGTTGTTCTCGAAGATTATAAATCAGGAAAACTGTCATCAGGTACCACTACGAATAGTTTGGAAACAAAGAGTAATATAGTGGCACTTGTGATGTGGCACGGAGGATTTGAGCAGGGAGCATCTATTCAGCAGAGAATGTTTTGGGTTATAAACCAGACACTTGCTAAAGATGGTTATCATGTGCTTTTCCTTGATCCTGGTGGTGGGGATGACGTGCGAGGGGAGCAGGAAAATGCTTTGCGCGAAGCACCGTTACTTGAGTACGCGATCGCTCAGAATATGGCAGGGATGATCTTCTATCCTTACGCGTACATGAGCAATCGTGAACTGATTCGTGAAGTTTCAGCAAAGATGCCTCTAATCCTCATAGACCGAATGCTACCCGGCG
Source organism: bacterium (assembly GCA_021805395.1). Taxonomy (GTDB): domain Bacteria; phylum Armatimonadota; class Chthonomonadetes; order Chthonomonadales; family Chthonomonadaceae; genus JAJZFJ01. The sequence goes on from JAJZFJ010000030.1 coordinate 7,544, forward strand.
TAGAGACAGATTTTGTTGGAGTGTCGAATGAGCAGGGCATGCGGACAGCAACAGAGTATCTGATCGGGCTTGGACATAAGCGCATCGCTTGTGTAACCTTTCAAGAGCCTATTAACAGTGTGCAGGAAAGATTGGCGGGCTATAGATCTGCCATTAAAAATGCATCATCCTCAAAAGGAATCTATCACGAGTTGATCCTTGTGACAGATGGGGATTCGCAATGGGCTATTTTCGATTCTCAATTTGCCAATAACTCTGAAAATAAGCCAACAGCAATTGTGTGCATGAACGATTACCTCGCATTTCTGGTTTATAAAAGGCTTCAGCTACACGGTCTACGGGTCCCTGAGGATGTTTCCCTCGTTGGTTTTGATAACATTGCTCAAGTACTTCCCAATGGGGTAGGGCTTACCTCTATATCACAGCCATTTGAGGATGTTGGAAGAGAAGCAGCCAGATGTCTGCTTAAGCGTATCCAGAATCCAGAATTGCCAACTCTCCATCTTGCTCTACCTACCAGTCTTGTTATTAGGGAAAGCGCAAGAGAAATAGTGGACGATACCAAAATAGTGGAATCTATCCCATATAATGAACCAAAACTACTTGACACAAGTACCATATAATGTTAAAATATTGATAAGTAAGAAGCTGCTTTCTTTACTGAAATATCATTAAGGTAAGTAGTGATAGATTATGGACGTATTTATGGCTTGTACTCACTGACCAAACGTGAGACTAACCGTTTAGTATAGCCTGCTGTGAGCTTTCGATCCAAGAATCTTGTCAATCAACTTTCTGATACATTAAACTTATATTCTCATGGAGGTAACAGAGCAAGAGTTCGTGTGTGGATTGATGGAGAAACTTGTAACTCAACCTGGATCGGTGCAGTCATATAACTTCATGAACTACACCTTGTGAAAATACCAGATCTGATGATGTTTTCTAACCAATTCGCAAATCAACCTGGATGGTGCGGTTAACTTGGGATACATCAGACCGATTATATTGTTTAATAATTATATTGAAAAAATCTGTGATATGTGCATTTTAACTGTGCCATGCGTGGTGATACAAGTTAAATTGTAACAGTTGAGTGTTACCATTAAATCTTGTAACAAATTGCACATTTACTGAAGACAAACGATTTCAAGAATGCTCCGCATGAGCAACAGCCTGCTGGCAATGGCGGTCAGTAGAACAGCTCCACCCCCTCTTCGTGTACCGGGGGGGTGGTTTTTTTTACGTTAGTGTACGTCTTTCCCCGCAACTCCATTCGGTGTCAGGTTGATATCGGGGCAGTTATCTAATGAAGGAACGATACTGGTCGCCATTAAAAACTTTGCATGCCCATCAGCAAATGCATACACTCTACCGCCTTCCCATCTGTCGGCACCGGGTGTAGAGGGAAATTGGAAGTTGCTTCCCCAATATCCAATTCTGCCACTGGTACCATAGTTATGATTATTAAGCCATTCTCCTATTAGGATCTTTTGTGATGGATACAAAACAGAAGCATCGGATTGACTATAAGTAGGGAGTTGAGTGACACTATCGAAGAGATCACCGAAATGCATCTCACTAATCTGCTGAGGTGTGTGATAGAATGCGGCTGAGTAGTCATAAGAAGTATTGTCGAATGATGTTCCCGAAACTGTGTCAGAAGGACATACAAGGACAGACGGCACTCCACTCTCAGCACTGAAACTGCCAGGTTTTCTCTTCTGTCCTATACCCAGGTAACTCATAATAGGCCATCTCCAGTGTTCTCCGGCAAATAACATTGGATCATCTGTATTGGGATAATCTTCATCGTAATCCTGAGTGTACATGATGAATGCCAGGGAAATCTGTTTTTCATTAGATATGCAGGTGGTTTTTCGTGCATCTTCTCTAGCTTGAGCAAATACTGGAAACAGTATGGAAGCTAATATAGCTATTATCGCGATCACAACAAGAAGTTCAATTAGTGTAAAGGCTTTAATTTGGTTACGAACGGGAATCCGCTTCGATTCATTGGGCAAGATGCTACTCCTGAATAATGTCTGTGGACAGATATTGTACCATGTTAATGTTTCGAAATTGATTTACGTGCATAACAAACAATACCAATTATTAGTCGGAAGCGCCCCATAATTGGAAAATCTCAGACTGGGTAGCAAACGTGTGAAGACGTCATGGCTCTTCATTGGTACATGCTGTTAGTTAGATTCAATTGAATTCAGCTCACGTTCTAGTGTAGGTGAGACATTCCAGAAATCTCTCATTGTCTCATATTCACTCAAAGCATTAATTCTATTCACAGTGCCTCTGTTGACAGCTCTGATTAGAATATTTCTTGGCGTATGCTCTGCATCTATGAACTCCAGCATCTGGGTGGAGTAGCCTTCAGTCTCAAGGAGCTTCGCCCGTAAGGTATCGGTAACAAGCTCGGTGAGCCTGTCACGCATAAGGCCAAATTCCAGCATTGATTGCAGTGGAGGAGCCTTTAGCTGCTTGTTCAGTTCATGTTGACAGCAAGGAACTGCTAGAATAACCTTCGCATTTCCGCGTACAGACTGTGCAAGTGCCATATCGGTAGCTGTATCACAAGCATGCAGTGAGATAGCAAGGTCGATATTACCGATGCTGGATTTCTCTGCAATGTCTCCGGCAATAAAGTTCAATCCTGACATTCCCTGTTCATCTGCAATTTTGGAACATTGGGTTATAACATCTTGTTTTTGATCAATTCCTGTAAGTGATACCGACAAACCGAGTATAGTTGTCAGGTAGTAGTAGAGGGAAAATGTGAGATACGACTTTCCGCATCCAAAATCGACTATGTTTATCGGCTTACCTGTTGGCAATTCGTTTACGATATCCGAAACAATCTCAAGGAAACGGTTTATCTGACGATACTTTGCACGCTTGGAAGCAATTACCTGTCCATCTTGTGTCATCACTCCGAGTTTATAAAGATATGAACATGGAATACCTTCAGGAATGATATATTTCACAGATCTGTTATGCTGTAAATCTGGTTTCTGGTTCTGTTTTACTGTGGAATGGATTTTCAATCTACCATGAACATTTTGAACATCCGTCTCTTCAGTAGAATTTGTTATCCGCAATCTTCCAAAATGTTCTTGGAAAAGCTCTTCCAGATGTTGGCTGGCTTCAAGGGAATTGAAATTGCGGTGAATAACCTTATCTCCCTCATGAATACTGAACTGATAATGTAAGGTGCCTTTTAACAGAATAGGTCTTATATCAACGCGACGGTAGGGAGAGGTTTTTAGGGGTGTGGTAAGTGCTGCCGAAATGAAAGTACCGTTTTGAACAGACTCATTTATTACTTCGGTTAGATTCAATAACTTTCTGGGATCAGGATTTGGACGTTGAATCACCAGCTAAGTCCCTCTGTCTTACCGTTTGCATTACATTCTGTGCCTTCGTTCTAACATGACTCTTGTGCACTTTTGCTTCTGTTGTCACAACATTAATACGTCCGTCTGTTTCAAGTACAGCAACCTTCACATTAGTTATTCCATCCATTTCTCGTTCGCGAATAGCCTGCAGTACATCATTGTGAGTAAGCCCGCATCTTTTAAGGTTTTCATCTATCCATACACCATCTTTCACCAGAACTACTGGAATACCCACCACGAAATGTCTCAATCTATCGGACCTAAGCATTATGTGTGAAAACAGTTTGTTCAAGCTCATCAGAACGGTTGCGCAAATCAGACCTGCTGGCAGGCTAACATTTGCATTTACCATAGCAGTTTCTACGGCACTACCCAGTAAAATTATAACAATAAGATCAATTGCGTTCAACTGCCCCATGGAGTGCTTGCCGAAGATTCGAATTGCTACAATGAGAAACAGATAGATGGTTAGTGTGTGCCATACTACTGCGTACAGGTCTGATGGTTTCATGTTTTGCTCTCAATGAAAGGGTTCACTGTATTATGCACGAATATCTTGCAGATGTGTTCTCCACTCCTGGAATTATGGGTGGAGTGGTGATTGCCTGTAAAACTACGGTTGTTTATTTCTTTCTTGTGGCTGGTTTGCGGTTAATGGGAAAACGTGAGCTTGGTCAAATGACCATCTATGATCTAGTATTGATTATTGTACTGGCAAACTCTGTGCAAAATGCAATGGTTGGAAGTGATAACTCACTTGTAGGTGGAATTGTTGCCGCTGTAACCCTTCTGGTCTGGAACAGGATTTTCACCCTTTTACTTGATAAATCACCCAAACTGGAGAGACGAATGGTTGGGGAGCCAACTATTTTACTGAACGACGGTCAGCTAATAGAATCCCACATGAAGAGGGAAGGAATTACCCGCGATCAGATACTTGCTGCTTTACGAGAGCATGGAATAGAAAGTCTGGAAGATGCGCACATGTGTGTGCTGGAAGTAGATGGAACGATAAGTGTGGTGGGCCAGGAAGCACTTGTCCAGAAAACAAGACACCATTACAGGGGGTTGAGACTTCCATGAGAGGCAGCACACTATGAGTTCAGCGTATATTTTTTTTCTGCTTTCAATACTCACACGAACTGCAATCATTTTTTTTGTCCTTCTTATTGGCTTTCGCATCTTTGGAAAGCGGCAGATCGGACAGATGAATGTATACGATCTTGCCATGATCATGGCAATAGCAAATGCTGTTCAGAATGCTATGACAAATGGAGATGGAAATGTTACAGCAGGAATGACCTGCTCTGGAACTTTACTGGTTCTGGGCTTTGTGCTATCCAAGATCTTTGTAAAGATGCCCAAATTGCAGGATCGAGTTGTGGGAACTCCCACTTTACTGATTAACAGAGGGGTTTGGATTGAACGCAACCTCCGTCGTGAAAAAGTTACCAAGGAAGAGGTTCTTGCAGCCATGCGACAGCATGGTTTGGAAAGTGTGGATAAGGTGATGCTCGCTATGCTGGAGGTAGATGGCACTATCAGCATCATCCCCCGAACTGAGCCGCATGTTCGCACCCAAAAGTCTCTCCGTCAATATGGCAATCCCAGTTAGTTCTGACGGCTTTCTACACGATTCATCACGACCGCTTCCTCTGTGGTGCCTTCAATGCTGGACGCGGGAACCCTGTAGCTTAGAACACTACTAACGCCAGGGTCCTTCATGGCAATTCCATACCAGTATGGAGCTGCCTCCATAGTGGCAGGATTATGAGTAATCACCATGAACTGACAGCGGGTGCTAAACTCACGAACCATTCGCAGGAAGCGCTCAACATTTGCCCCATCCAGTGGTGCATCCACCTCGTCTAAAAGTACAAATGGGCTTGGACGCACCGTGAGAAATGCAAAGAGCAGTGCCGTAGCAGTCAGAGCGCGCTCGCCACCAGAGAGTAAGGACAGGTTTTGAGCTCGTTTGCCGGGAGGCTGGGCAATGATATCGATGCCAGTTTCCAGGGGATCCTCTGGTCTCGTTAGGATAAGGTCTGTCTTGCCACCGTTGAACAGCTGGGTAAACAGGGTCTGGAATGCTATTTTGACCGCTTCAAATGTCTCCATGAAAACGCCACGTGTGGATGCATCGATCTCCTGTACCGCTTCCAATAATCCCACTCTGCTATTTTCAATGTCCTCCTGCTGTTCAGTAAGAAACTGGAAGCGCTCTGTTAGTCTGTCGTACTCTTCGGTTGCCCCTGTGTTTACCTGACCCATTGCACGAATGTCTCTTCTTAGCCGGGTCACTTCCATCGCAGACTGTTTATCTGGAGCAGAATCTTCAGGCATAGCCAGCGCATCTTCCTGATTGATGCCATACTCCTCCAGCAGGCGTTGAGCAGCCTGGGCTGCCTGTATTTCCAGTCTTGCAACTCGAAGCTCAAGAGTATGAAGTGATGATGTGACTTCACCTTTTCTGTGAGTAGCACTCCTGGCGGCTGCGTCCGCCTCCTGATTTGCCTGCAGGATGCTCCTTCGCTGATTCTGGGCTGTCTCCAGCAACTCAGAAGCTTTTGCTATTTGCGAAACAAGCTCCATCAGCCTGACATCAATGCGAGTAATCTCCGTTTCTGAAGTATCACTCTGGCTGCTCATACCAGATAGTCGCTGGAGATAGATATTTCGTTTGTGCTCGATGTCTTTTATGGAAGCCCTGTCCGACGCTATGGAACGGGTGAGGGAATGTACCTCGTTTTGAATCTGGCTTACAGCGACCTCTAGTGAAATTACCTCAGCTCTCGCCGAGTCTCTCTCCTGGGCTAAAGTATGCACTTCCTCCTGAAGCTTTTCAGTAGCACTTTCATCATCCGCTGATAACTGGGCATCTGCAAGTAAGGTGGACTCAGATTCAGCTCTCTCCCGCTCTGTTGCCTCATGGCGCTTGAGAAGTGTACTGTAGCTTTCATTTGTCTCATCGAAAGAGCGATTCAGGCGAGACTGCTCCCTTAATTCAGAGTTGAGCCTTCCATCCACAGTAGCTAGTTCGGCACTGAGTGTTGACAGACTTTGCTGAAGTGCAGACCGCTTCTGCTCATACTCCTGTAGAGTAGTCGCCAGGGAATCACACTCCTCTACTTTGAGATGCAGCTTCTGCTGAAGTTTGGGCAATATCGCTTCCAGATCGTCAATCTCTCCTTTTCTTCCCACCAGATGCGCTCCACGTCCCTGCAGGGAACCTCCTGTGAGAGCTCCGCCAGGTGTAAGAACCTCACCTTCCAGGGTGACAATCCGGCTCCAGCCCTGCAGTCGACGCGACGCTGCAAGGGAGGCGTTTAGCTCTGAGGTGATCAGGGTTCGTCCAAGGAGCAGCAGCGCAGCAGGGGAGTACTCGGTATCGAATTCCACCAGATCTACGGCAACACCTTCTACACCATCCATCGGCTCACAACGCAGACGCTGACCCGGACGGAGCATGGGAAGTGCCAGAAAAGTGGCTCGCCCGGCTCTCTGCTGCTTTAGCCACTCGATACCTGCTCTTGCCTCACTCTCTGTGCGTGTTACAACATCCTGAAGACTGCCACCAAGAGCTACTTCCACGGCAATTCGATACTTTTCGGGAACTCTTAGAATGTCGACAACTGGTGCGTAGTGACCAGATAGCTGTCCTCTGGCAGCGGCACCCAGCAAATTTCGTACCCCCTGATAGAAGCCTTCATGGTTTTGATGCAGCTCTACCAAAGCTGCAAGGCGGGCAGTCTGCTCTGCGAGTGCACGTCTAGCGGAGTCCATTTCCGTTCTAGCCTGCTTCAATGCAGTTTCTATTCCAGCAGAACGAATTTTTAGCGCATCAATCTCGGAAAGCTGGTCATTTCGAGCATTTAACAGGCTCTCCTTTTCGGAAGAGATGGTACTAATGCGAGCCTCCGTGTCTGCTCTGGCAGCCTCCAGCTCTGTCTTCTGAGCGAGCAGTTTTGCAAGGGCTTCCCTGCCACTTTCAAGTCGTGTTAACAGGGCAGTAACCTGTGCCTCCCGCATTGCCTGTGCACGTGCGCGCCGAACTCTTTCACCCTGAAGAGCCTCCACCGACTTAAGCGCAGACTGATAAGCCTGCTCCTTTTGTGCGAGCAAAACCCTTGCTTCCTGCCAGGCAGTACGCCTCTCTGCGAGGCTGCTTTCCTGTGCCTCAATGTCGCTCAGGTCGTTGCTGAGAGTTGCCTGCAGTCGCATCTCCTGCTCTTCCAGCACCTTCAGTTCTTCAGCAGCCTGCTCTGCCCCGGTGTGTGCAGCATGAGCGCGCTCCTGCAAAACGGCTTTCGTGTTCTGCAGTCGGTCTCTTTCGGAAACGGTCTGCTGATACTCGCTGCGTGCCTTCTCAAGTTGTGCCTCAGCATCTTGTGCACGGATGTTTGCATCCTCGCTAATTCGTTCCAGGCGTGCAAGATCAGCTTCGATTTCAAGCAACAGCTTCTGATCATCCTCAAGCTCCTGTCTGGAAGCAAACAGCTCGTAATCTGCACGTTTTAATTCGGAGACAAGCATATCCACTTCTATCTGCCGAAGCCGCTCCTGCATCTCAAGATAACGCTTAGCCAGTTGTGCCTGTTTTGCCAATGGCTCTCTCTGGTCTTCCAGCTCTTTTAGAATGTCTCGCACACGCTGCAGATTGGTTTCAGCACTTTCCAGCTTACGCATGGCTTCCCGCTTCTTGGAGCGGTACTTTTTGATGCCAGCAGCTTCTTCAAACAGTTCGCGACGATCTTCAGGCTTGGCAGATAGAACGGAATCCATCTCGTTTTGTCCTACAACTGAGTAGGCACCTCTTCCCATACCGGTATCCATGAACAGAGCTGTTATATCTTTAAGGCGGCATGCTGCACCATTCAGCAGATACTGAGTATCGCCTGAACGGTAGATGCGTCGTGTTATAACCACTTCAGTGAACTGAATTGGAAGTGTACCATCAGCATTATCAAGAGTGAGCTTCACTTCAGACATGCCGAGGGGCTTACGCTTCTGAGACCCTGCAAAGATGACATCCTGCGCAGTATCGCCCCGTAACATGCGCGGGTTCTGCTCCCCAAGCACCCATAGCAGTGCATCGACTATATTACTCTTGCCAGAGCCATTGGGGCCAACGATAGCAGTGAGACCATCCCCGAACTCGATCTCTGTTCGGTCGGCAAAGGTTTTGAAGCCAGACATCTGTAGCTTTTTGAGTTGCACGTTCTCTCCGAGAGGTTAATCAAATATGCAGACTGAATTATGGCACATTGGGAAGGTGAGTGGGGGAGTTTGGAAGGTCATGAGTGGCATACATGGAAATTACCATTCATCTCATCTAAAGTAGAGATTTCTGTTTGTAATTTAAAAAAACATTTAATGTTTCTTAGAGTGCAGGCAATTTAAATGTTTTATGTTGATCGGATAGAATTCAGAATAGGTTGATTAATGGAAATTTGTGTGATGATTACATGCACGTTTATACTAAAAGATCCATTATTACTAGAACGCCTAACGTAAAGAAGGAGACCAAGCGGCCTCCTTCTTGTTTATATCACCAACTTTGCAACTACTGACCCGATGGGGATGTAGGAGCGTTCGGCTGACCATGCGGTGCATTCTTAAACTCCTGCTGAATGGCAGGGGGGGCACTTGCATACCCCTGTTGCTGAACTGCAGCTGGTGGCCGCACTCCTGGAGCTGGAGGAACCTCACTGGCAGGTGCATGTACTGACGAGTGACATCCACATAGCATACTGACTGCGGCTAATCCTGCTACAAGGAATGAAAGATTGAGCCGTCTCAATTCTGCCACTCCGGTACCTGCGCGATATTCTGCTCGACGGAAGCAGCCCATGCATCACCTCGAGCCTGTTTACAGTCCCATGCATCGGAGGAGATCGAAAGTGCTGGCGACATTGCTTTTGCGTGACCATCGGCGAACAGCAGATTTGCCATGCGTGAATGTCCGACTACTGCTGAATCTGGTGCACCGCCAACAAATGCTCCATCTGCAGTGCTTTCATATCCAAGATAGTCAGGATCCATGTCTACCAGAGCACCTCGTGTCTCACCAATCATAACATCGTTGGCTGGTGTCGAGAGGATTGCGATGTTTCCCGATCCCGAGTTATCCCCCGGGGCGGGCCAGAACTCGGCGTTAGCACCAAGCTCGTTTTCACCAAGCGCATTGTTCACTGCATATCCACGAGGGAAGCGGGTAGTTTCGTCACCGGGATATCCAGTACCTGCAAAGCCCCAGTCAACAATAGAAGACCATTGGGCAGCATTATCTGGGCAGGAGAATACTCCAGTATCGCCATGATCCTTATATGGCTGGCCATTGTTATAAGGTCTGCCAGAGTTCTTGATGTAGGGGTAGATAGCATCTTTCCAGGAAGTCATTTTCGCTGTCCACCAAACATATACCCCACCCATTTCTGCAACGCGTTTTGGAGGCATACACTCGTCATAGTCCTGCGTATACATCATGGTTGCGAGACCAATCTGCTGCTCATTAGATATACATACAATAGCCCTTGCCTTCTCACGTGCCTGTGCGAATACAGGGAAAAGAATGGCAGCTAGAATAGCGATAATAGCAATTACCACAAGCAGCTCAATGAGAGTAAAGCCGCGATGCTTAGTGTTCATATACAATCCTCCATTTGATACAGATTGAGAAAACTTCAACTCTGTTGATTTATTCTATCATGCTTTGGTACAATTGTCAATCATTTTGGTACTAATTTCATTTTATTTGGGAATATATGGTACCAAATCAGTCCATGCTGTGGTTATACGGGTAATACATACGGATTGAGATGTTCGTAGGTTCGCATACCAAGAGAATCAGGTCATACTCTTTAACCAGAGTATGCAGTCACTCTGCCAAAATCCTCATATAAATGCGCACGGAAGGGGGTATCAACTCTCGTGAATTATGACCATCTGCTCTAAGCGGAAAGAATGAAGACCCTGTCATTATATTCACTGCAGCGTAGTTGTGTTCCTGGAAGCAATCAGTGATGTAAAGAGGTATGGCCGCATTATCAGAATAATCTGAGTAGTCAAGCACGGAGAATAACATCGCTGATCACCTGAAATGTCGGGATAACTGCCTATTTCCGCATTTTAACACAAACTTATAAAACGTGGCGCGTAACTATTCTGCTCAAAATACTGCTTCTTCTTGTCAATCAATGTAATTATAATTTCAAATGTAGGATCGTGGGTTATAATTATTTATGCTTCTGTATGCATAATATATTTAAAAAACGCATAGTAAGTTGCATGAAGTAATTAAATTATATAATGGAGTCACAGAAATGGATAAGAAATTCACAATCAAAAAATATGTAGATTGTATAGTATAATCAACTTATTCACATCTCATGTCCCATAAAAGTTGTACCAAACTCAAGAAAGTAATTTTACATTCACGTATTCAGATCAATATTTCCTGTTAACGTGAGTAAAACGTCAATGCAAAAAAGATACCAAAAGTTGCACCATCGTATAATCACTGGTTCAAATCATAAATGTGACCAGTATGGAGAACTCTTTTAGATTTTATAGACATGCTGGGATTTAGTAGTGTATAGGTGAGAGCCAGAGGGGAAGCTTCACTCCTGCTGAATCATTCCAGGTGGCACAGCTTTTATGCTCCAGCAGATCAGGTAATCGGTATCTAATGGATCAGCAAGTAGTATGTATGATATGGGAGTCTGCTTCTACTTCCAGTGCAGCGATACCATTACAATCTATCCTGAGCTTCTACAACATGGAATCAATCGAAAGCACCAGAGGTGGGCAGCTTCAACCGGGAATCGTCATTATAGTCCCTGATAGCTGCAGGATCGCTTTCACATCGCCTTCAGATTTGCCGTAGGAGACTCTCCTGTCGCAGATCCTGTCTTTATGGATTTGTAGTACCGTAGCGCAGACCGTCAACAAGAAGTGATACCATTCTACGTGAATACTCTGGTCCCTCATCGTGAGACTGCATACACAATCTGGCAACTGCGATAAGGAGATCAGATGGGGCGACATCAGCACGAATCTGCCCAGTTTCAACAGCTCTATCCAACAGCATAGTTAGTGCTGGCAGCAGCTTTTCCCGGAAATATGCAGGTAGTGTTTCATAGGCTGGGTCTCCAGAATGCAAAGCCGTCGCCAAGCCTATTTTGGCTTCAATAAAGCTGGCATAACGCTGTAACCATAGTGCAACAGCATCTCCTGGTTCATGCCGTTGCAAAAGTGAATAAGCTGTGTCAGCACAGGAATTCACCTCATGCTGAAAAACTGCAATAATTAGATCAGATCGTTGTGGAAAGTGACGATACAACGTACCGATTCCTAATTTCGCTTTTGATGCTATTTCTCTCACTGGAGCATCCACCCCAGAAGTTCTGAATACTTCCATTGCTGCTTCCAATAGTGTTTCCATATTCCGTTTCGAGTCTGCACGCACACGCCTATCTACATTCTCATCAAGCTTAAACATATCTACTTTATCGACTTGATTTATATTTTTCAATGCTGCCCCTATGGTGAAGCGGAAAAATTTGGTCTAATACGGAAGGGAGTTCCAATTAATGAGATGGTACCATATTCTGCAGCATTGATATTAGCATTATATATGAAAGAGGTGATTAATATGAACAACAAACCTGTAGCTTTAGTTACCGGTGCAAATCAAGGGATTGGTATGCAGATAGCAAAAGACCTCGTATCACACGGCTACACAGTTCTGGTAGGTTCGCGAAATCTACAGCGAGGAGAAGCAGCAGCTAAGGAGATCGGAGTTGATGCCATTGCCCTCCAGCTGGACGTAACAGATGCAGCCACAATTTCTGATGCAGCTGAGCGCATTCGTGTAGAACTTGGTCGTCTTGACGTTCTCGTCAACAACGCAGCTATTTCTAACACAGGGCTGTCATCCGAGATGACTATTGAGGAGTATATTCGGTTACACCAGGCTAGCAATATCTCTCTTGATGAAGTACGAACTGTGTTCGAGACCAATGTATTTGGTGTGTTAGCGGTCACTCAGGCGATGCTACCACTTCTTCGCGAGGCACCAGCAGGCCGTATTGTTAATGTGTCCAGCAGGGTTGGGTCACTAACTTTGAACTCAGATCCAGCTTACCCGTCCCGCAAGATGTTTGGGCCATCGTATGCCGCATCAAAGACCGCACTAAATGCCATGACAGTTGCGATGGCCATCGAACTGGAAAACACTCGAATCAAGGTCAACGCAGCTTGCCCAGGTTATACCAAGACTAACCTCAATAACTTCGCAGGTACTCAAACTGTGATTGAGGGCGCGAAGGAAGCCGTACGTCTGGCACTACTGGGGGATGACGGGCCAACTGGCACATTTTCCAATTCTGCTGGTCAGGTTCCATGGTAAGTAAACATTAAACTACTTATGCATCAATTTCTTTTGAAGTCAAATATAGAAACCCAACTCTTATCATAAGGTAAAAGAGCATATGAATAGGTTCAAGGTACATGATGTTCTTCAGATTGTAACTGTGAACGAGTTTCAATCTGAACTGCAAACTGCTCACTTGAAAAAATAGTCCAAGACAAATACGATTTGAAGTATAGCATTAATTATGCCAATATGGTAGACTAATGTATCATTTGACAAAATATCTGGCTGTTTGATGTCGGTTAATATAAATGTTATTGTTAACGGGATC
>JAJZFJ010000159.1 GCA_021805395.1 bacterium
TAACCCTTAAGGGATTAGTTGCTTAGCTTGAAAGCATTTATTAATATTAAATGTAAATTGCTATGTATTGTTAGCATGGGTTAAAACCCACACCAGCCCAGTCACGTCCACCTACGTGGACGAAATGGCGGCACTGTAAACTGTACATTGAATTTGTTATGGGGCACGTTACCCCATTGTGGGAAATCCCTGATGCAAAGCAAATCGCACTCTTACCCTCCCTTAATGAGCGCTAGCGAATGGCGAGGGGAGGGTCGCGACGCAGTGCGGGGAGAGGTTAAAACCCAAACCAGCTCAGTCACGTCCACCTACGTGGACGAGATGCGCTAGACTGTAAAGCTAACGGGATTAACTGCTTAGCATGTGGGCAATGCCAAGCATTTAATCCCTAGCCGCAGTGGGTCGCTCTCTGCCCACCCGCGCAGGCGGGTGCTGTCGACCCAGGGAGGGGATTCATCCCCTCCGGGGTCGCGACGCAGCCGCGGGGAGAGGTGCCGCAGGCAAGGCAGCAGTATCGAAAAGAGGAAGCAGACCATCGCGTATAGGCGAAGCATGTGGGTTTAGGTATCAGCACGGTACTTCAGTGCTGTGCACCTGCCTGCCGAAACCGTGTACCCAGCGACTACCAATAGCTATTAGCTACGATATACTGAGGTAATTAGAGGAAACAATGAGGAAAATGCATAATGTATTGTTATAATAGTCAAGTGAAAGCTGTTAATAGAAAAAAGTGGAATTTACGAAGCGAAATGGTTTATATATATAATGAACAGACATCCTAACTTTTTGAATCCTACTATTCAAGAGGCTATATGCGAGGTGGCCTTTACTGTTGAGGCCGGTTTTGATCACAAGATACTATTTGAGAAATTTTATCTAGTTGTGAAAGATGTTTACCCTCATATTTTTCCGTTAGAGAACTTTAATAGCAGCCCGTCATCAAATGATATGAATTTGCTTTTGAACCTGTTTCAAGCTGGAATGCGATTTAAGCGAAGTGATAGAGACTCAAGCATTGTATTAACTCATATTAGAAATAATGAATACAGACTAGCAGTATCTCAATTACCGAGATATGAAGGTTGGTATACTCTGAGAAGTGATCTTGAATATGCATGGAAGAGTGCGAATGAGATTTTGCAAGTTGAGAACCTTGGTCAAATTGCTATAAGATATATCAATCGAATCCCGCGAACTTCATTTGAAGAATCTGTTGGAGATTGGTTGAAATCGAGTCGTTATATCTCACAAGCTATTTTGGAAGCAAGTGAGACATTAAAAAGTGTATTCTTCATGGATGAAGTAAATACAGGAATTACTCAGGTAGCAGTATCTCTCATCTCAAAAGAACTAAGAGAAACCATTGAAGACAATGGAGCTATACTGCTAGATCTGTTAAGGATAGTACGTTTACAAGGAATTGTCCCGTTTGGTTCTCTAATAGAAAAAGCTGATAGACTGCATGATGAGATCTGGCAAACCTTCTCTCAGATGCATACGGAAAAGCTCTTAAAGCTATTGAATGGTGATCTCATATGAGTGAGTTTACTGGAAATGATGCATATCAATCTACTTATGCTCAATCCACGGGGTGGGATGGTGTCTCTGGACTTAGATCACAGTTATACACTTTAGTTCCCTATCAGGATATCAGTCCATATACAAGAGAACTGGAGAAGCTCGAAAGCTATTTAAAAGAACAACAAAAATATAATAGAATTAGTTCAGAAACCATGCGACGTGCCTGGAAAGCGTTGCAATTGCTGCTTCAATTCAGAAAACGTCTCAAGTTACCAGTGGTTGGCATCGGACAATCTGAACAAGTTCTATTTGAATGGGACCAAGATATACATCATCTTGAATTGGAAGTGTTTCCAAAAGGTGAAGCTGAACTTTTCTATCTGAACAGAGATACAAACAAAGCCTGTGAAGCCTATTATGAAATCGTAAATGATGCTTTCCTGGTGATAGATCCTGAGATGGAGAACTATCTAAATTATTTCCTTAGAACTGATGAATTATAAATTAATGGCAGTTGTTCCAGAAACACCCATACCAGAAAATTCAGAAATCTTCCGGTTTGTAACGTTGCGAAGTGATGGTGAATTCAGCACTGCTTTTGAACCGTCATCATCAGATAAAAAGGATAATCCACCCTCAGTTTCTGTTTGGATATGTGGTGTGTCTGAGCCTCAAGCGACTTTACAATTCGTGAAAAGAGACTATTCTGGTTACTTTATCATCTCAGCATTTTTTATTCGACAGGTAACCATCAAATTTAAGATTAACTCTGATCCTCTCGATATTCTCCATTTACCCCTCTCTGAATCCCCACCAGGTAGTGGACATGCTGGTATTACTGGCCTGATCCGACCAGAAAATAAGCCAAGAGACATTTATAAAACACTTCGGGTGAAGCTAGCTGATGAAGGCAGAAAACAATATATTCCTTTCTAAATTAAGTTAAGTACAAAGAATTTATATGTACGCCTGCCCTTAATTAGGTACATCTCGCATTTCAAACTGGGAAAGCCTGTGCCCCCAATGCTGTTTAGGGAGCCCGAATCCGTCACCCGCGTATGTGGGTTTAGGTATCAGCACGGTACTTCAGTGCTGTGCCCCTGCCTACGGAGACCTCACCTTGTTGATCACTCAATAACGAGGATATCCTGAAACGCTATTCAGATATATCCAACTCCTACCACGAATCTGGTATACAGAATGTAGTATGGTTCAAGAAGGAGACTGCCTTGTATAAGTATATCTCCACCTTTATAGCCTTAGCGATTGCTATAGCCACCGCGACTACATGCAACGCTCAGACTGTCACGATACATCCAAATCACATAGTCGTTCAAAAGTTCATGGGGCTGGGATTGCAGTGGGACCCCTACGCATACCAGCCTTCTCCAGGGTGTATGAAGATCATCAAGTCTCGGATGGACTTCTGCCGACCAGGTTTTTTACGGGTAATGTGGGGAGCTGACTGCTACTGCCTGGGATTTCGTGCTGATGGCTCACCGGAGTTTGTGTGGCAGAAGGGCTTTGCTCCTCACAGAGAGTATCTCAACAAACTGTATGGCATTCTCGATTATGCACAGAAGAGGGATATTAAGGTGATTCTGGGAGTGTGGTCTCCACCTATTGGCATCATCAATAACGAAGCTGATCCGCGATGGAACGAGATAACCGCAGACCTTCTTAACTATCTGCGCCGTGTGAAAGGTTACACATGCATCACAATGTACGATGCAATTAACGAGCCAAACGGGAGCTGGTCTGGCAACAAGGACTATGCCTCATGGGTGGCTCTTGTAGACAGCCTGCATGCGGAATTTGTGAAGAAGGGTGTCTCAAGTAAGATCTATATCATTGGTCCGGATACAACGGGTAGCACCACATGGCTCTATCCCTTCATCTGGCTGGACAGCACTGCACACGATGTCTCAGGAGATATAGGTGCGTTCGATCTTCATTGGTATGCCTCGGATTCCGAGGTGTATGACGATGAGATAGAGCAGTTGTTAATTAAGAAGCGCCAGGTGCTTGTGAACGACGGTCCCTCAATTGCTTCCAGACCCTGCTTCCTGGGAGAGTGCGGCCTGCTTACGGGTCAAATCAATATCGATCAGCAGCCGCGAGTAAAGACTTTTGGCTATGGCGTGATGATGGCTGATTACGTGGCACAGACGGCACGGGCTGGCTGGATGGGCGCTACCGCATGGGACCTGGATGATGCCATGCACCCTGTACGAGATGCCCCAACGCCTCCTGGCCCGCTAACTCTAAAGATGTGGGGCTTCTGGAACTCGCAGGGAGCTGCTATGGGTCACCCGGGCGATTTCGATGTGCGCCCCTGGTTTTACACATGGTCGCTCATGTCGCGTCTCTTTCCGAGGGGCAGCCGCATAGTTGAAACCGATGAGCCGAACCTTCCCAGATTCAGAGCGATTGCAGGCACCGACCAGGTGCACGGCAGCGTGAACCTTAGCATTATGCTTGTGAATAATAACTATACACCGAATCGCATAACCATTCAATCACCCAACATAAGCTCTATCAGCCTCATCTGTTACCACTACTTTAATAACGATATGCCAACGGACACTGATGAGATGCCTATCCCTATTGCCTCCTATTCACATGTGAACCTTGAGCGTGGATTTAGCATCGATATGCCATCTCGCGGGGTTATATTTCTACATGGCACAGAGGGCAAATGAGGAACTTGAGCAGTGCCCGCTGCTTAGGTTCATGCAGCAAAGCGCCATCGTAATGTTTGAAGGACTTCCTGTGAGTAGTAGCCCTTGCTTGGGAAACAACGCAGGATTCTGACAGGTATTTCTACACCTCATGGCTCTACGAACGTGCAAGAGTCCGGTTAAAACCTTACGCTTATGGGCTAATAATCCGGCTATTAGGACGAGATGCAAAACACTATAAACCTTAAGGGATTAGTTGCTTAGCTTGAAAGCATTTATTAATAGTAAATGCAAATTGCTATGTATTGTAGCATGGGTTAAAACCCACACCAGCCCAGTTACGTCCACCTACGTGGACGAAATGCCGTCACTGTAAACTGTACATTGAATTTGTTATGGGGCACGTTACCCCATTGTGGGAAATCCCTGATGCAAAGCAAATCGCACTCTTATCCTCCCTTAATGAGCGCTAGCGAATGGCGAGGGGAGGGTCGCATCGACAGATGCGGGGAGGGTCGCATCGACAGATGCGGGGAGGGTCGCATCGACAGATGCGGGGAGAGGTGCCGAAGGCAGGGCAGCGGTACGCACATGCCACCAGTGAAATCAGTACGGGATGAGCTGTTGAGCATGAAAGCATTAATTAGCAATAATTATCAATTGCTATGTATTGTTTGCATGGGTTAAAACCCACGCCTGCCCAGTCACGTCCACCTATGTGGACGAAATGCCGGCACTGTAAACTGTACATTGAATTTGTTATGGGGCACGTTACACCATTATGGGAAATCTCTGATGCAAAGTAGTTCGCACTCCCACCCTCCCATAATGAGTGCTAGCGAATGGCGAGGGGAGGGTCGCGACGCGAGCGCGGGGAGTGGTGCCGCAGGCAAGGCAGCAGTATCGAAAAGAGGAAGCAGACCATCTCGTATAACCCACGCAGGTGGGCTTCGGGATTTCAGCACGGTACTTCAGTGCTGGGCGTACGGCGACGCATCCGCGGTAAAGATGAAAGCGGCTGGCATCACCGTGAACTTCCCAGAGCCCTCATACCATCCACTCCTACAAAGGGTAACGCCCGTTATACATACTGCAAAGCTTGTGCCCCCTTTGTAGGCGAGGGTGCCGGAATGTACACCATCCCCTCAGCAAGCGTAGCTACCCTGCTTCGCGGTAACGCTGCCCCATAACCTAAACCATGCCACAGCCTTCAGATTGCCGTATAGCGGGCTGCTACTTAAAGGAGTTACCCTTGCCGATATTGAACCTTAGCCAAGGGGATATATACCAATGAGACTTCCGTCTGCACGATGGACAATTCTACTTACTGCACTCCTGTTTACAAACCTAGTTCAGGCTGCCCATGCTCTAAGCCCGATGGCAGTTCTTTGGAGGATCGGCAAGCAAGACAACAGCGATTCTGAGTTCGCGCTTGCACCTGGTGGATATCAGAACTATCAGCACGATGGTGTATTCGTTGTAGGTCATACACATGCAAGCAAATCCTGGCCGTATGTACAGCCCGGACCAATGGATGCGTGGGCAGGAGCAAGAGTTCATACTTTTCGTATCTTTTTCGGTTTGAATCAGGCTCCTCACAGCCCTTGCAGTTTACAGATTCATCTTTTGGATACTCAAGACAGCTCTCCACCAGTGGTTTCCATTAGTGTGGGATCATTTCATAAGCACTTTCACCTACCGCCCGGAAGTGGTGATGCAACAGTGTTTGGTACCGCGAAAACCGGTAAGCCAACCACAATCTCGCTCTCTATTCCTTCTTATTCGCTTCACAAAGGAGAAAACGAGATCGCAATATCCACAACATCAGGTAGCTGGATGATCTATGATTCCGTGGATTTCGAGGCGCCACCAGGCATCCAATTACAGGATTTGCCATCCATTGGAGTCATTAATGTGCGAAGCAGCCAATGGATTCGTAAGCCGTTAGCTGGTCACAAACCAATGCAGACAGTCAATGTCACTGCCTGGAACTATTCACCAGCCCGCACTGGCTTGGTATTCCTGAAAGGCAATCGTACACAGGTAACCATACAGCATGGGATCTCCAACCTTCCAGTGGATATGCCACTTGTAACTAAACCGGTGAGGCTGAAGCTTGTTCTGAAGGCTGGCGGATTCAAGGCGGCCAGCCAGCCATTCACCATATCTCCTGTTCGTCACTGGGTTGTTTACTTAATTCCCCACTCCCATGTGGATATCGGATATACGGATCTCCAGGCGAATGTGCGTACCAAACAGATCAACAACCTGCTGCAGGCCATGCAGCTCATCCAAAACAGTAGTTCATACCCACCTGGCTCAAAGTTTATATGGAATCTTGAGGTGATATGGCCAATTGACAGCTACCTAAGTCAAGCCTCGCAAGCAGAGAGAACCGCATTCTTCCATGACCTTCAAAACGGTACCCTCGGGCTGGATGCATACTACGGCAATCTGCTCACTGGTTTGTGCACTTCAACTGAACTGCTGCATGCATTTGATGACTCGCTATCCATAGCGAAACAGGCAGGTGTGAAACTGGATGCAGGCATGCAGGACGATGTCCCCGGGAACACATGGGGTAATGTGACCGCCCTGGCACAGGCTGGCGTGAAGTACCTCTCACTTGGTCCAAA
Source organism: bacterium (assembly GCA_021805395.1). Taxonomy (GTDB): domain Bacteria; phylum Armatimonadota; class Chthonomonadetes; order Chthonomonadales; family Chthonomonadaceae; genus JAJZFJ01. Next base: position 6,839 of record JAJZFJ010000159.1, read on the forward strand.
CCCGGGAGATAGAATGGGGCAGTCCCTCATTCGCTGGCAGGATAAACCGTTTTACTGGCAGACCGAATCCGGTAAGCATAAGGTACTTGTCTGGATGACACACGGTGGCTACTCTCTGGGTGTAAGCCTGGCAGGTAATCTCATGAGCTTCCTTCCAGGGTATCTAAATGGGCTGCAGCACAATGGATACCCTTACGATATTACGTGCCTGCAGTGGTTAACTACTGGAGATAATGGCTCACCGGACGTTAACATTGCTAAAACCGTGAAGGACTGGAATGCTAAATACCTCTCACCACGAATAGTTATCTCTAAAACCGATGCAGCATTTGAAGCACTGACAAGCCGTTACCCCACTAAAATCCCCACGTACAGAGGAGATTTCACACCCTACTGGGAAGATGGAGCGGGAACTAGCGCACTGGAAACCGCCCTCAACCGCAATGCTGCAGCACGCCTTCAGCAGGCTGAGGCTTTATGGACAATGACACAGCCAGATCCCTTCCCTGCCACCTCTTTCCACAAAGCATGGGATAACACACTGCTGTATAGTGAGCACACGTGGGGGGCTTGGGACAGCACATCTGATCCAAACCGAAGGTTTGTGAAATCCCAATGGCAGGTGAAGAAAACCTACGCCATCGATGCCGACCGAGAATCCCGAAAGCTGCTCTCTTATGCCGGACGCGAAAGTGTGAACGGACAGCACTTAGCCGTTTATAACACTGAATCGTGGACACGCTCGCAGCTGGTAATGCTGCCTGCAGATGAGAGCACAGCTGGTGACAGAGTTGTGAACTCTGCAGGCGCTCCCGTACCATCTCAGCGGCTAAAGAACGGTATGCTGGCTTTCCTTGCAGCTAATGTTCCACCATTTGGCAGCAGCGTATATACCGTTCAAAAGGGTAAAGCGGATACAGTGGGGAATGCTTACGCGTTTGCAAACCAGATAGGAAACAGCCTTCTTCATGCATTCATCAACCCACATACAGGAGCAATAAGTAGTATTAGCATGAGTAAGCATGGGGGTCCACCACAGGAGTTCGTAAAGTACGGTGGAAGATCCCAGGTGAACTCTTACTTTTATCTGGTTGGGGGCAACCTGAAGAACCTGCAAACGAATGGAATACCCAGCATCACTGTACTGGAGCGCGGACCTCTGGTAGCATCCTTAAGGATTACATCCACTGCACCTGGATGCAACAGCCTCACACGCACAGTCACCATGTACTCGGCAGAGCCTGTGCTCTATCTGGCAGATAGAGTAGATAAGAAAAAGGTGCTCGCTTATGAAGGCGTACATTTTGGATTCAGTTTTAGCATTCCTAATCCGGTGATGCGCATGGACATGCCGCTTTCAGTGATACAACCTGGAGTCGATCAGCTCCCCGCATCCTGTATGAACTGGTACCCGGTGCAGCACTGGGTGGATATGTCTAATTCGAACTATGGTGTAACATGGGCAACACGAGATGCCCCACTCGTAGAAGATGGCGGTATTACAGCAAACCTGCCCGGGGATGTATCGCCCATGGATCCTCGCTGGATCCAGCATATCGACTCATCGTCCACCCTCTACTCCTGGGTAATGAACAATCACTGGCACACCAACTATCGAGCATACCAGTATGGCCCTGTAACCTTTCGGTATGCCTTGGGGCCTCACTGGAAATCGACGCCAGACGCAATGGCTCGATTCGGCCTGGCTTTCAGCCACCCGCTCATTGCTATGCCAGTAGAGAGTATCCACGCACTAAAGCCTTTGCTGCAACTATCCTCCCGTGCAGTGGTGGTACGGGAGCTGGTGCCTGCCGCCGACGGTCATGGAGCAATAGTCCGGCTATGGGGAGCATCGGGTAAGACGGTTACGGTGAGACTTACCTGGCGCGGGCATCCGCTCAGCCACTGCTGGCTAAGCAACACACTACAGCAGCGGCTTGCCATGGTAGGTCCACAAGTCACTGTGCCCGGCTATGGCCTTGTGACGCTAAGACTACCTTAGAGGTTTTCATACTGAAGGGATTTTGTCGTAATATCCCTTCAACTGAACCATTTTAGATGCTGTCATTTGGTTACAACCGGCTCCGGTTTAATTCTATTTAGATACTGAAACAGAACTTTTCTGAAGAATGAAATTATCTCATCAATACCCATGTTCATCATAAAATCACTGCTTATATTGCAAGCTTCCCTCTTTTCCAATGCATAGTCCTCATGTAATAGAGAGAGAAGCGTTTTCTCCATGAGTTCAGTTCTATGGGATGCACCAAACTCAGACAAAGTTCTTAGTCTGACAGATGCTGTAAGTAAGCATATCGCATCATGCACCATTGGTGTACCCTGTAAAAGTTGTGCACCTCTGTACAGGTGACTATGAAAATGCCCTAGTTGTGGGTAGCAAAGTTTCCAGTCACCATTCAGAAGAGCACTCAGAGTCTCACCCAGGTCCTGAATTCGCCCTTGCATCTTGTAGCATAAGCATAAACACAAATTCATCTCTACTCGTCCAGAACTATCCATATACGAACTATACTTTTCAAGAAACTGAACGATTAATCGCTCTGCATCCATCACGTTTCCACAATCCAGCTCAAGTAACGCATTCATACTGCTGGCTCTGTATAGCTGCCATATGATCTGTTCGCTTTTAATATAATTAATTTGTGTTATCCATTTTTTCATGGCATCAATGTCTTGTGACTGATATGCAAGACAGCAGAGATCTGCCAATACTTCAGCTTCCAGTATTTCATCCATCAAATCACGTGCCTCAAGCAGGCAGTTTTCCAGAGTTACCTCTGCCTCCAGGTAGGATCCTTTCAGAGTGAGCGCACAGCCGGCGCAATCTTTCGCATACGCAGCTCTGCCTCTGCGTTCAAGACGTCTGAATAGAGTTTCCGCCTCCATGTATGCTTCAATAGAATTATCAGAATCCCCAATATCATACTGAATACCGCCAACATTCAATAAACAAACAGCCATACCTTTAAGGTCTTTTAATTCACGATAGATTTTAAGGGAATTTGCATGGTACACGCTTAAGGCTCTATGACGTTCACTTCTACCCCCGAGCACATTCCCATGCACGGTAAGAAGTCTTGCTTCCGTTCTAATGTCCCCAGTAATCAATGTATATGTTAAAGCTCTATTAATATTATTCTCGGCCTGTTCAAATTGAAATTGCCTGTAATTGTCCTGTGCCATGTTACTAAGAATTCTTGGAATCCAGATGATATCCTCTAGTTGTTCAAATATATTCAGAGCTTGATCAAGCATATGCACGTGTTCTTCGGCTGTGATATCTTCTCTCTGTGCATACAGGTAACAATAGATCCCTTTTTGCTGCCTATCACCAGTTTTGATAATATTGGAATAAGCTGAATTCATCAAAACTGAGGCTTCCCTGTTTTGCCCCAGTGCAATAGAAAGCTGTGCCGCACTAAGTAAAATATCGGTGCACGTCACCAGGTCAAGACTGTCATAATATGCATTGAGTAGTTTAAGGAGTATTTTTAATCCATAAGAGATGTAGCCTCTAATTTCCCAGAACGGCGTTAGATTGACAGCCGTTTCAGAAAGTAAATCTAAATTAGTCACATATTCACTAGCATCATTACTTTCAAGCTCCTGAAATAGCTGTGCAAAATTCGAGTAGTCAGCTTCTAATATATCTAGCCATGTTCCCTGGTCCTTATGAACAATTTCATGTTTTGCATTTCGTGCAGTGTCCGCAAGTACTTCTGCTCTTAATCGAAGCGCACTTCTCTTCAAATCCGAATGATGTAATTTCTGGAGTGCAAACTGTCTAACCAGCTCATGCAGGCGGTAGCGGTAGATGAGATTGCCATCATCATACTTAAGCATACACCATTGTGACAGCTCATAAAGGGTCGTCTCAATTCCGGATTCTTTCTGATCAAATAACTTCTCAGCCAACGCAATTTGAGACAACATGCATCCAGCGGGGAAAAGAGCAAGATACATAAGCACTCGTTTTTCATTTTCGCCAAGGAGGTTAAATGACCAATCTAATGCTGCATATAGATTGCGGTGCCTGTTCGGGATAGTGGGATCATTTAATTCTAGAAATTGGATACATTTGTCAACTATTTTTGAGGCAATATATTTTGGTGAAAGACAACTTATTCTCGATGCTGCCATCTCAATTGCAAGTGGATTGCCTTCTATCGATCTGCAAATTTGAACAATATCTTCGCAGTTATCGTTTGTAAGCTGAAAGTTTTTATTTGCCATACATGCCCGATGAGTAAATAGGGTAACAGCCGAAGAGCTGTTCAGAACTCTCTCTGGGCTAATACCTGTCTCCTCAGGTAGAGTTAATGCTGGTACCTTCCAATTCCACTCTTCAACCAATCCAAGTGGCTTTCGACTGGTTACAATAATATGCAGCGAGGAACTTAACGACAGTATTTTCTTTATTGTGTGGGCACAATTTTCAAGCAGATGCTCACAATTATCGAGGATTAAAACGAGATCTCTCTGATAAAACAGCGATGGCAGCTCTGAACCTATCTCCAGTGAATCTGTATCAAAATATCCCATTGCCGAGAGAATTTCTGGTAAGACATCTGCTCCTTCAGGTACTGATGCTAACTCAACAAAACAAACTGTTTTTGAGTATCGATCCTCTAGCTGTTTACCCACCGCGACAGCAAGGCTGGTCTTCCCAACGCCTCCACCGCCTGTTAGTGTAATTAGTCGTTTGCTGAAATGTAAGGATAGAAGTTCTTCCTGTTCACTCTCCCTGCCAAACAGCTCAACCGATTGTGGCGGCAACCCTCTAATGGATGATGCTATATGCTTTTCAACTAGCGCCATACTCCTGGTAGATTGAGGAATCGGTCTGGTCTGATGTCGAGGTGAATACCTGGCTGTTTCGTAAAGCTCTTTCAACTCTGGACGTGGCTCAATATTTAAATCTGTGATGAGTGAAAATCGGAATTTACGATAAAACTGCACACACTCTGCTTTTTCATTCGCTTCCAGGTAACAATGCATAATTCTGTCTGCAATATCTTCGTTGTAAAGATCAATTGAGTGAGCACGAATTAGATGTGGGAGTGCCTGATGCCATTTCTGAACTTGTATATATATTTGTGAAAGATTTAGCAGACATTTAAAAAGAGCTTCTTCTTTGCGCTTTCGTTCTTCAATAATCCAGTCAAGGTCACAAGATATTAGAAGGGGAGCAGTATATGTCTCAATAGCTTTCTCCAGGTCTTCGCATTCCTGGCTTGTACATAAAGAATCAAAAAGCTGAATATCAAAGTGAGCATTTTGGAGATCAATTTCAAGTCCTCCGTTTTTTATTTGTCTAATTCTGTTTCTTTCAGTTCCCAGTGTTGTTCGTAAAAGAGAGAGATTAAACCTCAGATTTGCATGCGCCTGATGTTCAGAACTGTCGGGCCAAAGATTTCCTGCAAGCCATGATCTATCTACAGTTTTGCCGTAGTTAAGTACAAGAATTGCGAACAGCCAACGTGTAGTCCGCGAACGCCATTCTTTTACAGGCATTCCATCTATCACAATATTCATGTGCCCAAAAAGTTCTATACTAATAGACATCGGAGCTTACCATCCATGAAGTTAAACCATTTAATATTTAATTGCTTAATTCCTCACCATTTCACTATTTCACTACTGATAACAATAATTTACCTTATTGGATAACAGTTTCGATAACACGTATTTGATATGATGTAAATGTTCATGGAGCCAGTCATTTAGTAAACTTATTTCAGGAGAGTAATGAAGAAATGAATATGTATACATCATGGAGCAAGTTAAGCTGCCAATTGATTTTCCTGTCCCTAACCACTTTGTTCACCTTTCAATCTGGAACAACAGTGAGTGCAAATCCAGTGAATTGGATAGGACCGAATAACGGGGAGTGGGATGTAGCTTCAAACTGGTCCGATAACGCAGTCCCCACATCTACAGACGATGTGATTGATAATCTCACAAATACCTCCTATGTTGGTGATTCAGCCACACAAACTACAGTCGCAAGCAGCTTCAAGATTAACTCTCTGGCAAATACGGGAGGTGGCGGGATCATTAATGAGTATTCTGGAAGCCTTAACATTGTGGGAAATTTAACCAATACAAACTCTCAAATTACTAACATTGGTGACTATGATCTGATTGGCGGTGTTTCAGATGTACTTTCTAATATCTACCTTGGAGGAAATCTCACTAACAGTAATGGTACGATTGAATCCACTGATGGTGCAATCTTTTCGATGACTGGAGGCTCGGGATCAAACTCGGTTATAAATCAAAATAACAGTCTCATCGAAGCAGCAGGGCAAAGCGTAGATTATCAAGCTGGAACAATCTATCTGGGTGATTCCAATGGATATAACTATCTTTCAAGTATTGACAACGAAACAAACAGTACCATAGAAGGATACAATGGCGGTAACATAGATATCTTATCAGCCTCAACTGATAATGCATCGGGTTGTACAATTGAAGCGACAGGAGAGAATGTTGATGGATTTTCATCTATAGTCAATTTCAACTCGGTGAGTGCCCCAGATAATCCGATGCCAGGCAATGACATCACAAATAATGGGACAATACTGGCTGCGAAATCTGGACAGATAAATCAGGAACCATCCAATGGAGGTTCGGTTACGTTCACCAATGGTTCAACAGGTACACTGGAAGTGACTGATTTATATTCAAGCATCACACTTAACCTCTCCAGTCCATTAGTTAACACTGGTGATATTATGGTGTTGAATCAAGGGACGCTTAATGTTAACCAGGATATTAATCAGAGTGCAGGTTTAACTAAAGTAAACAGCAATCTGATATTGCAAACTTCTACATCCTCAGGATCTGTACTTCAAAACTTTAATCTAAATGGTGGAGTGCTGGATGGGATAAATGGCATCCTCACTGGCAATGTTATTCAAAACGGAGGAACCTTCAACCCTGGTGAAGATCCTGCAGATTTTACGATCTCAGGCAACTATGATCTTTCAGGTGGAACCCTGCAGGTAGATATTGCGAGCCTTTCAAGTTATGATGAGCTTCTAGTCAACGGAAGTAGCGATCTGAGTGGAGGGACGCTTAATCTCGATTTCATCGATGGTTTTGTACCTCAGAATGGCGAAACATTTGATTTTTTACAGAGTACCGGTGGAATCACCGGAAACTTTGCTGATTTCACCAGTAACCTCTCAGGCGGATCATACTCTTTCAATAACGGAATACTTACAATCGATGGCGCTCCTCCTGTACCGGAATCAGGCTCATTGCCATCAATGCTGCTTCTACTTGCCCCATCAGGAATACTAGCATTGCGCAAACGGAGACAGATCACCTCTTACTGACAGACATCACTCACAGGAATTTAACTCGGTTCTGCCTAACTAAACCACAAGAGAATTGATCCCATAAATGCAGCAGCTATTTATAAAGCTGCTGCGTTTTTCCTAAGTAGAGTACTCAACTTTAATAGGATCCAGTAGCAGATGAAATCGACTGATACTTGCAACAAAGCAGTCTATTAGGTTTTGAATGAAACCTTTTCAGGGAAATCTGCCCTTGTGAGACTACATGCTTAATAATCTCGCAGTTCCAGCCATGTGAGACTAGAATGCAGTAATTGTGTGATTAGCTACCAGTGAGAACGTATGTTACAATATAGATAGTACCAATTGATAGGACTATTATCAGAATCTAACACAGAGTCAGTCTAAATTTCTAGATGTGTAAAGTATTTCAGAAAGGATGGGTTTACCAGGATGCCAGCTACATTAGCAGAAGTTAAAGATATCTTATTAAAGGAATTTCCCGGTGTTGATGTTACCGCTGTGAAGGAAGATAACTACAGAATACTTGGACCAATATGGTGGAATGGTTTTGAAAACATGGATGTATTAGAGAGAAATCACTTAATTACAGAACGCATAAGAAAGAAATTAGGATATAAGGCTATGAACGTTGGAGTAATATTTCCTTTAGTACCAGGTGAGAATCTATAAATATTGGATCGAAATATAATAGAAGACAATCAATCTACAGGATCAATACGAAATGTAGCTCATTACACTAAAATTGGCAATTTAGCTAATTTCATGTCGAAGCTGAATATTGGTTGGTCTTCAGCGTGGGCCACACCCATTCAGTTTCTGAATGATAGACTTGAACTTGTTCTAGGTCTGAATACTATTATGAGAGCCCTAAGAGCAAGAACTCCAGAACAAAATATTGATAAAAGAGTATTGCTTATTTTAACCTCATTACTAGAAGATGCTGGACGAACGGAAACCGATGCTTTCCAGATGAGTTTTAGCGGTAATGTAGATGATCTTGGTCAATGGCGAGGTTATGGATCAAACGGATTTGGATGCTCAGTAGTTACTTCATCAGTTGCTGTATGGGAAGTTTCTGATGTAGCGGGATGGGTAATATATGATAAAAGTGCCCAAGAAATTTTTGCAAATAATTTGCTTGATAATTTATTTCGAAAGCTTGGTGATAAAATTATTGATTTTGAAATTCCTAATATAGAGAAGATATTAATCTCTGCTGCTGGTTTTATGAAACATGAAGGATTCAGATCTGAAGAGGAGTTTCGCTTGATCAAATTTGCCTCTCCAGAGGATGTTCATTTTAGAGAAAGTGGCGACAGAATAGTTCCTTATATAGATTTCCTTAAGAATAAATCTCCCCTTCCCATTAATAAAATCTATGTAGGCCCAGGATGGCAACTGCATGACAAACCTAAACTTGAATTCAACCGAAACCACATCGTACAAGCTATCTCACGTATTCTATATGCACGTGGTTTACAAAACGTTCCTATTGAACCAAGCTCTATCCCTTATGACCCGAAATAATTTACCTCATGATTATATGTTACACAAACTAAATTGTGTCGTGAAATCGCCTTGCTGTTAAGATATCTGAATTTAATAATTTGTGGTTTCATACTATATTCTCAAAACAGACATCACTCGCTTTTCCCATATTCAGGATGCGTTTTTATAAGGCTATCCGGAGCCATACATGCCCAGGCTTCCGTAACTAACTCCGTAAGCTCCTCAATATCCACTTCCTCTAGTCGCACCATGATTGCTGGATAACCGTTATAGTGAGGTTCCGTGAAGAATTTCCTGGAATCAGAAGCAAGTATGATCTCCTTCTGCAACCCGTTTTCTACACGAAGCACTATCACATTCGCGCAGGGAACTCGTGCCTTTTTGGGATCAATTCTTTCAAGCCATACCCATGCAAAACCTTTCTGTTTGCCACCATTTAAGACTGAGAAGGCAAACCTGTCTTCTGCTTGCATAACACCAGGAAGTGACAAAGCGATACGTCTTACATCATCTTGAGTTGCCATATAACCCACCTATATTTCCGCAATATCATAATATGAACTATGATATTGCAAATGCTTATGTCGTTCATCAAGTTTGTTAACAGTGTGAGTTTATCACAACTTATCAGAATATCCACTCTATTTCAATCACCAATATTATAAGTGATCTTCCACGTAGATGACTTGTGGTAAACTATTTATGTGTTATGAGAATGCGACCGTGTCCGCGGAAAGAGCCGTGCTCATCTCTAAGAATCTCTGAATTCAACTTTTAACTCTCTTTTCTGCCTGATAATGCGGACAACCAGGCTGGCGAAAATGCGCCGGGAAAAGGAGTAAGCATGGAACAATTATCTGGCATAAATCTGGAGCAGTATAAAACCCAGGCAAAAGATCTGCTCAAGCAGTGTTCGCAAGATCCTTCGACTGCATATCCTCGTTTTCAAAAGTACCACCCACGTTTCAGCAGCATTACTGAAAGTGTTAAACTCTCAGATGCTCTGCTTGTTATTGCACGAGAATATGATTTTCCCAGCTGGGCTAAGTTTAAGCAGTACCTGCTGTTTCAAAATGCTGTGAAAGCGCTGGATGATGGAGATCTTGTACAGCTCGAGAGTTTAATAACCCGCAATCCATGGCTTAAACGCTGCCAGTGTACAAGAGGGCAATGGTATGAGACTGGCTACTTCGCAGGTGCTACCCTACTGAACCATGTGGCTGGAAACCCTATCCGAAACACCCTGCCTTTAAACATAGTCCAGGTCACATCGCTGCTGCTCAGGCTTGGCGCAGAGGATTTACCACCCGGAAGGACCATCGAACTACTTCTCACAAGCCGTCAGGCATCAGAAGCGGGTGTAGCTCTCCCTCTTATCGATCTGATTTTATCACAGCTTCCCAACAATATCAATCTTAACGATCCCGAAACCCTTACGCCATGCTTACTGAACCACGCTCCAAAAACGGCAGAATCACTCATAAACAGAGGCACCAAAATGGATATTCGTCATGCTGTTGCCCTGGGTAAAATGCAGATTGTAACTTCATTGCTCAATCAGCAAAACCATTCAGCAAAGCAACCTGGAGTTATCCCGCTTCCTCAAGACCCATCACTAAAAGCGAAGCTAATAAATGAAGCCTTCCTATGGGCGTGCAGACTGGGGAAGGCGGATATGGTCCCTCTATTTCTGAACTATGGCATAGACTTAACTAATCAGGGAAATTCTGGTCAAACCGCATTACACTGGGCAGTGATTATAGGACAAATAGAGACCGTGAAGCTTCTGTTGAGATGGCATGCTCCGTTAGAGGAAGTGAATATCTATGGCGGTACCGTCTTGGGTCAGGCTGTGTGGGGTGCTATTCATGAACCGAAACCATATTCACTGGAGATAATCTCTATGATATTAAGTGCTGGTGCAAATCTGGAATCAATTGACTATCCCACTTCAATTGTTCCAATTGATGACTGCATCCGTAGACATCTCAAGATAATCGAGTAACCGGGCTATTGACTGGTTCTATGAACCATCTCACCCGCTACTATTATAGGCAGGGAGGTGAGATGGTTTACTACAGTTTGACTGCATACTACTTCGGTATGTTGTGAAGCGGGTTTTTAGCATTGTAGTGCGGTGTATGTTTCAGGTATGAGAAAGCTGTGAATCATCAACTCATCAAAACTTCCTGATACCTATCCGTAGACTCTAGAGGAGTTTTGGGTTCATATTCATTAGGCCACACTCTCACATAGTATATCCGTCATAAGGCGTATCCTTCTAACTTCCTTACCGTCATCCTATTCAGCAATCTTGACACTCCTCCGATAATTCAGATACTATTTCAAACAGGCAAGACTTTTAGAACGTAAACAGCAACAGGTGGCACTTCAGCCATATTCAATTCTGAAATGGCAGTATCTGGAGGTATGTTATGCAGTATAGAGCATTTGATCAAACTGGATTATCCCCTTCCGTAGTTGGATTCGGATTATGGACCGTCTCTACAGGAATGTGGGGTATTCATGACGATGCCTTCGGTATATCCCTCCTTCGTGATGCACTGGATTTGGGCATAACCTTTTTTGACACCGCAGATGTGTATGGAGATGGCAAAGGTGAGACGCTTCTGGCAGAGGCATTGGGAGACAGACGGGATGAGATAGTGATTGCCACCAAATTCGGATACGATTTCAAAAACTATCCTGGCATTCAGGAAGGTCAGAGAGAACGGCCCCATAACTGGACTCCTGAATTTGTCCGTGCTGCATGTGAAGCCAGCTTGCAGCGACTGAATACCGATCGCATTGATTTCTATCAGCTTCATAATCCTAGAATGGATGCTTTGCAAATGGATGATCTTTTTGCAGAACTGGAAGCGCTGAAATCCGAGGGCAAGATCCTCTCCTACGGAGCTGCTTTGGGACCTGCACTTAAACCAGATCGTCAGGTTGATGAGGGGCTCTACTGCATACAGGAACGTAAAATGGGTGTGCACATCATCTACAATATGCTGGAACAGCAGTTAGGTGCACCACTCTGTCCTGTTGCAGAAAAGTATGATGTTCCCGTTATAGTGCGTGTCCCTCACGCTTCAGGTGTGTTGGAGGACAGTTATACAACAGAGACCGAGTTTGCACCTACAGACCATCGAAGCCACAGAGTAACAACAAATGAGATGCGTCGAAAGTGGCTGGATGATGGTATCAAGAAGCTCGATATGCTTCGGTTTGCAGCACAGCAGGCAGGGCGTACTCCAGGACAGATGGCTATCCAGTTCCTGCTAGCACAGCCCTCCGTAAAAGGCGTGTTCCCCAACATATACGACAAGAAACAGATGGAAGAGTTTGCCGCAGCACCCAGCACTCCACCCTTTACCCAGGAAGAGCTGGCAGAGGTACATAATCTGTATATCCATTACTTCCATCTACATGCAGAACCTGCAGTCGTACTGTAAGGCCTGCCAGGAGTGAATAATTGATTGAAAACCGCGGACGAACATCTGTCCAGTTTGCTTTTTATAAAGTAGATCCAGCCTGGCGAAGGCTTTCTGATGAGCAGCGTACTAAGGACAAAGCAGATTTCGGAGAGGCTGTTCAGATAGCTGCCGATGAGATGATGGTACGAAGCTACTCACTCACAGGTATACGTGGTGATGTGGATATGATGCTGTGGATGGCGTCTCCCGACCTCGATATTATCCGGTCCCATGCTGCGAAACTGCTGAATACAGGCATTGGAAAGTGGATGACACAGCCCTACTGTTATCTGGCAATGACAAAGAATTCGCAGTATAAAGATCCCACAGCCGGTGATGAACCGGAAGGCAGACGTCTCGTTGTGCGCCCTACAGGCAGGAAATATATGTTTGTATATCCCTTCGTTAAAACCCGTCCGTGGTATCAGCTATCCATGGAACAACGTCAGAAGGCGATGTGGACCCATATCGAAGTTTGTCACAAGTACCCCACCATAAAACTGAACACCACCTACTCATTCGGAATTGATGATCAGGAGTTTGTGGTAGCTTTCGAGTCTGATGTGATGGCCGATTTCCTGGATCTCGTTCAGCACCTTCGTGAGACCGAGTCTAGTTTGTATACACTGCGTGATACTCCAACTTTCACATGTGTGCAGGCATCCATTCAGGAAGCATTAGACACAATAGGGTAGGGCATAACTCTTAACTTAGCAGGTAAGTTAAAAATCAGAAGGTGAGCAATGGATTACTTACCTATTGCGAATGCACTGAAGGATGAAGCTATCCGTATAGGGTTTGATCTGGCGGGCATCACCGATGCCCGCCCTTCCGCGTTTAAGGGTGAATAGTGAGACTGGCTGGCCCAAGGGTATCACGGCGAAATGGAATACCTTACCCGTAATCTGGATCGCCGACTGGATAGCTCGAAGCTGCTGGATGGAAAAGCCGCCTCTATCCTTATGGTTGCAATGAACTACTACTGCGACACCGATGAGGGACCGGGCACGCCTACGGTTGGCAGTGATGAGGGAGTGATTGCCCGCTATGCCCGCGGTGATGACTACCACGACGTGATGCTGCCACGTCTGCGTGCCCTTGGCAGCTGGCTGGCTGAGCGTGTACCCGATGTGCAGACGCATAGCTACGTAGATACTGGTCCGTTGCTGGAACGCGAGGCTGCTCAGCGTGCAGGTCTAGGCTGGGTAGGCAAGCACACGCTGCTGCTCAACCCACAGCTTGGCTCCTACTTTTTCCTTGGTGCTCTCGTGATGTCAGTACCGCTTCCCCCAGATACTCCCACCGAAACACACTGCGG
>JAJZFJ010000072.1 GCA_021805395.1 bacterium
GCTTCTGGAGTTGCTTCTACCATGGTAAACCCACTGGCAAAAGGTGGAATTGCTGCAGCAAATATTGTTCTTGACCAAACTCTCTTTGCTCCAGAAGATCATGACAAGAAGCAAGTTCCCGAGCAGACAAGAAATCTTCCAGGTGCTCTCCTCATAAAGGCAATCGCACCTAACTGTGCAGATCTCACTGCTGTGGCAAGGATCTACTGGTTACAGGACAATCTGGCTGAAGTCAACGGCAAAACCTTGAAAGCGCGTGTCGCATGGCTAGATCCATTAACAATGGCATCGGTAAATTCAGATCATGCTTCCCACGTTTCAGGTGACTATCTCACATTCAAGTCAGCAAGATTGGTTCCCAGTATAGCGCAAGCTGGTGATTCTGTTCAGATCTTTGCCCAGATCAGCTTCCCTTCTTCTCCAGAAACTCCGATTGTTGTCGTGGCAAGGAACGTTCGCACAGGAAAGATTTGGAGACTGCATTCAGAAGGGGACGGATTTTATGAAAGAGATATACAGATTGATAGGTCATTTCCATTAAACGACCAGTCTATCAGTATCCTCGCATACGCAGCCGATACCAAGCATCCTGGCAGACGGAAAAATGTGGAAGGAGCTATTCTGCATTCCGGCTTATGGGACCCTTTGAAACCATATAGATACGAGCCTCTTCTGGTTGCATCACGCAACCGGGCCGATCTCACTCTCACCATCCTTCCTGCCCCAAAACACCGATAAGTCAGCACTTTTATGCAATCTATCAGCACATCCTCCTTTTTTCGTCACCATCCTGATAGACTGAATAATCCTTTGGAGCAAAAGTAATTGTCATTACATAACGTAGTCATCGGTACTCGTGGCAGTCAGCTGGCTCGTGCACAAACGGAGCAGTTCGCTGAAAGATTACGCCAATGCTATCCCGATCTTGTTGTAGAAACCAGGCTTATTCGCACAACAGGTGATTCCGTTGCGGACCGACCATTGAAAGAGGTTGGCACTAAAGGTATGTTTGTGAAAGAGATTGAAGAGGCACTGCTTCAGGGTGCCATTGATGTTGGTATTCACAGCTTAAAGGATATGCCTTCCGAGTTACCAGACGGGTTGTCACTATGCTGCATTCCTGAACGCGAAGACCCACGCGATTCTCTTCTAACTCTGGAAAAACTCACTCTGACGGATCTTAAACCAGGTGCAGTTGTGGGCACTAGCAGCCCTCGCAGAAAGGCTCAAATCTCTGAACTGCGCCCAGACTTAAACTGGAGGGATATACGCGGAAATCTTGACACTCGCATTCGTAAACTAGAAGACGGTGAATTCGACGCCATTCTTCTTGCCTGCGCAGGATTAAATCGGCTAGGGGTTGGCAGCAGTTATTCACAACCACTTGATATTGAGAATTGCGTTCCTGCTGTGGGGCAGGGGGCTTTGGCAATCGAAACCCGCACAGATAGATCTGAGCTGCGAGAGTTGCTCTCCGCGCTTAATGATCCACTAACTGAATATGCCTGTAAGGCTGAACGGTCATTTCTCAGAGCTCTTGATGGTGGCTGCACAGTGCCAGCAGGTGCTCTGGCACACTGCAAGGAAGATCTAATCAGAATGGTTGCTGTCTATGCCAACGCAAGTAGTGGAAAAATTTCGAAGGTTCATATCTCCGGTAAAGCTATAGATGCCGATGAAATAGGAAAGAGAGCAGCAGAGGATATTATTAAGCTGTCTAATAGTTCGCTGACTGCGGAGAATGATGTTTCATGAAGATGGTCTCTGATTTCCTGGTTGTTGGAAGCGGTTTGGCAGGTCTCACATATGCCCTGCAGCTGGCACCATTTGGAAGTGTAAGTCTGCTCACCAAGCGCACTCGTATGGATGCAAACAGCAGCTGGGCGCAGGGCGGCATTGCAGGTGTGCTAAGTAATGAGGATTCTTTCGAGCTGCATGTGAGAGACACACTCATTGCTGGAGCTGGGTTATGTCATACCGACGCAGTCGATATTCTCGTCCATGAAGGGCCTGAACGTATTCAGGAGTTAATAGCTCTTGGTGCCGGTTTCAACATGGAAACGGATGAAGAGGGACAGTCTGTTCTCTCTCTCGGGCGCGAAGGTGGTCATTCCCGGAATCGTATAGTGCATACTGCAGACTATACAGGGTGGGAATGTGAGCGTACACTTCTGGAAGCTGTAAGAGGATGCCCAAGTATTCAGGTTTATGAACACTATTTTGTGACAGATTTAATGATTGCAGATCAAGCCCATGGTCCGGTCTGCATCGGTGTTGAAGCATTGCATGGTGAAACGGGAGAGGCTGTACAACTATTAGCCAGGGCAACACTCCTTGCAACCGGAGGTTGTGGACAAGTCTATAAACATACCACCAATCCACCTGTAGCCACAGCTGATGGCGTAGCAATGGCGTGGAGAGCTGGTGCAACCATCGCGAACATGGAGTTTATCCAGTTTCATCCTACCACGCTATTTCATCCCAAAGCCCGTGCTTTTCTCATCACCGAGGCACTAAGAGGGGAAGGTGCCAGATTAGTCCACGCTGACGGCTCTGCATTTATGGAGGCCTACCATCCTCTTAAAGAGCTTGCTCCGAGAGATATAGTGGCACGTGCAATCGAATCCGAAATTAAAAGGCGCGGTGTAGAATGTGTCTATCTGGATGCAACTGGTCTGGACTCGGAGATGCTCGCCTCTCATTTCCCAACTGTAATGGAGCGGTGCAGGTCGGTGGACATAGATATCACGCGAGATTACATACCCATAGTGCCTGCACAGCACTATCAGTGCGGTGGAGTTGTGACAGACCTTAACGGCTCAACATCAATCGCCCGCTTATATGCTGCTGGAGAGGTGGCATGCACCGGCGTTCATGGTGCCAATCGACTGGCATCCAATTCCTTGCTCGAGGCAATGGTTTTTGGAAAGCGAGCAGCTATACATGCACTAAAATGTGCTGATACTGAACCTTCCATTACTGGATTAAGAGAATTTGAGCGAGATGCAAATCCCACCACGACAGTGGAATCACAAGCGATTTGGAATGAAGTGAGAGATATCATGCAGAGATCTGCAGGCATAGTTCGATCAACTGATTCAATGTTGGCTGCCACAGAATCTGTAAATAGCAATTTAAGCAAACTCAATGTTCATGGCGGAACAATTGAAACTTATGAAGCGAGAAACGCGATCCAGACTGCTCAGCTCATTCTAAAGTCTGCCATTATGCGCCATGAGAGCAGGGGATTACACTTTACTGTGGACTATCCAGAAAGTGTCGAGAGTGAGCTGCATGATACCATTATTGAGAATCAGCTTCATCGATAGACAAAGGATTATCCGATTTATGCTGCTGAATCTAAACATTAGACGGTTTCACAACATTCACTGTAAATAAAGGAGTTGAGGAGATAATCGGAATTTTGACATATAAGACAAAATACTCGTTATCCACATTTATGTACAGTTTTAATGTCTGATCCATCAGACATCACTAAACCTGCTTCCAACCGTATCCGTCTTGATTACCTTGACGGAATCCGTGCCATTTGTGCACTAGCTGTTTTGGCTGGTCACATGGGTGATGGCAACTTTTATAACAGCAATCATAAAGCGCCGCCGCTGCTACAGTATTTTGTCAGATATTCGGTCTATGATCGGCTTGCCGTTGCGCTCTTTATCGTTTTGTCAGGCTACTGCCTTATGCTGCCTCTGGCTAGATCAGGAACTAATCAAGTCCAGGGCGGCATTCTCACCTTTATGAAAAGACGTGCCCGTCGAATCCTTCCACCTTACTATGCAGCCATAGTTTTCTCATTCTTTTGTGCCTATTTTTCACCCAGTTCCTACAAACATGCAATCATGCATTCACTGTATAATTGGGGCTTTGCAGCGCATCTGCTCCTCATCCACAATCTTCGATCAGTATGGGAATTTCAAATTGATGGTCCTTTGTGGAGTGTGGCAACAGAGTGGGATATCTATTGGCTGTTTGTATTTATTCTACTGCCAATACTCAGAAAATCAAATATAACCATCACAATAATATCAGGCTTAGTGATAGGTTTAATTCCCCACTTTTTTTTCCATAAATGGCTTGATGCAGTAGCACCATGGTATCTGGGCATTTTCGCGATGGGAATGGGTGCAGCGCTGATGAGTTTCTCTCAAGACAAAAGGTTCCAACTGCTTAGAGAGAGAGTAAGATGGAAAGAAATAGCTGGTGCTCTTTTCGTTAGCATTCTGCTGCTAATCGTGTTTAAACCTGCTGCTCTGGTCGCATATCCTCTCTATCTGCTTGAGCCTTACTGGGGTATTTCTTGCGCCTGTATGCTGGTCTATTGCACTAAAATAGTTCAACACAAATCTTTAGTTCCGGCTACCAATCTCGTCAGAGTGTTAGAATGGCCGCCATTAGTGAAAATCGGGCTGTTCTCATACAGTCTATACCTAACTCATGCACCGGTTATTGCAGTGATACATGGATATGTTGTAAACTTGAAGCTTGAGCCCAATTTAGCTACTGTTTATTACTGGTCTTTGTCTATCCCAATATGCATTTTGCTAGCATGGGTCTTTCATATCGGGTTTGAAAGACCATTCATGAACCAGTATCAGCATAAGAGGACTGATACTCTGTAGTTGAATCAAATTAAAACTTATACCTTCAATTCAGTTTTAGCATGGATAGGTATGAGATCCCCCAGAATCTTATTCCTTTGCGCTTCTAATGAGGAAGGAAGCTGAAGCTGAGTTCCCAAATTCAATAGATCCTCATCCACCATGAATCCGGGATATTTAGTTGCGATTTCCAGCTCAACCCCGCTAGGTTCATGGAAGTTAATGGACTTGTAGTATTTTTCGTCTGTAATCGACGATTTTTCTATTCCATAGTCGACTAATGTACTCTCCCATGTTGTGAGATCGTTTTGGGATTCTGTGGAGAAAGCAGCATGGTGGATGATCCCTTTGCCGTTATGTCCTACACAATCTGTGGGATGAGCTATTAAATCTATGAAACAGCCAGGTCCCTTATTTGGCAGGGTATATCGATGCCTGGCACCCTCCCATTCGGCATAGCTAAAACCCAGGACATCCGTAAGTGTTATCGCAGTTGCTTCCTGTTCATGTAGGGAAAGGGTTACACTATGAAGCCCACAGACAGCAGTTTCAGCGCTGATTACTTTGGAGGGATTTGATAATGAATGATCACACCTTTCATCCTCTATGAACTCCAGCTGAAGACCATCAGGATCATAAAAGGTTAGCACATCCTGTTCAAATCGCTTTTCCTGGTGACCAACCCGAACATTTTTGCTGGCAAGTCTTTCACGCCAAAACCGAATAGCACCCAGTGGAACACAAAGAGCAACGGTAGTAATTTGCGATGCACCTCGTCTGCCCTGTGGTAAAAATGGCGATGTGAAGAATGATAGAATGCTTCCGGGAGACCCCGTTTCATTCCCATAATAAAGATGGTAAGTAGAAGGTTCCTCGAAGTTGACAGTCACTTTTATGAGTCGAAGCCCTAGAACAAGTGTGTAGAAATCGACATTTCTTTGTGGATCTCCCGCCACGGCTGTGATATGATGCAATCCAGAAATAGACGCTTCACCCATATATCTTCTCCTGAAAATGATAATAAATACTATTATTGACCATAATTTCAGAGAACAATATATCTGTACATCTTCGTGACCATACACACGCAAAAATATTTTTGACTTTAAGCATTGGGGTCTTAGAGTTATTGTATGATAGATATTTCTATTATATGTTGGATGGAGAGGAAACCTGGCGCACAACCTCGCTTAGACTATATTGGAGAAGGAAGGAGGACCGTTTCTTTAATATAGTTATCACGTGCAGGTACGTAACGCTTAAATACCATATTGAGGTTACCATTCCAAAGGAAGCAGAGGACAGTAACATAACGTTGATTAATCCGACGCGCTATAACGTAGCCAAGGTGAACGCAGCCAGAGTCCTGGTTTTCAGCAATCGCAGCAGTATATTTGTCTACGATGTTGAGGATTTCAGTCGCCATGGATTCCGATGTCTGAATCAGAACAGCATCTAAGGCTCGCTTGATTCGCTGCTCGTGATCTATTTCAGGATCAGTTGTCATTCAACTTCCTCATCTTAGCAATTGATGATTGAACACCATAGTGCGGTTATAGACAATGGAATATTCCCATCCATTATTGGTTTCGCTTTGAATAGTTAGATTTTATTCAGGCAAGTATCTAATTATGGTGCATCCAGAATGTTGGCAAAGGTCATACATAGGACAGGGCTTATCACTTTTAAGACATTTCCATTGGAGGTTTTCTAAACCTGACTCCGTTAAGAAAAGAATTTATTCTCCTCTTTATGTATTTCTGAATGTGCTACACGCCAGAGGATAGAGAGTTCAAAATCCAATGTTGAGTTGTGTATCGTTAATAATAGTTAGATTGTAACACAAGAAATATCTTGCGCCACAATATATATCATAGATCCAAGGATGGAATTACGTTCTTAACGATATAGTCATATAATTCCCATGTTTACACAGTCGGAAGCTGGTTAACCGTCGGATGGACGCAGGAGCGTGTCCCTATCGGGATCTGAAGCGGGATTCCAGAGGTGTGAAGGATCTGGGTAGAAAGACACATTCGGTTGAGGATCATTAGAGCGTTCATTCACACACATTATCAACCAGCCACCAGGAACGGGAGTTCTCCACATCATTACCAGATAGAGATGTCTGCTATTTGGTTCTTTTAATTCCTGACGATTTATAGATTCCCATTTCATTAGTGTGCAACCTCCTTAATGCAATCTTTCTATCAAAAGATACTATTGTCACCGAAAGCTTTGGGAATTTACCCATACTTTTACAGCTTCTATTTCTGATATGGTTACTCCATGGCCACCGTTCTGGATGGAAACCTCTACTTCTGCCCCACTATTTTGAAACATTTCAGAAAGTCTGAAGCTTTCTTCAGCCGGCACTATCCTGTCATTTTCACTCCCACTAATGAAAACTGGAATACCTTCAAGATGTGGCAGTAGTTTTGGAGTAAATGGAACCATGGGATGCAACAGAATTGCACCAGAAAATATATCTGGATAAGTAAGTAGTATACTTGCAGCAATGTTCGCACCATTTGAAAAGCCAAAAGCAACTATTCGTGCTTTATCAAGATTATGTGCTTTTCTTACTTCAGAGATAAACTGGACCAGATCAGCAGACTGCAGGGCAAGATCTTCCATATCGAAAACACCTTCAGCCAAACGTTTGAAGAATCGTGGCATTCCATTCTCAAGTACTTTTCCTCTCGGGCTAATGACTGCCCATTCAGGTGCTACCTCATTTGCAAGAGGCAAGAGGTCGGTCTCATTGCCACCGGTACCATGCAGAAGTAACAGCAGATTGTCAGTACTGCCTGACCGTTCACGATAGATATATTTAAATCCAAGAATCTCAGACATGCCCTTAATTCTCTGATAGAGGTTCTGGATAGGTAATAGGCACAACGATCTGTTCGATAGCTGTCCTGTTTACTTCCAGCCAGGGTGGAAGACAGAGTGCGGTACCAAGATTTTGATAACTTTGATCGAATTCCATTCCTGGTGTATCGGTTGCTATTTCAAATAACACTCCTCCCGGTTCCCGATAGTAGATAGATTGAAAATAGCATCTCTCCATTACGTCGGATACATGTGCTCCGTAACTCTTTACTCTCTCTTTCCATAGCAACTGTTCATCTTGATCTGGAGTTCGAAATGCCACATGGTGGATATTTCCTCTGGCAATTCTACCTCTTGCCTGACTGGTATCTACTACTACATCTACATACCTGCCTGCACTGCTATCACCTAATGACATTCTTGTTCTTCCGTTCTCGTGACCAATTTCTGTAAGTCCCATCACTTCAGAAAGATATTTAAGTGTCAAGTCATCATTATGTTCAGTCAGCGTTACGCTATGGATGCCATACAAAAGTGTAGTTTCAGGCAATCCACTCTCCATAAATGCCTTGGAGTGTTCGGGAGTGCAGTCTTCGATAATTTCGATTGTAAGACCATCAGGATCAGAAAAGGAGATCAGTTGCTGACCAAATCTGACTTGTATATCTGAAACTGCCACACCATGCTTAGCAAGGTAGGTTTTCCAATCCCCGACAGAATTTTTTGATGTGACAAACGCTACTGCAGTTGCCTGAGGAGCTGCATGTATGCCAGTTTGTGAATTCGGCCATGCAAAGAAGGTTAGCAGGGTGCCAGGGGAACCGGTGGCATCACCATAGTAGAAATGGTATGAACTCGGGTCATCAAAGTTCACTGTTACCTTTACCAGTCTTAATCCAAGTATACCCGTGTAGAAGTCGATATTTCGTTGAGGGTCACCACAAATAGCTGTCACATGATGTATTCCCGAAAGTGCTATATCCAGCATTATATAACCTCTATTCTTAAATTCAGTTGAAACTTAATTGTAAACCCAATCAGAAAAGGATAGCGGGGCTGTATATTCTAATATCCTGCCGCATGACCATCCGCTCTAGGATCAGAGCCACCCAGGAGGCTTCCATTTTCAGGATGTCTCGCAATTACCTGAACGGTGCTGCCATGCTCCCATGCGCCTATACGTTTCACCGCGTGTCCTCTACTTGAGAGATCCTCACATACTTTCAAAGGAATGCGATCTTCAATCTGCAACTCATCTTTTGGTCCGGTACCTTCAGTTGATGGACCATGCTGCCATCGTGGCTCCTCAATGGAACGTTGTGGATTAAACTTGAAATCGATGAGGTTTGATATGACCTGCAAGTTTGTTTGGACCTGAAAATCAGCGCCCGGAGTACCACCAACTGCACTTAGCTTCTCTCCCGAATCAGATGGCTGAGTTACTACCCAAGCATTCAGTGTGTGCGCAGTCCGTTTGTCTGGGGCAAGGAAATTGGGACTTTTAGGGTCGAGCGAAAAGCCAGTCATTCTGTTATTGAGCAGAACGCCAGTTCCATCCACAACAACACTAGAACCATAGCCCCAGAACACACTCTGGATAAAGCTTGCAGCATTTCCTTCACAATCTGCCACACAGAAATAAGTGGTGTCGTGAGTCATTTCTTTCTGTGAGGAAAGATTAGATGCGGTCTGCAAATTAATCTGAGCGGCACACTCTGCTGCATACTCCTTGGATAGAAGCCGATTAAGAGGGATATCCACAAAGTTAGGATCACCAAGGTACTGTTTTCTATCAGCAAAACCTATCTTCTTCGATTCCACCATCACATGGATGCAGTCGGCGCTGTTATGACCCATTCCACTTAGATCAAACTGTTCTGAAATGTTTAGCTCCTGCAGGAGAATATGCCCCTGTGATACAGGTGGCTGACCATATACTTTGTATCCCCGGTAACCGGTACTTATGGGGTCTGAGGTCTGCGTGCGGTGCTGTGAAAGGTCTTGTCTACTAATATATCCGCCATGCGATGCACAGTAATTTGCAATCTTCTCAGCAACCAATCCTTCGTAAAAGCCATCACGACCTTCATTTGCAATATGTTCAAGAGTGTTTGCCAGATCATGCTGAACTAGAAGTGTACCCACAATCGGAGGTGCATTTAGACCTGTGAGTGACTGCAGGGTATCGGGGAATTGACTTGCAAGAATACCATTCCTGAAAGCCATTGCTGTACGATACCCTACAGGGTAGCCAGATCTGGCGTATGCGATAGCAGGCGCAAGTACCTTGCTCAGACTGAGTCTACCATGTGCTTTATGGAGCGTTATCCAGGCATCCACGAGACCAGGAACTGCAGCTGCTGCAGCACCTCTAAGCGGAATTCCTTCTGGAAAGCATTCGGGAGTAACAGAGAGAGGAGCAATTCCACTTCCGTTTAATGCGGTGGTTCGCTGGGTACCTGCATCATAGAACAGTATAAACGCGTCACCACCAAGATGGCTGGCATGTGGTTCGGTTACGCACAACACTGCAGATACCGCAACCGCAGCATCGGCAAAGCTTCCTCCATGCTGCAAGATCTGCAATCCTGCAGTGACTGCAAGCGGTTGTGATGCAGCGACCATTCCGTTACGTGCAACAACTACACCTCTGTGCTGATTCATGCTCACTCCTAAAGCCTGTTTGATATGAAATTGTACCGCAACTTTCTATTTTGGCTTATGCATTACGAATCACATTTCATGATCTCTAAATACCAACCCGACTGATTGTGCATCTCTGCACAAAGAGTCGGGCTGATTGATTTGATTAGTATTTCACCGCTACGAAACTGAATTGTTATTTAACTGTCTGAGGAGTTATTCTTATTACTGTTCCTACTGCAGGTGGAGCAATCAGCGAAACAGCCAGCATTCCTGGATCATCACAGGGCACAATCCTGGCATCTATCGCAGTTTTTTGCTTTTTATAGGATGCGTATGCTGTTACTGTAGTTGTGCCTGGCTTTAGTAATCCGGATGGGAATTCAACCTGCACAGGAACGTAATCTCTGTTGTAGTTTTCAACAAATGCTGTGTCTGAACCATCCGCTTCTATAGGACCAACTTTGCAAAACAGGCGCCAGGGCTGAAGCACAGTTGCTGTTATTTTTGAGCCATCAACGTGAACCAGAATATAGTGCTCAAACCCTCCATCCTGTGGCGCTGCATCCAGAGGAGCTCCGCCCCCACCAGAAATTATGTAATGGGTACCATTATGAATGGATTCGTGGTAAAGGTGCTCGTGGCCAGAGAAGACATATTCCACATGATATTGTTCGAATAAATCCTCTAATGCATGCCTTGTCTTCATGCTATGAATACCCTCACTCTCAACCACCGGATAGATGGGATGATGCATGAATGCAAATATATGTGCCGCACCTTTGTTTGCTTCCAGATCGCTCTTCAGCCATGTCATTTGAGCGGGACTGATGCCGCCTTTTACATGTGGTTCCTCTGTATCAACAACGATAAAGTGCGATTTGCCACAGTCAAATGAGCCATATATTCTTCCCATCTTCTTTTCATATATGGCTTGCATTACAGGATTATCTGGCACCTCATGATTTCCCGGAGCATTATAAATTGGAGTGTTCGATTTTGCTGCAGCATTCAGAAAGAGGTTGTATTCTCTGGTTGCTTCTCCTGGGGTATCACCAAACCCATAGATTGAATCGCCTGTCCATAATGTAATGCTGGGGTGAATAAGTGCAATTTCTTTAAAAATTTCGGGAGCAGTGGGGGGCATAGGAACATCCCGCATAACGGATCTATTATCTCCCGAAACCACAAAGTAGAAATTGTCTGGATTTGATGGTGGGATAATTCTGGATGCACGGCCATCCGGGATAGGTAATACCTGTTTTGTGGAACTGGCTTTGAGCATAATAGGGGCAGATGTAATCAGCAGCACCAGGGAAAGACTTTGCAGTAGACGCATAGGGTAAGAACCTTTCGGTAATTGTGATTCATGTTTTCGTGAATTATAACATGTGTAAAGTGAATGGTACCCTCACATTTCTGTTCTTAATAAAACCTTAACATAAATTTAATATTCTCTTAACAATTGACAGATGTAATTTACAGTACACTTTTACGGTATTGAATTAGAGCGATACTGAAAATATTTTCCTGACTTGCGACAGGTCAGATGTATGTTATAAGGAGATCAGATGTACCGTAAAGCATTCACTTTGATAGAGCTTTTAGTTGTTATTGCAATAATTGCAATTTTAGCAGCTATCCTGTTTCCGGTTTTTGCTCAGGCACGAGAATCGGCACGACAGACAGTGTGTCTATCCAACTGCAAACAGTTTGCCCTGGCAATACTTATGTATGCTCAGGATTATGATGAAGCAATGCCCATTGCTTATGAAGATAATCACTCCTACGGGCCGGCTACAATGAAGTACAACACACAGGTTGAAGGTGGACATGTTCTCACAGGAATTCCTGCTGAAATACTTCCATACACTAAGAACTCCCAAATTTTTGAATGCCCTGATGACCACGCTCTCGATCCCAAGACTCTGAAGAAGCATCTGCCTTATGGTGTTACTGCTTCAGAAGTAAGTTCAGATAACTTCTACCAGGTCTTCGGAACATCATACAAATTTACTCACGAGAGTTTCACCAATCCATTTAACCCTTCTAACGACCACAATCCGATTTCAAATACAGGTTTCTATACAAATGGATACCCAAATGATGGTCGAGCTGGAAACGATCCGGACTGTCCTCCCGGCGGCACCATTTCCGGCAGCAACTATAACTCACCAGGTGCTTGTACTGCAACTTCAATCGCACTGGTAACACTTGCGGTCTATACAAAGCCATCTGAGACAAGATTGTTCGGAGACTGGGAGAAAACTTTCGTTGATGCTCCCAATGCCTATGCTTTTCATCCAAGAGGGGAGAATATAGGTTATGCCGACGGTCATGCAAAATTTGATGATGGCCACAATACTTACTCATCAGGATGCGATGGTATCGACTGGTCATGGGATAATCCTGGATCATGTGGGGCTGGGGTACAGCGCGAGAACGACTGATTTCCTTCATGTATTAAAAAGACAGCCATACTTTCCAGTATGGCTGTCTGACGGTTCACGCTAATTGCTATTTATGAGTTTTTGGTCATCTTACCCTTATCTGCTGCTTGAGCATTAGCCCGTGATGCGTCGCTCTGTGCCATCATCTCTTCGACACTTTTAGTATGCAGGCGAGCTGCACCTTCCGTTCGGATAAGGTGGATGCGAGTGCCATCCTTCTCTGCTTCATCCAAACGGGACTGGGCAGCTTGAACCTGGCCAGCATTTTAAGGAGCCATTCAGCTTGTGCCGTGAGCATGTGATCTGTCATCTGCCACACCTCTTCAGGATCACACACTGCCCCTACAAGTGGATCATGCAGCATTGCCTGTTTCAGCAAGGTCACATCACCATGGACAGCTGCTTCTTTGCCCATCTCCTGAACGCGTACACTGGCTGAGCACGTTGCTGCACATGCCATAGGCAGGTCGCCTATCACTGGCATGTTAATTCCAGTCCTATCCACATAACCTGGAATCTCAATAATACAGCCATCTGGCAGATTGGTGATGTTGCCTCTGTTAACCACATTGAAATGACCTCTGTAGGTGCGCCCAGTTTCCAGAGCTTCAATGATATATGAACCATGTTCTTCGCTTCGTTTTTCTTGCGTAAATTTGGGTGGCTCCTGTGTCATCCAGTTAGGGAAATCTGTTTCAAACCAGTTTCGCCCCTCAGTGCATACTCTCAGATATCCGCCAGTTTCTCCATTTATCCAGTTTGACAGGTCGATCCATTTATCAATCTCATGAATCCGCTTTCGATACCATGGAAGATACTCACTAAGATGTCCATTGGACTCAGTGCTGTAGTATCCAAACCGTTTCAGAACATCTATTCTAACTTTTTCTGTACGAGGAAAATCTGGATGTGCCATAAAGATATCCAGCATCTTCGGAATGAAATCTATTCCACGCCATTCAGCTTTAATAAACCAGGTCTGATGATTGATACCTGCAGCTACAACATCTACATCTTTACGATGTATTTTCTCTGTTTCAGAAATAAGACCCTCTCGTCTAGCCCAATGCTCTATACAACTTGATATCTGCCAATGTGCGCCCTGCACACCATGGCAAAGACCAATTGTATTTACACCGCCGTACTGATTGCAAGCCCAAGTATTCATTGCCATTGGGTTTGAATAGTTTAGAAACAGCGCTCCGGGCTTTGCAACTTCCCGAATGTCTTTACAAAAGTCCAACAGGGCAGGGATTGTACGCTGGGCATACATAAGGCCGCCAGCACATATTGTGTCTCCCACGCACTGATCAACACCATACATTAAAGGAATGTCTATATCGGTTTGAAACGCCTCTATGCCTCCTTGCCTGATCATACAGATAATGTAATCACTGTCGGCAATTGCTTTACGCCTGTTTGTAGTCGCCTCAATTTTAGCCGGCAGATCGTTAGCAAGAATATCTCTTTTGCAAAGCTGGGCAACCATGTCCAGATTATGCTCAGAGATGTCAGTAAGTGCAAAAGTAGTGTCTTTAAACTCCGGGACGGTTAATAGGTCCGCCATTATTCGACGTGTGAAGCCAATAGATCCCGCGCCAATCATTGCAATTCTTAGTGCCATAAGCGGCTCCTTGATACTGGATGAATTCTCAACTATTTTACCCGCAGTAAGATGCTTTGTGAACGTTAACGTTCATTGTTTGAACAGTTATGAACATACTCCTTAATTAATTCTCTCTTTATGGGGTAATAATTGCTTTCACAACACGTTTTGATTCAACGTCTCTCAGGGCTTCACCAGCATCTTCCAGGCGGTATGCCTTTGTGATTAGATCCTCCCAATGGATTCTGTTGTTAAATCGGGACATGCACTCCATGGCGTTATAAACATGTGAGAAGTCTGATCCCCAGCATCCAAGTATTTCAAGATGTTTTTTGTTAATTTGCAGATGGGGGTTAATACTAATATCACCGTTATCAGTATACTGCCCTACTATAACCACTCTGCCTGCATCACGGGTGAGGTTAAGTGCTTCGGAAACTGCTAGAGGATTTCCACTTGCTTCGATTGTAATATCGGCGCCTTTGCCCCGTGTGATGTCCAGCACAGAGCGGTGCCGATCATGCAAGGTAGTCTGCTCAACGTTAACTGTCCAGTCCACACCAAACTTTTCGGCAGCTTTCAACCTGATATCTGGAGCTCCAATTAATCCAACCCACGCCGCACCGCTTAATAAAGCAAGGGCTGCACAGCTCAATCCCACAGGTCCCGATCCCTGAATCAGTACTCTGTCACCCAACTTAATGGAGGCTCGTTCAACTGCATGCATAGCTGTGGGCAGGCCACAGCCGCCACCAATCCAGTCTTCGGGTGAGAGATTACTGGCAAGCGGGATTATATGAGTGCCAGGGCGCAGATAGATCTGCTCTGCCCAACCACCAGACAGCCCAGGATACTCATCAGCTCCTACAGTTATTCCATAAACTTTTCTGTGGGGACAGCGTGTACTGGCTTTTGCGACAAGACAGTACCAGCATGCGTTGCAAGTGCCGAACACGTCCAGAAATGTAATAATATCGCCAGCTTTCACTAATTCGCCTGTAACTGTGTGAACATCCCCACCACAATTCAGTACTTCGCCTACAGAGATATGACCAGGAATAAGAGGGTAGGGTACCCCGGATAATTTCCCATGCCAGAGGTGCACATCTGTGCCACACACCTCTGAAACAATCACCCTGACCAGAACAGATCCCGGCTCCATGGATGGGGAACTGTATCTTCGAACCTCAGGTTCATCGTGGGGAGCAGGGATTACGCATGCCCTAACAAGATTGTCATCTGACATCTGTATCAACTATCCTTATCTGTATAGTTCGCAAGTAGTTCAATTATCTTATCCTGCACTGCCTGACAAACCTCATCATCGCACAGATGATTGTTCATCAGAATGGAAAATACCAGAAGATCTCCATCCTTATCTTTTACAAAGCCGCTGATCGCACTCACATGCGAAACATAACCTGTTTTAGCCCTGCAGTTGTCATAAGCGGATCCAGTCTTCATTCTATATGCAAGTGTGCCGTCAACACCTGCAACCGGTAGAGAGTGATAGAACTTTGGGAAATCTGGTCTGCTGTAGAGATAAGTGAGAATTCTTATAATATTCCGTGGAGAGACAAAATTGGTTCGTGAGAGTCCGGAACCATCCGTCTGGCATAACTCATCCATCTTCAAGCCTATATTTTCAAAGATCTTTCGGGCAGTCATACAACCGGTACCGTCCTGATTCCCGGTTCCTTTACCTGTCTCTTTAGCACCTACTGTCTTCAGGAGACATTCAGCAATAAGATTATCACTGGGTTTATTCATTAATGACAGAATTACAGATAGCGGCTGTGATGTGTGCTGACCAATTGTAAATGACTCTTTAACACCTGAAGAATTCTTTATGGGAAGCGGATTATCCAGTATTACTCCCGCTTTTTGCAATGCGTTAGCCATTAACATGGCTGTGAAAAGAGGAGGATTTTTGAAGGTGGAAGTGAATACCGGGTAGCTGGTTTCTGGTGTATCTACCGGCAGAGAGCCGGTGATAATAATCTCATTATGGCCCTCAATGCGGGTGAAATCCAGCGAATTAGTGCTTTTATCTTTCCCTGTAGTACTGAGGTTTACCACTTTTAAATAGTGTGCTAAAGGAGTAATAAAGGTTTCTACAGGCTGCCCTACTTTTGCAGGCTTACACGTGATTTGCATTACATTTTCATTGCAGTTCAGTGCACTTATTTCTGCAGAATAGTAATAAGGTTCATCATCCCATGCCCAGGTTTGTCCTAAATACTGTTCATCAAACAGACTATCATCGTAGTAAAGTGTTCCAGTAACCCGCCTTAGACCTTTCTTCACTGCCTCTTCAGCAAGGGCAGTAATATCCTTATCAGTGAGTGTGGGGTCACCGGAGCCGATTAAATCGAGATTACCATTCAGCAGACCGCTGCTATCTATTGCTGTACTTGCCATAAGCTTGGTAATGTACGTCCAATTCATCCCTAATGAATAAATTGCTGCACAAGATGTGAGCAGTTTGTTATTTGATGCTGGAAGAAAAACCTTATCTGCATAGTGTGAGAAGAGAGTGGTATGATTGCTTAGTCGTTGTATCTCAATTCCAGTGAAGCCAGATTTAAGTTCAGGTACATCTAATATCGACGTAATCTTGGATTGTAATGAGTGCATGGCAGCTTTCTGTGAGTGAGGTTGGGATATACAATCGACACTGAAGGAGACAAGCAGGATGATCGATAATATTGCTGAACCAACTTGTTTCTTAAGACATATCATGTAACAATATTCGTATAACAAGCGTCTATTTCCTCTAAATAGCTCCAATAATTCGTCTAAAAGGTACAGTGCAATCATGAAGATCTCAAATTATTCTGGAATCGTTTTACTTATTGCAAGCAGTCTCGCAACACCCATAATGGCACAAAGTGTTTTAACAGGCATTCCAACTATCAACAAAGCTCAGAGTGCAGGACCAAGTATGACTCCGTTACCTCAGTTGTTACAGGAAGCTGGCGAAGATCTTAAGGCAGGGAAAACTCAGGATGCGGAAACTGTGCTCCAAAAAGCGGCAATTCTATACCCAGATAACTTCCAGGTGGCCATGGCATTAACAACAACTGCAATGGCGTTAGACCATTATCAGATTATGGCCGATTCAGCATCGAAAGCGGTTACTCTCAACGAAAACTCACCTCAGGCATATTACTTCCTGGCTTATGCTCAGAACAGACTAAAAAATTACTCGGAGGCTCAAGTAGCAATTTCGCACAGCCTGGCAATTATGCCTGAACTCCCAAGTGACCTCCTCTCAGGAGACATATACGGTTCACTGGAACAGTACCATAACGCTATCAATGCGTACCAGAACGCGATTGGCCAGGATCCAGACAATCTTGATGCTCACCTGTCCATTGCAAGCATTTATGCTCAACTGAATGACAATCAGGATAGTCTGGAGGAGTACAAGGCTTCAGATCTGATATTGGGGCAAACGCAGGGGATAACTCCTGAAGTAAAGACTGAACTGGAGCATCAGATAGTTTCGGGAGAAGCAATAGCCTATGCAAATCTCGGTAGGACCAGCACGGCAAACAAGCTCCTGAATCCCTTGATTGATGTGAAGAAGCCCAGCAAGAACTCCCTATCCACACTGGCAAATCTGTATGATATTGAGCATCGTTATCCTGAGGCAATTAAGGTTTACCAGCAGCTAGAACAGATCGATCCTAATGATGCCGTAATGTGGGGTAATCTGGGGTGGGTTGAGTATGAAGATGGAAACTATGCTGATGCACTGAAATACAGCGAGAAAGCACTCTCCATTGACAAAACTCTGTCATATGTCCAATTCAATATTGGCCTGATACGTGCTGTTCAGGGATCTTCTTATCTTTCAGCTACAGCATATAAATCTGCAGTTAAAGAATCGTATCCGTTTGATATTCAGTCGGGTGCAAATGATGTAATGCACGCACTTAAATCGCAGCCGAATAATCAGGCACTTAAAAATTCGCTCAAATATCTCGAAGATGCAGTGATATCAAAAAGCGAGAATGGTGGCTAGCATGCGTGTACTACTCTTCTAACTCTGTGGCATGTCCGAGATCAATAGCGATCTTCAGGAACTGGGAACAGTCCTTGGGGATTGCTATTGTCGCAGATTTCTTTGAATTGATAATGGCAACAGCTTCAGAGATAAACTGTTTCTCATCCATCATATTTATTATAATGCTACCCGGAGGACCAACCTGATGAGCGATATCTGTTTTCATGTCGCGCACAATACTCTCGGGTGTTACTCCAGCGTAGACCTTGTCCAGCACAATCCCGTCATGATTAATTTGTAGTGCAATTCTCATCTAGTCAATTTACCCTATCTCACAATACTAACACAAAATGATGCCGAATATCACTTCTCCACAAGCTGATGTCTGTCTCCAATACGTTCGAGAAACTGCTGATCTCTGGATCCCAGGTATTCTATCATTTGCAGACTGTATTTACGGTTAGAATGAGCTAGATCCCTGTATTCACCAACAGATATGGATTTGTGTTCTTCACAATACGCTCTTATAATCTCTTTTGTTTTGGATAAGGTGATGTCATGATAGAATATCCTGTCGTTCACCCTGTGGAATTTCCCCAACCTAACTCCAATCTGTAGAATTGCACTCACAGCATCTACTGGCGCTCGCACCATCTCTGATACAGATGACAAGTCAGGTGTTGCAATTCCACACTCAATATAGTGATTTTCAACTCGCTGCATCATCTCATTTTGCCGATCGTTAAGTTCATTTCTGAAATGAAACAGTTTTACGTGGGGTCCAATTTTCTCAATTAGCTCTTTCTCTTCAGCATACTTGAGAATAAGGTGAAACTGGCGTGCTTCCAGGTGCTTCGCAGCATTCTGCCTCAGCTCTTCAGATCCTATCCCTATCCGTAATGGAAACTTGGCGTGATAGGCATCTATCACTGAAGTTAGTCTTTCGATGAGTTGAGTTAATTGTGTCTGATGCAGCAAATATGAATTGTCAAGATATACTATCTTGCCTTCATTTTGAAGGATGGCAGCAGCCTGATGGAACTCTTCAGGTGTAAGCGAAAGGGAGGAGGATATCCGATCAGGAGACTGGAAGATATTTGTACTTAGAAGATGCTGTTCCAATATCGACTGCGGGCTTCTCTGTAGGCCCAAATTAAGGCGTTCGACCACCATAGGGTCGTTCACCTTATGCTTTACTGCATGGGGCTCAATAATTTCACCACCGGCAAATGTAACCATTTCATTGAAGGAGCGGACAATAAATCGATCACCACGCATACACGGGAGCGCTCTTTCGGTTACGATTTGAAAAAGATATGGTTCTGCATTGCCTGAGGATTCCTGTGTGGAAATTAATTTGATACGTCCATAGACTTCAGCTGAACCCATGTGAAGTCTAATACGAGTGTTTTCTTTGACCTCCTGAGAGCAACCCTGTCTGAATCTCAACTGAACATCAAATCGATTACTACATTGAATTACTCCAGGACAGCACAATTCTTCTCCCCGATGAATGCTCTTTAAATCAACGCCTGTCAGATTCACAGCAACCCGAGAACCTGCATAGACCTCTTTCACGGGCACGTTATTTGTCTGCAAACCTCGAATTCGAGCCGTTATGTTAGAAGGAAGAAGGGAAACAGTATCGTTTATCCTGAGGGTTCCACTTACCAGTGTTCCTGTAACTACAGTTCCATATCCAGGCTTGGTAAATACTCGATCAATAGGAAGTCTGAATGGAGTATCTGCATTTCTCTCCTTCACTCTACTGACGCTTGCATGGAGTGCCTTGATTAAAG
Organism: bacterium; assembly: GCA_021805395.1. GTDB lineage: Bacteria > Armatimonadota > Chthonomonadetes > Chthonomonadales > Chthonomonadaceae > JAJZFJ01. Next base: position 19,968 of record JAJZFJ010000072.1, read on the forward strand.
CTTTGATGTTCAGCATAGAGACGGCGGATACATGAATAATAGGACTTTTTGCCAGAAACGTACCTGAAACCTGTAACCTGATATCCTGCTCTACTTTGTCTGCCAGACTTTTCTCGACGGTATCACAATGAGTGAGCGCAATAACACCCTCCTGAGCATTGAGCAGTGAGAGAATATCCAGATGCTCCTGTGTTTGTGGCATGATCCCTTCTTCTGCAGAGATCACCATTAGCACCACATCCACGCCACCAGATCCAGCAAGCATGTTCTTCAGAAAACGTTCATGACCTGGAACATCCACAATACTCACAATATTCCCATCCGGCAGTTTAAGAGGGGCAAATCCCAGGTCGATGGTCATACCACGTTCCTGTTCTTCTGCAAGGCGGTCAGTGTTGAC
>JAJZFJ010000231.1 GCA_021805395.1 bacterium
GACAGGAGTGTGTTCAATCACTGAAGGCAACGAGGCACAGCATGTGAGAGTTAGGGTAACTGCGTTGTGATTTTGAAGGTATGGCGAGAGAAGAGAGCTGAGATTCTCTTCCACTTCCCGCTCCCACTTTCTTGGATGATCAATCACCTGCTGCAGATCTAGCATCCATTGAAGAAAACTTTCATCCCATGAGAGCGAGATTGATCTCAATGCGCATCGGGAAGCCAAATCTGCCAGAATACGTCCACAGGAAGCTTCCCCTGCCCCACCCGGGCCATGTTGAGAGTGTGCAAATACCTCATCCATCTGCTCAACAAAATCTTCATCCAGTGCACGTTCAGCTATCGCACGAGAATCAATTTCGCCACCTCTCGTTCGTAAACCAACCGTTCTCTCTGATCCAGATCCGCCATCGGCAGTCAGTATAACAACTGTATCAGACAGATAGATTCTCTTGCCTCTTGCATCCACCATGAGTCCAGATTTGATGGACTGAAGGATAGCATCACGTATTTGCGGATGGCACTGGTCTACATTCTGGAGATACAGAACACACCATGGCATCTGTGCAACCCGATGAATTGCCAGCATTTCGTTAAAGCCTACATATCCTGGTGGTGCACCCAGCAGCAGCGTGATGTCTTGAGGCTGAAGCATCCTGCCAAGATCAATCGCTACCACTCTGTCTGCCGCACCATACAGAGCCTCTGCCACAAGTTCAGCCAGTCGGGCTGCATGGTGCGCTACATGAGAAATGAGCAGGACAGTGGCGTTGGGTCTCTCTGGGCGCATATCCAGTCCACTGAGGCTCATTCGCAGCCTGTGCAGAAGCGCATCGGTATCTGCTGCCGTCAGGATCTCCTCTTCATGCAGCGACAGCCGGAGCCTTTCAATCCCAGCCTCCAGATCCATGGGCATTCCAACCATTCTCTGCACCACTTCCAGCGCATCTGCCTCATCAACATTGCTCTTCTCCAAGGCCATCGCGTGGGCAACACACTGCTCAAGCAAATCTACTGCCTTATCTGGAAACTGTCTGTTTCGCATGTGATGGGATGCGAGGTCGACCAGATGCTTAAGTACACCATCACTCACCTCTACCTTGCATCTTGTGGCTAGCAGATCGCGCTTCACCATAAGCAGGCTGAGTGTCTGCTGAGGGTTTAAAGCCTGGACACGGATTGGCTGGAACCGACGATCCAGCGCGAGGTCTGGCTCAATAATACGTCTGTACTCTTCGTCGGTAGTAGCAGCTATACACGCCATCTCCCCGCGTGCCAGTGCGGGCTTAAGCAAAGTGGCAAGGTCAGATCGCCCCTCCTGTCCACCTGCTCCCACAATAGCATGTGCTTCATCGATGAAAAGTAGAATCCCTGGCTGGCTTGCTTCATGAATGAGTGCCTGAGCCTGCCGAACAAAATCTGAATTGGCTCCAGAAGCGGCGACAAGTGATTGGGGATCAATTGACCAAAGTGACACCCCGCGAAGTGGCAGCGGCACTTCGCCTTTCGCTATTCTAATGGCTAAACCTTCAACGATCGCAGTTTTCCCCACGCCAGCCGGACCAATCAGCACAGGGTTACGTTTCGTTTGTCTGCAAAGAGTTTCCACCAGAATCTGCATCTCACTCGAGCGCCCCATTATCTCTGGAAGTTTGCCCTGAGCCGCTTCATCTGTTAAACATCTTCCATACCGTTTAAGCGTGGATGTACCTGGTTTAAAATCGGGATTGACACGCTCAACACGCCTTAGAAGGAAACCGCTGGATGTAAGAATTGCTGCACATAGATCATCAATTGTGGGGGTATCTCTGCCCTCGGTGAATGCCTGTCGTTTAGCCCGGTTTAACATCACCTCCTCAGAAATCAGTAGACCGTATCTCTGGTTAATCAGATCCTGATGAAGTTCATGTACCAGTGTCTCAGCGTGAAGATCAGGAGCCAGTGATTCCGCGAGCTCTCTATGCTGTGCGATAAGAGCCAGCATCCAGTGATGCTCGCATGGCACTCCACCACTCATCTGCTTAACCGATTCAATTAACTGCGACTGCTCTGATGTTAGTTGTGACATAAAGATATTGTATCATAGCAATCAATAAAACTTTCATCATGAATTCACAAGTAATCAAAAATGAACTCACACAGAATATCACGGTCAGGGTCAAATATGAAAGCAATAATTTTCTCTAATAAAAACTTTGCCAATTTCCCCACTATGCAATCATAATTATTCATGCTGAGTACTACTTGATTGTGTAACGTGCACCAGAAGAGCAGTCATTACCACCAAACATGGGGTAGACTAATCTGACTGAAATAGATCTTTTGAGGTTTTTCATGTCTGAACAGCTTTGGGCGCCCTGGCGAATGGATTATATTCGAAATGCAGATAAAAAGGAGGAGTGCATTTTCTGCGCATTCCCCTCTATGTCTTCCGAATTTGACAGGCAAAACCTCATACTTCACCGGGCAGCTCACGCCTTTATTATTCTCAATGCCTACCCCTACAGCAACGGCCATCTCATGGTTGTTCCCTATCGTCATACCTCCACTCTAAATGAATACTCCGATGCTGAAATGCTTGAAATAATGCATCTCACCAGGCTATCCATTCAGGTGCTATCATTGTCACTGAAGCCAGAGGCATACAACGGTGGGTTAAATATGGGCAGAAGTGCAGGCGCCGGGATTGCATCTCACCTTCACTGGCATGTTGTACCCAGATGGAATGGCGACACAAATTTCATGTCGGTTATTAACGATACTCGAGTGATTCCAGAGAGCCTGCACTCGGTCTATGATAGTCTCAAACAGGCTCTTGATACCACTTTAAAAGAGAGATAGATGATAGAACGTTACACAACTCCAGAAATGCGAAAAATATGGAGTGCACAAAACAAAACCCAGCGATGGCTGGATGTAGAGATAGCTGTTTGTCAGGGATTAGAACATTTTGATCAGCTTCCGAAAGGCACTACAGATGCCATTCGCTCTGGAGCATCGTTTAATCTTGACAGGATTGCTGAACTCGAAAAAGAGACACAGCATGATGTAATGGCATTTGTAAAGAACGTTACGGAAGATTTAGGTGCTGAGGGGCGATTCGTCCATTACGGGGTAACTTCCTACGATATAGTAGATACAGCTCTGTCCATGTTACTGCGAGATTCACTCACTCAAATTCTGGGGCGCGCGGAAACTCTAATTCACGTTCTAAAAGTGAAGGCGCGAAAACACCGCGAGACTGTTATGATTGGCAGAACGCATGGAATCCATGCAGAACCCATCACGTTTGGTTTTAAACTTGCTACATGGCTGGATGAGATGAACAGAAATGTTCAGCGATTAGAGCAGGCTCGGGCATCTATCAGTGTGGGCAAAATCTCTGGAGCAGTTGGTACCCATGCAAACATAAGCCCTGATGTAGAGCAGTACGTATGCTCTCTCCTGGGATTAGAAGCAGCACCCATCTCCACTCAGATAATTACTCGTGACAGGCATGCGCAGGTTATGTCTACTCTAGCAATACTAGCAGCATCATTAGAAAGATTTGCAACTGAAATTAGGAATATGGCTCGCACAGAGATCCGGGAAGTTCAGGAAAGGTTTTCTCAAGGTCAAAAAGGCTCTTCAGCCATGCCTCACAAGCGAAATCCGTGGAACAGTGAAACTGTCACCGGGTTAGCAAGGGTTGTACGGGGAAACCTCATTCCTATGCTGGAATCCATGGCTACATGGCATGAACGAGATCTCACGAATAGCAGCGTTGAAAGGGTAATTCTTCCAGATACCACAACATTATGTGACTGGATGTTGTGGAAATTTACAGATATTCTTGAAGGTCTGGTGGTATTCCCAGAAAATATGCTTCGTAACCTCCAGCAGATGGGCGGACTCGTCTTCTCTGAACAGATAATGCTTGCACTCATTAAAACAGGGCTGTCTCGAGAGGAAGCTTACACCGTTGCACAGCGAAATGCAGCAAAATCCTGGGAAGGTGAGGACTTCAGGGAAGCGGTTTCAGCCGACCCTGTTGTAATTGAAAGACTTACAAAAGAGCAGCTTGACCACGCCTTTGATATGGAATATCATCTTGCTCAGCTGACACATACTTTTGAAACTCTTGGAATATAAATTGACTAATTAAAACAGTCTATGCCAATCCCTGGAATATTCTTTCAGTTTCAGGATTCAAAAGCACAAACAATCCATATGCGCCTAATGCTATACTTGCCGGGTTTAGCATAATGATATCAAGTATCGAGATTGCAATGCCATAGGTTCTTGCCCTCGGTTTAAGGTTTATCAAAGAAAGACCCACAAGTGCTCCAGGCAGCGAAATGGCAAGAATGAGTATTCCAAAGGCACTTATAAGGAAGCCAAGCCACGCGAAGCTTTGCAAGTGAAAATACATGGACAAGGGAACTGCAAGAAGTGCTGGAGTGACTGTTAGGAAAATTCCTGCAATAATCAGAAGTGAGTGGATTAAAATGTGTAAATAGCCCAAAACCCTAATGTGTGTAAGCATTCTTCCCTCCACATATATGTATTTGAAATACAACGGGTTTACGTGGTGAACGGGAATCAGGTTTCAAACTTTGGAAATTGTTGTTTTTCCACAGCCGTTTAATGTCAGCAGACTAACTAACATATTGGTATGATAGGATATTGCTGTTGAACTATACATCATTTCAAGTAATCAATGATGATACAGTATTTCCTCAAAAGAGCACACTCTACTGTCGTTTCCCGAAATGACAGTAGAGTGTTAATTCAGATTTATGATCAGAACAGATGCGCACGCTGATAGATATTTCAACACTATATGGACAGTGTATCTTTGTCGGCAAATGATGTTATCTATGCAGCCCTACACACCAGAGTATCACCAAGATTAGCCTGCCTTAACAGCCTGCTATCGTTACACACAGCCTTTATTGCACTTTCAAGTGACACCACTCCATATTCATCTTCTGCGATTAGTGAAAACAACTGTTTCAGTAACCAGAAATCCTCTTCCGTGACAAGCCTGAGATTCAGTTCCGGATAACGCAATCTCACAGGGGCTGGCAGCAGTGCACAGTCAAACCGGTTTCTATCTGACAGCAGATAGGATGTGAAATTGTTTCTCAGAATAGGGTCTATCAGTTGATTATGCAGTTCTGATATTGTTGATACACTCAATGCATCTGCTGCGCCACCTATTGGCAGCTGTTGAACTGTAGCAAAGTCCATTTCAGAATCCTGCAAAAAGTATCCTGCTGCCCATGCCATCTTTGGATCACTCAGTGGATCGCATGCAGGAACTCGCACAACAGCAGTAGCCTCATATTGTCTGGCAGTTACGAGAAGTGCTTCCAGCAGATCGTTGCTGCTTGCAGAACATGGGATGTTTTGGCATGCACAAAGATAACGGATTGGCGCATCTGCAGGCGAATCGGTGGTTACCACTACTGGGTCTGCGCCGACCCAGGCAGTCCGCATACGTTTCACAACCTGTTCCAGAACTGTGGTGTTGTTAAGAGGAAGTAAAGCCTTACCGGGTAATAACCGGGAAGACATACTTGCAGTCACTGCCAGCATAACACCTGGCAGCATTTTTCTATCATCCATGAAGCTTCAGTTTCTCCTGACACGTTATCACTCTGCCCATCCATGGTCAGATGTGGGTCGCAACAATATGCAACCAACGGAATTATGATACTTTTGAAAAAGTAAAATTAGTCTAAATTTTTTTGTACTGGTCTGGATACTTCAGATACCATCGGCTTCATAGTCCTTCATTACTTTACAAGAAAGACACGATCGCTTAACTGCTATAACGCTGCTTCAGTCGCTCTAACTGTGTATAGTCTGTCATGTCAAAATGCACAGGTGTAATCGAGATGTACCCTTGAGAAACTGCTTCCACATCGCTGCCTGGCTCCGGATTATGATTACTTAGTACTCCCCCAAGCCAGTAATAAGGTCTCCCTGAAGGGTCGTTTCTTTTCACCAATCGATCACTGTAGTTCACTCGGCCAACATGGGTATATCTCACGCTTGAATGGTCTAGCCCGGAAATATTAGGCACATTTATATTCAGAAATGTATGCTCCTGCAGTGGGAACTCTTCCAGATTATTCACTACCTGACTAAGTATTTGCGATGCATTTGTGTAGTCTGGAACTCTTTTCTCCCCATGCAGTACAAGGGAAATCGCAAGGGAAGGAATGCCAGCAACTGCCCCCTCCATAGCTGCAGCAACGGTGCCACTATATGTCAGATCCCAGCCAAGGTTGGCACCAGAGTTGATACCTGAAACCACCAGATCGCAACTATTTTCCATCACAATTTCATAACCCAGCGCAACGCAATCTGCTGGAGTGCCATTCACCATGTACCCAGACATACCAGTATGCAGAGTAGCTGGTATTAATCTAAGTGGTTTGTGCAGAGTAATTGCATGGCCAGCGGCACTTCTCTGTCGCTCTGGTGCAACCACGAACACAGTTCCTAATTGCGAAAGTACCTGCCAGGCAGTGTATATACCCTCAGCATCGAAGCCATCATCATTGGTTAACAGAATACGCAAAACAGTACTCCAGAAGGAATATTATCTATGTAAGATGAATAAAGTGACAGTACTTATTGTGACACAGCACTATCGAATTGTCACTTGAAAGAAGGTTAATATGTCGGTCACGCCAAAACCAGTCAGGATGGGGATATTATCATTTGCTCATATGCATACTTACAGTTATGCTAACTGTATTCTGAGTAATCCTGCCTGTGAGCTCGTTGGCGTAGCGGATGCTGATATGAACAGGGCAGAAAAATTGGCATCACAGTTGGGATGCAGTGCATACCGAAGTTATGAGGAGCTGCTAGACGTTCCAACGCTGGACGCTGTAGTCATAGGTAGCGAGAATGTGCATCACAAACTGCTCACCGAATTAGCAGCATCTGCAGGTAAGCATATACTGTGCGAGAAGCCGCTAGCCACTTCCATTCAGGATGCAGAGTTTATGATAGAGACTTGCAAGTCAAATGGCGTGCAGTTAATGACGGCCTTTCCATGCAGGTTTTCTCCTGTTATGAAAAGACTGAAGCAGATGATAGACAGTGGTAAATCTGGCAGGATTTTAGCATTCAGAGGTACCAACCGAGGCTCCAATCCCGGTGGATGGTTCTGTAACCCGCCTCTCTCTGGAGGAGGGGCTACCATTGATCATACTGTTCACGTTACTGATTTAATGAGATGGCTGCTAAAGGAAGACGTGAGCGAGGTATATGCCGAGATAAGTAATGGTATTCAGCATCAGGATTTCGACGATGTTTCATTCATTAGCATGACGTTTCCATCAGGAGTATTTGCAACCCTGGATGCATCATGGTCTAGACCGATGGCTTTTCCAACATGGGGAGATGTTACACTAGAGGTAATTACAGACCGTGGAACGATCTCGATGGATATGTTCAGTCAGAATCTGGTTCAGTATTCCAACAGGAGTCACAATATATCCTGGCATAACTGGGGTGGGAATATGGATTACGGACTAATTGACTCATTCGTCAATAGCTTAGCTATGGGTAAACAAGTTGAAGTTTCAGGTTTAGATGGTCTGAAAGCTACCGAAGTGGCACTTTGTGCCTACCAGTCATCGCAAACATGTACACCCATAAAAATCAGATCTCAAGCTTAGCCACACAGCCAATTGTTAGATGCATTGTGAGCACATAAGTAAATACTTATCAAAAATGTTAATGCAGTGGGAACTTTCGCTGCAAGGCAGCTGTTTTGTATAGAGAATTGGCTGAGCCTTGAAGACTCAGCCAGCTTAACAAGCAATAGTTTAGAAACATAATTATGCAATTACATCTGAGTCATTATCAGAATGGATGCAAGAACAGTACGGTGGTACAAGGTTCTCAATTATGAATGTAAAGCAGTTATACCAAATCTATACAGGCCGACTGGTTGGCATAGGGACAACAGCCTCATATACTGTTGTTTCATGGGTAAATGCACCACATGCCCTTAAGTCATCCATACTCATTGCCAAAGGTGTTCCTGTGGCTGCTCTTCCTACTTCTCCTTTAACTGTAAAATGGACTCGGTATATGGCTTCCATCATACTTCGCAGGACACAAAGTTGATGGAGAACATAAGGGTCATCCGGGTTGGCTGGAGCGGCTCCAGTAGCATAATCCAAAAGATGTGCTCTTACTTCTCTCAAATCTTCTTCAAGCTCTTTAACACATTTCAGATGAATGCGCAGGGAAGGAATGGGGCTGTCGAATATTTCGGGATCCTGCAAATGTCCAGGGGATACAGTATCCTCATCAATTCTTCCACTCTTACGAGCTTCACGCAACTGCTTGAGAGCATCAGAAGCCTGACTGTAGAAAAAACGGATCGCCTCGCTGAACAGCGCGGGATCCATTGCCGTTGTTGACGTAGTCTCCGTCTGCATGGTAACCCTCCTTATCAAATGTATCTCTGTTCTTTCTCGAGGACACGGCCAAATAGTGCCAGACCAGTGTACTTACCTTACATATTTCTCCTTAGAGACACATTTCTCCTTTATTTAGAAGCAGGAATCTTAAAATAATTACAAGAATATTATAAATACCAGCAAATAACTGGAACTAAAACAGGAGACCAGTAACAATGGACAATCAGACTCCAGATAGTACCCCACCCTCTGCATCATCCGTTCACTCTTTACACTTGCCACATCTGCTTCATGAATGGAAAAAGAACAGAAAACCTATTGTCAATCCGAATCAAACCTATCTGGATTCTTTATCTCCTCTGGATAAACTGGCTGCTAAAATAACTTCCAAAGTGGGTTCTATGGGTTTCTTCTTCCTTATACTTATATGGACAATTCTCTGGTGTGGATACAATATTGTTGCTACAGAATTCACTAGTCTTCATCTGAAGGCGTTCGATCCGTTCCCAGCGTTTGTTGCATATCTCCTTATCAGTAACGTTATTCAGATTTTACTCATGCCACTCATTATGGTTGGGCAGGAAGTACAGGGACGTCATAGTGAAATTCGTGCTCAGAGCGATTTTGAGATAAATCAGAAAGCCGAAAAAGAGGTTGAAATGATGCTGTATCATCAACAGATGCAGCAGCAGATGCTGTTGGAACTGGCTATTAAACAGGGTATGGCTATCGATGAGCTTTTAGCCAGAGTTGAGAAGGTTGTAGGACCAGCTCCCGTTTCTAGTACAACCTGATATTAAACATAATGGATATTTTCTTTATATCTACCGGTTTTGCGCTGATTAACAGCAAAATACCGTAACTATACTAGACCTGTTTTTGTATATTGCAATCATAATGTGACTAATTAACCGTTACTTACGGATAACTCTCTAGCGGGAACGCACTGCGTCGGCCCTAACCGCGGAGGCACCTTGCAAACAGGAGGCAAGATTGTGGAAGCATACCAAGGTCATGCAGAAGGATTACACTCGAGATGTGCATGTGGCGGACAATATCAGTTTGTGACTATTGTTCTCACTCTTCCAGATGCTCATTTGCCCAGGGCCGTTGTACGAAATGTTCCTGCAGAAATCTGTGACTGTTGTGGTGAAACACTTTTCAGCATGCCTATAACAGTTAGATTGATGCAGGTTTTACATGGTAATGCACAGCCGGATGATGTATTAATAACTCCAGTGTACGATTTGAATCATAATACTAGTATCGGCTAAACCCGGTAGTCTATTGGTGGGAGATGTGTGATTGCCTGAAATGCAGTTTATTATTGACATACCAGCAGATTTAGATAAGGTGTGGGCTTTTCACAACACTATAGACTCTTTATTCATCCTCACTCCCCCCGAAAAGCATGCAAAACTTATCGGGGAGGGTACTCCTATGTGCAAGGGAGCAGTCTACAAAATTCAGGTCAAACAGTTCAATTTCATACCAATCCAGCTATGGTCGGAAATCATTGAATATTCACCGTTAGAGGGATTCAAGGATAGTCAGGTTAAAGGACATGGACCGTTTAAGTCTTGGGTTCATTCCCACCAGTTCGCAGCTATCTCACCGAATGTAACAAGAATAACAGACACTGTTCAATATGAATTACCGATGGGGTTGATTGGAAAATTGGTAAACAGAATTTTTGTGGCAAGAGATATTAAGAATATGTTTCGCTACAGGCATCAAATGACAATGAACAAACTGGGCGCATAAGAGAAAGGCGAAACAACAATCCCCCCAGATGTTGTTTCGCCTTGTTCTTTGTTGGGCCAGCTAAATCAGTTGGTCCGTTGTCTTCCGCTGTTCCGTACGCCCCCCGCGCCGGTGCAGCTTCGTGTGTACAATTAGATTATACAACAGTTAGCCAGATTTGACAAGGGGTTAGTCAAATTATTTTTTGCAAGAGTAGAAGACTTCTTTTTGAAGCTTCTACTCTTGCGTATTTAACTCAGTAAGGGAAGTGGAGAAAATGTACCCTCCAGAATTTTCTGGGACGGTACTCCAAGCCATTTTTCTAACAGGGTGGAATATACATCTCTGAAATCTGTGTTAAATTTCAGATTTCCCATATCCAGATCTTCCAAGGATGGATACTGTCCATAAAGTCCACCCTTAACAGCCCCTCCCATCACAAACAGGCTGCTTGCCGTACCGTGGTCAGTTCCGCTGGATGCATTCTCCTGCACCCTCCTACCGAATTCAGAGAATGTAACCAGCGTTACCTTGTTCTGTAAGCCTCTTCTCTCCAGTTCTGAATAGAACTGCTCCAGACTTTCCGACAGATCGGCGAGTAATCTTGCCTGGGTAGGAGGTTGCCCGGCATGGGTATCAAATCCTCCTGTAGAAATATAAAATACTTTGGTTCCCAAATCGGCAGATATCAGCTCAGCAACATACTTGAGATTTTGAGTAAGCTGAGACAGCTTTGCATTACCATTGCCCATTTTTCGAGCGGACTGGTTTTGTATCTCATTTTTTAATGCTGCCTGAATTCTGTTACTTGTTGTGTACGCATCAGACCCAATCTTTCGAACGAGGTCTGAATAGTCATTCGCCAGCGTGCCCTGCGAATAGAGTGCTGTGAACGCATCCAGTTCAGGTGTTCTTTGTTGAGGGTTGATTGCCTGCATCTGATAGGCAGTAGGATTCTCCATCGAAACTACAGATCCATAATCTGTATACAGGGTATGAGGAACCTTGGCACCAAAATTTATCCCTACTAATGGATTTTCTCTCAAGTGACCGTCATCATCAAAATATCTTCCCAGCCAGCCTTCTCCTACAATCTCGGATACTGAATCTGCGGTTTCCCAGATCTCGGTGCTGCGGAAGTGAGACAAATTTGGGTTTGGATAACCCACTCCCTGAACCACTGCAAGGTGTCCCTTCTCGTACAGCGATTTCATGCCGGTCATTGCAGGATGAAAGCCCACCTTGTCCGATATCTGAAGCACATCAGACTTTGCAATTCCAATAGTTGGTCTGTTCTGGTAGTATAACGGATCAGTGTAAGGGATAACAGTGTTTAACCCGTCATTCCCACCGAACATCTGCAGCACAACCAGAATGTTGCCTGTAGCGCTTGAAGACGAGGCACCACCAGGATAGACCTCGGCAGAAGCCCTCGCCAATGCTGCGGGAATTGTCATCCCTAATGAAACAAATGTAAGTCCGTTTTGTATAAACTCTCGACGTGAAGTACTCATTCGTAATATCCTCAGTAGTTATTAACTACCATTAATTTAACAAATTTGAAATTCTGGAGTAAGCATCATAACATGCAGCATTCCATGCACCTTTATCAGAGTAGGATACGGAATGCGTTCACCACTGGGGATTTCAAATGGTTCCTGGTTACCGTTCTTGCCAGCATTCAGATACGCCACCAGTACCTGCTTGGATTGATCAGACAGCGTTCTATGAAGCAGGTGTTCGGTGTAGTAATCAACCACATCTGAAGCATTTTGAACTGTTCCGCTCTTAAGAACATCCTCAATCTTAACGAGTAATGGATCGTTCTCTTCTCCCAGTCGCGCAAGTGTCATGGCATAGTTGAACCTGGAAAAGAGGGTGTTCGTATTAATCCATGTTTTACCACCGTCCCAGCCTTTTACACTTAGTGCATTGAACAGTTCCTGTCCCATCTGCTGCATATACTGCGGAGTGTAGCGTAGAGGAAACTGCGAGCCAGTAATTCGAATGGCATCCACTACAAATTCCGTGGGGCTTTTGAATTTTTGCCACATTGCTTTGGGTGAATAGAAAACATCAGAAAGCAGCATCTGCCTGACTACAGGTTTGATATCCATATTGGATTTGACCATTGTGTCTGCAAATGGTTTTATGTCATCGCTAGTCGGGTTGTCGTGAATGAAAAATTTATATAGTTTAGAACAGATAAAGGGAGCACAGCTTGGCTGCTTCATAAGGATGTCCACCACATCGTTTCCATTGAAGTTCCCTGTCTGCCCTAAGTAGGTCTTAACACCATCATCATGCTGATTTGGAATAAACTGATATTCACCTGTCAGCCTGTTAAAACTCCATCCGGTGAAGGCTCTTGCTCCCTGTCGCACATCCTCTTCAGTATAGTGCCCTATCCCCAGTGTGAACAGCTCCATGAGCTCTCTTCCATAGTTCTCATTGGCATGACCTTTTCTATTTGTCTGGTTATCCAGATACCAGATCATGGCGGGATCCTTGGAAACAGCAAGTGTTAAGTCTCTAAAATTTCCCAGAGCCATTCTTCTAAACAACTGGTTCTGTCTATACAGCAAGGCGGTATCGGTGACTTTACTGTAGGCAGAGACGAAATGACCATGCCAAAAAAGTGTCATTTTCTCCTGAAGTGGGTTTGTGGTGTGTACCATACGGTTCAGCCACCAGGTCTGTAGACCGTTGATGTCAAATCTGCCAAGCTGGTCATTTTCCAGTCTGTCTTCAACTATTTCCAGAGGATTACCATCTGGATTGTAATTGATCAACGAGTCAACAGCATTCTGCAGCCCCATTTGTACATAGGACTGAATGGTATCGTGATCCGCTCCAAAACCTGCTCTTCGAAGCAGATGTGCGGTACGCTGATACTCTTCACTAAAAACACCTCCGCTCATAGCTAATCTCCTTCTCCTACAGCCGCGGAAGCTGGAGGGATTGATTCCAACATTAATAAGTGTCGGAATGACATTTTATAAAACTATACAGAGATGACAGACGTGGCGATTTATTCAAAGTTCATCCTGAATGGCAGAAGATAAATAACCTGCAAATATGCGTTTATAGTTAATATTTTTACAATTGATATCAAATTAATAGGTTGACATATCATAAATACTATGATATACTTGCTCAAATACTTTTGCTGACCAAAATAACTCTCATTGGAGGAGTGCAAGTATGAATCGTAGAGACTTCATGAAACAGGGATCCTTGGTGATCCTGTCTACAATGCTTGTAGATAAATCTGCCCATGCAGACTACACAACGTCCGCAAACCCTAACTCTATTCTTACTTCCTGGGATGGCTGGGGTTGCTCATTAGCCTGGTGGGCAAAAGAGTGGGGATTAAGTTCGATCGCGAATACCCTTGCTGATATGATCTATACCACCGAATGGGTTAACTGGAATGGGACACAGGTACCTGGATTAGGCTTCAATATAGTCAGATACAATGTTGGCGGTGTGGGAGGTTCGGTTACTAATGATTCAAACGGCACACAAACCGGAAATTTTCCAGCAAGCTATGGCGGATCAACAGAACTACTTTCGCCAAACTTAATTGATGCTGCTGCTATTCAGACATACTGGCTAAACTGGGGAAGCCAGGATGTGAATTCTTCCAGCTGGGATTGGACAAGAGATGCAGAACAGCGCAATATGATGCAGCTTGCTCTGGCCAGAGGGGCAAATCTGTTCGAATTCTTTTCAAACTCCCCACCCTGGTGGATGTGCTATAACAGCAGTTCACAGGGTAGTAACTCCAGTGGAGCCGACAATCTTCAAAGCTGGAACTATAATAGCTTTGCCTACTATCTGGCAGCCGTAGCGCAGTATGCTAAAAACAACTGGGGAATACCGGTTTCATACATTGAACCGTTTAATGAACCTTCCTCTGGCTGGTGGAACTATCCTGGCTCGCAGGAAGGATGCAATATGACCATAAGCACGCAAAATCAGGTGCTGTCTGCATTATGGTCGAATCTTAACTCCGACGGATGGCCCGCATCAATTACAGCCGCCGATGAGAACACCACCTCCCGATCATATCAGACCTGGCAGGACTGGAGCAGTTCCTCCATCAATGGGCTGCAAAAATTTAATACCCACACTTATGATGGCTATTTCACACAGCGAGCAAATCTCAGGAGTCTAATTGGCAGCATGAAGTTATGGTGTTCTGAGTATGGTGATAATGATAGCAGCGGAATTCAGCTCGCTGGCACGATTATGGCTGATGTGCATCAGCTAAACCCGCAGGGGTGGTGTTACTGGCAGCCATTAGATGGAAGTGGCTGGGGCCTGATTGATGCAAGTAGAGCCAGTGGATGGACTGGATCTCCCACACGCAAATACTATGTCATGGCACAGTTTTCCCGGCACTTAAGACCGGGTTTCGAGATACTTGGTGGCAACGATAACAATACTATCTATGCTTACAGCACTGCAGAATCAAAACTTGTTGTGATCACATTTAACTGGGGCAATGGCCAGTGGGTGAACTATGACCTGTCTCAATTTGCAAGTGTCAAGGGACCAATAACTCGCTGGTCCACTACCTGCACTCCAGGCAACGGTACCCCAGACATCCTCTATCAACAGTATAGCGATACTTCACTGAGTGGAACAACGTTCTGGACATATATGTACGCCTACGAAGTAACCACTTTTGAGGTCCAAAACGTTACTCTCTAAAAGATGCGTGTTGCCAGGTTCCTCTATTTTTCATTCTTCTGGAGAACCTGGCATTTCTATTTATGCACTAGTTTATATCTCATAATAACAACTTTGCTGATTCTGTTTATATCAATTCATCATCAGCGGGACAATACTAAACAGAGCGTAACTGCTCCAGTATTGTTACCCATCTATTAAAGTGAGCACATCTCTCTCGCAATTTGGGGAGTTCAATTGCATGAACGATTTGTGGTCCAGAGGAAGATTTTGAATTTTCATAGGATTGAATTGCAGCGATTATCCGATTTAATGAAGATGTATCGTTGCCATCATTTATCTCCTCTGGTTCTGTTTTACCTGCATTACTATTCAAACTATTAATAACATCATCTATTTGTTCATCTGGAAAAGCAACCTTTATCTGTCGTAGGTCTACAAAAATGAGCGCCTCAAACTCGTGAAGTTGAATGTATGGAACGAAGCGAGGATTGGGAAATTCATCTACGAAATTGTTTTCGATGCTGGTAACAATCTCTTCAGGTGTCTCATTTTGTTTCTTACCACCATCAAGAAGGTCTCCTAGTCCATAAAGGTCTATCATGGTTGTTACATACTCATGTTGCCTTCTAGGTCGAAATGCATTGTTTATCTGCTTTTTAAATGAGAATATAGTTTGACTGCCTCCTAGATCAATTGGTTTAGAATAGATATTTAACTTTCTTAGATGAGGACCAAGTGTTGGACAACAAAATATCTTTTAGTAGCTCCCTCACAAAGAATAGTGAGATTGATATTCATAGTGGCCCACCACCTGTCACATTTTTTTCATACAGCTTACCCAAATCGAAATCTTCCAACCAGGCAGCCAGTTGATCAGTTTCCAGCCTTGTAAGTGTAGATTCACCTCGTCCTTTTTCCGTTTCAGAGCGGTCGACTACGATGATATCTTCTGGCTGGTAATTCCGGATTAATATTGCTGATTGAGTAGAAACTATAATCTGTCGTTTCTCTGAGGCAGATTTAAGAAGAGTAGATATAAGCTGTATGGCGGATGGATGAAGCCCGAGTTCTGGCTCATCGAACAGCATTATGCTCGGCATCGCCTCATCTGGCTGTAGTAGTGCGGTGATTAAAGCGATTGCACGTATCGTCCCATCTGAAAGTTGATGAGGTCCAAATATATCTCCAGCATGATCCTTCCAGCGAAATAGTAAAGACTGTTCATTCAGTAGCTTCGGCTCTAATATGAAATCGTCGATAAATGGTGCAACTAGTTGAACTGTTTCTAGTATTTTCCTATAGTGACCTGTCTTATTCTGTTTAAGATTGTACAGAAACACAGCTAAATTTCCAGCGTCACTCATCAGGTATTGATCTCGATTCATTCCTTGTGATAATCGCACTCTGGATTCATCGCTCGTATCATGGAAATGGTATACTCTGATTGCTCTATGTCTGTCCCTGAATACTTTAGCAACCGTACTGAGAGCAATGCCCTCTTTCTTGTCTGCTTGTTTCAGGACTTCAGATTCCAAATGTCCACTACCCAGCTGTTTTTGGCGTGGTAAACTGTCTTTTCCCTCTCGTTGATATTCGAGTAATTCTCTTGCGTAAAACAACTCAGCAGGAGCACCCCACCCAAGTCGAAACGAGTATCTGCTCCACTGGTTTACTCCATCAAACTTGATGGCGCCATCTAAATTTAACGTGAATTTTGCGCCATAGTGCAGAATAGAATTGGCTCTCCCTTTCCTTGCTGCATATAACTGTAAATTGCCTGTGCTGCTACCAAATGCAAAATTTAACATTCTGAAAAAATCTATAAAATTCGACTTTCCAGATCCATTTGCACCAATCAATACATTAAATCTGTGTAGTGGAAATGAATCCACGGATTTGAAAGATTTGAACCCCTTTATGGTCAATTCGGTTATTCGTTCAACTGCCATGAATTGAAACCCCTTCTTATAAAATTGATGATAACAGCGTTATTTTAAGTTAGAAAGCATTCTGTTCCAAAGCCCGGATGGACTTGAAGTAAGATAATTTCGTAATCAGGTAATATACTCAGCCGACGCAGATTGATCTAATCAAACAAAAACGTACAATGTTCTCATATTTCTGATAGCCTTCTATCTACCTGCAGATGTCACGGGTAAGATATTCTTAGTATATAAGAATCTTCAATTACTAGAATCAGTGTTGAGGCAGGAGTTGTTGAATGTCCATTGACAGAAGGTCTTTCCTAAAAGGAATCGGTGCAACTGCATTTGCTATGTCTGAAATTGCCTCCCATGCAATATTAGAGGCAGCGACTTTCCAGAATGGTAAATTCCCACCAGGACGTATACCAAACTACTACTCATTACTGCTTCCTGGCGAAGAGAAAAGTTTAACTTCCTTGCCTCAGGTAGTGAACATCACAGACAGCGATGTGGTAGTTACAATCAGTGGCTTCGGTAGAAATATAAAACCGGGAACAACAGTAGATGGATGGCATTACATCACCAATGTCAATCGCTCTGGGCTTATACTAGCTGTGTTCGAAAAACATGTCACTTATCAAGGAAAGATTGTTTATCTCGACAGGCAGGGAAACCAGATAGCAGCCATACCGAAAGGTGTAGGTAAACTTTCAGCCATCTGTCCTAGACCGATAAATCCCTCTGGAGATCATGAGTTTGAACGTGCTCCCCAGTTCAAAAAAGGACCTGATATTTTTGGAAATACCATTTTGAATTCCGGCGAGGATCCATGTTATGAGAACGTTGCTGCTCTAGGAAAAGAGTATATAGGATGGACACTTGTTTCAAACGAGGAGTGTGGTCCTGAGTACTCACTGTTCCTCGATGCAGACGGGAAGTCACGTGAACTTTACAACTCATCGAACAACGAAAGTGCCTGGGCACCGGATAGTGTTGGGAATGTCATAAACCCTATGGATAATGCCCCTGGCAACAATCCCGAATTATATGAAACAGTAGCTGGATTTAGCAAACGTACTCTACTTGGAGGCTATCTTCCGGTAGCAGATACAGGAATTTATAATACCAAATTTAAAAGTGGTTACGAAACCATTGTGATAATGCCATTCGGAATAAATCCCACCCCAATTGCGCGTGTGAGATATCTTGTTCCTTCAGAAATAGCAGCTTCTTATCCTCCAAATAACTCTTTATATCAGGATACTGATGGAAGCTATTTTCTGGATTATTACCAGAACTGCACACCCCAGCAGTTCCATAATGTCCAGCTTGATATATGGTTGCACTGGAGTTCATTTTTCTCAAATTCGATGCAGGTAGATATTCCAGATACCTGGCTTCTGAACGCCGCAAGAGCTGGAATTACACTCAGTCGAGCTAGTTATCAAGGCTTTAAGCCAACCTATCAAATTGGTGAAGGAGCATATACCAAAATACCGCAGCGCAGTCATGCTCTATTTCCTGTGGCACATTATGAATTCATCTGGGCGCAGCAGTTATGGGGGCTGGTTGCTGAGTCTGATCCCTATTTTCAGTACTATCTCGATAACTATATCCTGCCAGATGGAAACTTTCTTTATAATACACAGGATCAGGTGGAAGCACCATTGGATGGAGCGATAGTATTAACAAATTCAGTAAGAGGTTATCGTTATACGCGCGACCTGACAACCTTTGAAAAGAGACTGCCAGTACTGACTAGGATGCTCAATTTCTTGCTTGAGCGCTACCAGTACAGTAAACAAACCTTCCCTGAAACTGACAGACGTTATGGACTCATCTGGGGCTCTCCTGAAGCTGACTGGGGTAATCCCAACAACGACACACCCACATCGCATCCATATTATTTTCAGAATGCTGTGTGGACGTGGCGAGGTATTTATGAGCACGCAAACTGTCTGAGGGAGATAGCCAAAGAACACAAAAATCTGGATTATGCTACACAAAGTGAAAAGCTTTTAGAAATCGCTAATGAGATGCACGGCTGCATCTCACGATCGCTGACTGCGACGCTTGAGGCCTTTAATCCTGCAATGAAAGCGGCCAAAATATCTCCGTTTTGGACCGATGATATTAATCGTGATCCAACGGATCTCAACAGCTATGAAAATCACCGTTTTATGATGGACTGGTTCACTGCAGACTGGGGTGTGCCTGAACTGGATAATGGACATTTAATCCATAGAAACATTGCTGGTATGCAGCTCATGGGTCTGGGAACAGATGGTGATGTCTCCCGTGTATCAAACTTTATGGAGCATGGTACTCTGGCAGTTAGAATCCGTCAGGATGACTATCGTCCATTCTTGCTAGCTCTCTATTCACTTGCCTGTTATACAGCCGACTCCGGTAACAGATACTCACCAGAGGATGCCTACATGCCCGGTGGCATGCCTGGCGAAGGCAATCCCTATTTCTGGTCGAGTGTGGTAAACAGTGTTCTTCAGCCAACAATGGGATTACGATGGCTTCTTTGTTACGAAGAAAACAATAAGGATGTCATACATCTTCAGAAAGCAGCTCCTGATTCGTGGTTTTTACCCGGTAAAGTTATTAAAGTCGACAACTGCCCCACAAGATTTGGAAACATCAGCTGGAGTACGCATGCTGATAGCTCAAGGCTATATAAAGTCAACGTATTATTTAGTTCCAGCAGCTTGGGTGCAGAATTGGTAATCCATCTGCACCCACCTAAACGAAAGAAGATACACAGCTCAAGCATAGGTAAAGTTGAAGGCAACAGTGTGACATTTACCAAGTCTCAGTTGGCTAATCGCAATTCACTTGCATTTGAAGTACAAATTCTTTGAACGAGTATGCCAAATCATTAAGTGTCTGTTTCAGAAAACTGTATGGATATGCAGCTTTCAAGAATAGTTTTCTGTTCAGGTAGAATATTTGATATCTTATTGAAGGGAACTCCTCCCGAACAGGACTCATAATGCAAATGCCAAGGGCCCGATATCGCACATCTATGTGTGATAGTGCTAGATGGGATGATTTCAGGTTTAGAGACGGCGATATAATCATCTGCACACCAGCCAAGTGTGGTACCACTTGGATGCAGATGATATGTGCACTACTTATATTCCAAAAGACAAGTTTAAAGAAGTCACTCACAGAATATTCACCGTGGTTAGACATGTATTTACGGCCAAAAAAGGAGGTATACGACCTGCTTGAGGCACAAACTCATCGTCGTTTCATCAAGACCCATACACCGCTGGATGGTCTGCCAATGGATGACAGAGTTACCTATATCTGTGTTGGCAGAGATCCCAGAGACGCAGCTATTTCCCTTCTAAATCATGCTGACAACATGAACTTCGATAGATTTAAAGAGTTGATCGATCACACCTTGGAAGTTGATCATATTGAATTGGAAGCTTTCTCTAAGCAGGAAGAAGAAGACAACACAGATATAGGTAACTC